>NZ_CAJJIC010000136.1 GCF_905187505.1 uncultured Mailhella sp.
GTCATCAGACGAAGCAACAGCATCCATCACCTGATGGCGCAAAGCATCAAGCTGCTGCGCGAAGGCTCCACCGACGGCGCCAGCGAAAAGCACGTTCCCGTCATTGAAAAGACCGAAAACGGCTACAAGGTGAAGGTCGGCTCCGCCGCCCATCCCATGGCCGAAGACCATTACATCGAATGGATCGAACTTCTGGCCGACGGCGTTTCCCACATCGCCTTCCTGAACCCCGGCGACGCTCCCGAAGCCGAGTTCTGCGTGAAGGCCGACAAGGTCGTCGCCCGCGAATTCTGCAACAAGCACGGCCTGTGGAAGGCTGAATTCCAGGGCTAGCCATGAAGAAGTACGTCTGCAACCTCTGCGGGTACGAATATGACCCCGCCAAGGGTGATCCCGATTCCGGCATTGCTCCCGGCACCGCCTTTGAAGACATCCCCGAAGACTGGGTCTGCCCCCTCTGCGGCGCCTCCAAGGCCGAGTTCGAGGCCGTCGAAGCCGAAGAACCCAAGGCGGAAAAGGGCGAAAAGGACATGTCCATGTGGCAGTGCCAGGTCGGCAACTGCGGCTACATCTACCGTCCCGAAAAGGGCGACCGAAAGGGCAAGATTCCCGCCGGCACGCCCTTTGAAGACCTGCCCGACGACTGGCACTGCCCCGTCTGCGGCGCAAGCAAGAAAATGTTCAAAAAGCTCGCCTAGCGGGCAAAGAGAAGCATCATGGTCCATTGCAAGACTTCCGTTGCCGGCTGCACCGGGCAGACCATGCTCGGAGCGGGAGTGAAATTCGAGCGCATACGCCGCATCACCGGATACCTGGTAGGTACGCTCGACCGCTTCAATGACGGCAAAAAGGCGGAAGAACACGACAGAGTCAAGCACTGCAACATGGAAAACTGGCGCTGAGCCGCACCCAAGGAGAAACACGATGGAAAAGTACATTTGCAACGTCTGCGGTTACGAATACGATCCCGCCAAGGGCGATCCCGATTCCGGCATCGCTCCCGGCACCGCCTTTGAAGACATCCCCGAAGACTGGGTCTGCCCCGTCTGCGGCGCTTCCAAGGCCGACTTTGAAGCCGCGTAATTACTGACAAGATTGTTCGCGGGCAGCCCCCTTTCCGGGGGCTTCCCGCTTTTTTTGTTTTACCAAGCCGAGGAAAACATGAGACCTGTTGAACTGAAAAAGGACATTTACTGGGTCGGCGCCGTCGATTTCGACATCCGCAACTTCCACCACTACAGCCGCTCTCCCGAGGGCAGCACCTACAACGCCTATCTCGTCTGCGACGAGAAGAAGGTGCTCTTCGACACCGTGAACGCTCACGAGTTCGACACGCTGGTGAAGCACATTTCCGAAATCATCGATCCTGAAAGCATCGACTACATCGTGTGCAACCATCTTGAACAGGATCATTCCGGCGCGCTTCCCCGCATCGTGAAGCTGTGCAAGCCCGAAAAGATCTTCTGCTCGCCCATGGGCTACAAGTCCATGACCAACATCTATAATACCGAGGGATGGCCCATCGAGATCGTCAAGGACGGAGATCGCCTGAACATCGGCAAGCGCAACGTCACCTTCCTTGAAACCCGCATGCTGCACTGGCCCGACAGCATGGTGTCCTACCTGGAAGAAGACAAGGTGCTCTTCAGCAACGACGCCTTCGGCCACAACCTCGCGACCTCCTACCGCTTCGCCGACGAGTGCGACCGCACCACGCTTTATGAATCCATGAAGCGCTACTACTACAACATCGTGCTGCCCTACTCTCCCCAGGTTCTCAAGACCCTGAAGCGCGTGACCGACCTCGGTCTGCAGTTCGACGTCATCGCCCCCGACCACGGTCTCATCTACCGCACGCCCGAGGACGTGAAGTTCGTCATCGAGTCCTATCAGGCCTTTGCCGAACAGAAGCCCAAGAAGCGCGCCGTCATCGCCTACGAGAGCATGTGGAACGGCACCGCCAAGATGGCCGAAGCCGTGGCCGACGGTCTGGACGCCGAAGACGTGCCCTACGTCCTCATCAACCTGCAGACCTGCCACTGCAGCGACGTGATGACCGAGCTCGCCGACAGCGGCGCTCTCATTCTCGGTTCCGCCACGCGCAACAACATGCCCATGGTGAACATGATGGCCTGCCTCGCCCATGTGAAGGGCCTGCGTCCTCAGAATCTCGTGGGCGCCACCTTCGGCACCTACGGCTGGTCCGGCGAAGCTCCCAAGATGATGGCCGACGCTCTGGCCGACATGAAGGTGGAACTCGTGGGCGAACCGCTCAAGTGCTATTTCAATCCCAAGAAGGAAGACCTTGAAAAGTGCCGCGAACTCGGCGTCGCCGTGGCCCGCGCCCTCAAGGAAAAGTGCGGAGCCTAACCGCCTGAAACATCAAGCGCCCGGGCTGCCGTCTCCAATGCGGCAGTCCGGGCTTCATGGCCGATTACGGCAGAGACTCGTCCTTCCGCGTCGCCGACGAGCACCAAGGAGCACATCATGGATCTCATCCTCCTCTCCCGCCTCCAGTTTGCCATGACCGTCTTTTTCCACTTCATCTTCGTGCCTCTCACGCTCGGCCTTTCCGTGCTGCTCGCCATCATGGAAACCATGTACGTGCGCACCGGCGATGAAGATTACAAGAGGATGGTCAAATTCTGGGGCAAACTCTTCCTCATCAACTTCGTTCTGGGCGTGGTGACGGGCATCACGCTTGAATTCCAGTTCGGCACGAACTGGTCCCGCTACTCCGCCTACGTAGGCGACATCTTCGGTTCTCTGCTGGCCATTGAAGCCACGGTGGCCTTCTTCCTCGAATCCACGTTCGTGGCCGTGTGGACCTTCGGCTGGGAGCGCGTGAGCAAGAAGGTGCACTGCTTCGCCATATGGATGGTGGCCATTGCCGGCAACATTTCCGCCCTGTGGATCATCCTTGCCAACGGCTTCATGCAGCATCCCGTGGGCTACGTCCTGCGCAACGGACGCGCGGAGCTCGACGACTTTTTCGCCGTGGTCACCAATCCCTACGCCTGGGGCGAATATTTCCACACCGTCTCCTCGGCGTGGATGCTGGGCGGCTTCTTCGTGCTCGGCGTGGCCGCATGGCACCTTGCCCGCAAGAATGAAACCTCCCTGTTCACCAAGGCCGTGCGCATCGCAGCGCCCTTCACCCTCGTCATGGCGCTGCTCGTCGGCGCCGCCGGTCACCAGCAGGGCATGAACGTGGCCGAATATCAGCCCGCCAAGATGGCCGCCATGGAATCGCACTGGACCACCCAGACCAGAGCTCCCATGTACCTTCTCGCCTGGCCCGATCAGGAAAACGGCAAGAACCTTGTGGAAGCCCTGCCCATTCCCGGCCTCATGAGCTTCATCGCCTTCAACGACATCAACGCCGAAGTGAAGGGTCTCAGCGACTTTGCCAAGGAAGACATTCCGCCGGTGCTGCCCACCTTCCTGTCCTTCCGCATCATGGTGGGACTCGGCTGTCTCTTCATTCTGGTGTCCGCCTGGGCCTGGTGGCGTCGCAAGGATCTTGCCGCAGACACCCGCCTTGCCAAAATCCTGCCCTGGATGATTCCCCTGCCCTACATCACCATCATGCTCGGCTGGACCGTGGCCGAAGTAGGCCGTCAGCCCTGGATCGTCTACAATCTCATGCGCACCTCGGACGCCGTGTCCCCCGTGCCCACGAGTTCCGTGCTCATTTCCGTCATAGCCTTCCTGGTCATCTACACGCTGCTCGGACTCATCGACATCTGGCTGCTGTATTCCAACTCCCGCAAGGGGCCCGAACCTGTCAAAGCCGCTGAGGAGGCGTAGCATGGAAACGATCTGGTTCTTCCTCTGGACGCTTTTGTGGGCCGTGTACTTCATCCTTGACGGCTTCGACCTCGGCATGGGCACCCTCATGCCCTTCGTGGCCGCCAACGACCATGAACGCCGCGTCATCTACAACGCGCAGGGCCCCTACTGGGACGGCAACGAGGTGTGGCTCATCACCGCCGGCGGCGTGACCTTCGCCGCCTTCCCCAACGCCTACGCCGTCATGTTCAGCGCACTCTACGCTCCCCTGCTCATCCTGCTGTTCTGCCTCATCTTCCGCGCCGTGGCCTTCGAGTTCCGCGGCAAGGGCGATTCCTGCACCTGGATCTTCAGCTGGGACGTGTGCATGACTCTCGGCAGCTTCCTGCCTGCGCTTCTGCTCGGCGTGGCCTTCGCCAACCTGTTCATGGGCATTCCCATCGACGCGGACGGCGTATACCACGGCAACATTCTCAAGCTTCTCAACCCCTACGGCCTTGCCGGCGGCGTGTTCTTCGTGGTCATGTTCTGCTACCACGGCGCGCTCTGGCTTGAACTCAAGTCCGAAGGCAATCTGCAGCTCAAGGCGCTCAAGGCCGCCCGCGTGCTCTGGCCCGTGCTGCTCGCCCTGGTCTTCCTGTTCCTGGCCCTCACGAGCTACTATACCGACAGCTTTGAACGCCTCGCGCAGCATCCCGCGGCCTACGCGGCTCTCGCTCTCGCCGTCATCGGCCTTGTGGGCAGCCGCCTTGCCCTGAACAACTGCACCCTCGTCGCCTGGCTGTGCAGCGCCCTGTTCATTCTGGGCCTGACCTTCTTCGGCGTGTTCGGCATGTATCCCGGCATCATTCTTTCCAGCATTGATCCGGCCTACAGCATCACCATCTACAACGCCGCCTCCAGCCCCCTCACCCTGAAGATCATGCTCACCGTCACGCTCTGCGCCGTGCCCGTGGTGCTGCTCTATCAGGCCTGGGTCTACTGGACCTTCGCCCACAAGGTGACCAAGGACGTGCTCAAGGACGAACACTCCTACTAACCGCGCCGAAGCACCGACGGCTCAACGCCGCAGGCTCCGATACCGCTGACCGACAAAGGCCGCCCGCTTCTCCTGAAAGCGGACGGCCTTTTTTCTTCCCGGTCCTCTCTTCACAACTCCCGGTTTGCAGCACGTCTCCGGCTGCCGCCGTTTTCCGCACCTGCAAAGTCACATTTTGCCTGACGCTTAAGATCTCTCTGCGACCTCCAGAGCTTTTCTTCCAACAACCTCACAGTTACTGCTGGACAATTTTTTCAGTTCTACTACAGCTGCTATACCGGTAACAACCATGATAGTAATAGCCGCAATAGGATTCTTAATGTTTGACAGTTTATCAATTATATCTTCCATATCTGTCTCCCTACCTGTAAAATTTCGCGTACCATTCAGGGGATATCTTACGAGCTTGTTTTCTCTGGCAAAATCTCATTCCTCCATATAGGTCAAAGCACATGACAGCGAACTTCTATTCTGTGCCATAGACACATCCATGGAGGCATGAAAAAATATTATAAATCAACTCCCACTGGACAATTTTATCAGCTGCACAGCACCTATTACGCCAGCAACAACCATAATGGTAACAGCCGCAATAGCATCCGAAACATTCGTAGACTTATCACTTTTATCACTCATCGTTACCCTCTTACTTATGAAATTTTGTTAAAATATCAATAAAATCTTTGCCTATCTTCCCCTTTAAAAGGGCTCCTATACCTAGACTACATGCTACAACGCCGGATAAAGGAATCATTGCTGAAGCAAAAGATAGCATTCCTGCAATAATAGCTATACCTCCTACTTTCTTGATTGTCTCTTTTAGGAGGGAAGCCTGTTCTGGATCTTCTATGCTCGTTTGCAATTGCCCCAGTTTTTTTTCTGCATCTCCAACGGGCTTTGCCTTACCAATTTCATACCGACCTACCGTTGTCTTAGTGACTCCCAAAATGGAAGCCAACTCTTCCTGAGTAATTCCCAGGTATTCCCGAATACGCTTAATTTCGTCTGGACTCACGGTTCACACCATTTGTTATAAACATTTGTTGATAACATCTGTAATCAACATCTGTTCTCATGTCAAGTCTTTCCATCCCTCGAACAAAATATTTTAAAATTTTCCGATTCAGAAGACTTGGAAGCATTCGCCCGCAGGGGAGTTTCCATGCCCTGCGAGGAACTACTACCCAGTTCCTACCTGAAAAATCAGCTCCAAATCACCCATGCGCATGCTTACCTCTTGATATCGTTTCTACTTTCTCGAC
>NZ_CAJJIC010000137.1 GCF_905187505.1 uncultured Mailhella sp.
GATACTCCCCTATAAAAATGGCTATTTATCAACTGTTTGTTGTGACATAGCCTTTCAGAAAAAGCCTTATGGTCCTATCTGCAGGGGCCGAAAAGGAAAACCTGTCCTTTTCCACCCCGCCTCCCGGCTCTGCCCGCAAAGGACAAACGATGCTTACTTCCGACCACCGACTTTTCATTGCCGCTGCTGAAAATCCCGCCTCCCTTGAGCCCGACGGCCGCCGGCTGTGCATGGAAGCACGCATGGCCAACCGGCACGGACTCATCACCGGAGCCACGGGCACGGGCAAGACCGTCACGCTCCAGACCATGGCCGAGAGCTTCAGCGCCATGGGCGTTCCCGTTTTTCTCACCGACGTGAAGGGCGACCTTGCCGCCATGTGCCGCCCCGGCGCTCCCGGCGGGAGCATTGCCGCGCGCATCGACGCGCTCGGCCTGAAAAAGCTCGGCTACGAAAATCGCGCCTATCCGGTGCAGTTCTGGGATGTCGCTGGAAAAAAGGGCACGCCGCTTCGCACCACCGCAAGCGACATGGGCCCCGTGCTTCTTGCGCGCCTTCTGGAGCTGAACGACGTGCAGACGGGCATTCTCAACCTCATGTTTCACGCGGCGGACGACCGCGGACTTCTGCTGCTCGACCTCAAGGACCTGCGCGCCATGGCCTCATGGACGGCGGAAAACCGCGCACTTCTCGCCTCACGATACGGACACGTGTCTCCCGCCAGCCTGGGAGCCATCCAAAGAAGCCTGCTTCGCCTGAACGACGAAGGCGCAGAAGCCTTCTTCGGCGAACCCGCACTCAACGTGGAGGATCTTTTCGCAACCGACAGTTCCGGCCGCGGCGTCATCAACGTCCTTGCCGCGGACGAGATCATGCAAAAGCCGCGTCTCTACGCCTCGGTGCTTCTCTGGCTGCTCTCGGAACTTTACGAACGGCTCCCGGAACAGGGCGACTCCGACAGACCACGTCTTGTGCTCATGTTCGACGAGGCACACCTCATGTTCAAGGACATTCCCGACGTTCTGCTCGAAAAGGTCGAACAGGTGGTCCGTCTCATCCGCTCGCGCGGCGTGGGCGTGTACTTCGTGACGCAGAACCCTTCGGACATTCCCGAAACCGTTCTCTCGCAGCTCGGCAACCGCGTGCAGCACGCCCTGCGCGCCTTCACGCCGAAAGATCAGAAAGCCGTGCGTGCCGCCGCCGAGACCTTTCGTCCCAATCCCGCCATGGACACCGAAGCCGTCATTTCCTCCCTGCGCACGGGTGAGGCGCTCGTGTCTTTCCTCGATGCCGAAGGCGCGCCCTCCATGGTGGAACGTGCGCTCATTCTGCCGCCGGAAGGCGGCATGGGCGCCATGAAAGACGAAGAACGCAGAGCCGTCATGGACAGCTCTCCCATGCAGCGGATGTACGGCACTCCCGTGGACCGCGAGTCCGCATGCGAGGTGCTGGAGGCTGAGCATCAGACCTCTTCCGAAAACAGCGAAGAGAGCGATTACCGCAGCCCGTGGGAAGACATGCTCGGTTCCGTGGTGAAGCAGGCGGGACGCACCATAGGCAGCACCGTGGGCAGAGAGCTGGGGCGCGCCGTCGTGCGCGGCCTGCTCGGAGGAATATTCGGGAAAAGGCGGTAATGACGCCGCCGTCCGGCGAACACGGAGCAAACGCTCCTTTCTTCCGCGCCGAAAGGCGCGGCATACGAGGACATCATGAACAAGGAAACCTTTGAGGCCCGCCGGGAAAACCTGCGCCGCCTCATGCATGAGGAAGGGCTCGACGCCCTCATCGTCTCTCAGCCCGCCAACCGCTTCTACCTTTCCGGGTTCGAGCTGCACGACTGCCAGTGCAACGAAAGCTCCGGCTGCCTCATCGTCATGAAGGACGGCAGGGACTGGCTGTGCACCGACTCCCGCTATGAAGAGGCCGCGGCAAAGCTCTGGGACAGGGAAAGGGTGTTCATTTACCGCGGAGCTTCGTCCGAAGCGCTCAACGGGCTGCTCAAGAATCTGTGCGGCACCGGCGTCGTCGGCATGGAGGCCGAGCATCTTTCCTGGAACTATGTGCAGCGTCTGGAACCCGGTCTCACGCTCAAGTCCGCCGACGGTCTGGTGGAAAAGCTGCGCGAGGTGAAGGATGAAGAGGAAATACGCCTCATTGCCGAATCCGTGGCGCTCAATCACAAGATGCTGGAATGGCTGCCTTCCGTGCTGGTTCCCGGTCAGGACGAAGCCGGCGCGGCCTGGGCCATTGAAAAATACTACCGCGAGCACGGCGCTTCCGAGCTGAGCTTTCCGTCCATCGTGGCCATGAACGCCAACGCCGCCCTGCCGCACTATGCCCCGGACTCTCCGGCCGTGTTCACGGACGAGTGCATGGTGCTCGTGGATGAAGGCTGCCGTCTGAACCGCTACTGCTCCGATCAGACAAGAACCTGGTGGATAGGAAACACGCCCTCCCCGCGCTTCACGGAAATGCTCGAGCGCGTGCAGGAAGCGCAGCGCCGCGCCATTGCCGCCCTGCGTCCCGGCGTCACGGGCAGGGAAGTGCATCAGATCGCCGTGGACTACTTTGCTTCCTGCGGCATGGACAAATACTTCACCCATTCCCTCGGGCACGGCGTGGGCCTTGAGACCCACGAAGGCCCCCGTCTCAGCCCCACCAGCATCAGCCCTCTTAAGCCGGGCATGATCGTCACCATCGAACCGGGCCTCTACTTCCCCGGATGGGGCGGCGCTCGCTGGGAATACATGGCCGTCATCACGGAAGACGGCTGCCGGGTGTTCTGACGCTCCTTTTTCCGTTCATGAAAGCGTCGGGCCGCCGTCCTCACACCTGTGGATGGAGCACCCAAAAACTCTGGACGGAACAGGGAGCATGATTATCTTTTCCTTGTCGGGACGGGGCCCGCTCCGTCCGACGGAACCACCCACTCTTCAGGAGACTCGCATGATTCACCCCGAAAAGCGGCACTTCATCATCGTAGCCAAAACGCTCGGCATTCAGGTTCTGCTGTTTGTCGGCATTCTGTTCACCGTATGGGGCTCACAGAAGCTCTACACGCTCATCGACCCCGTCAGGTTCCCCGTCTATCAGGCGGAAATCAAGGACGACATGACGGAACAGGAAAAGGGCGCGGCTCTGCTCTCCGCCCTCACGCACCGCATGGAAGCGGAACTTGACTCCACCTTCGGCTGGACGGCCAACGACATTCTGTTCAACCGCTGGATCATGGACAACCGCGCCTACCGGCAGTTCGGCACCTACGTGGCCACCAAGATGCTCTTCGATCACTACTCCACGGTCATCGCCAAGCTCGGCAACAACGACCGCGAAAACGACCTTCTCTACAACGCCCGTCTCAACTACTTCGCCATCAGCCCCCAGCGCTGGGGCATGCTGTTCATCCCCTCGGCGGAAGGCTCCTTCAAAAAGGCGCTTTCCATGACCGAGCAGTACAAGAAGGATCTTCTTGCGGGCAAGGCCGTCTACAACTGCCGCACCGACGACATCTATTCCGCCTTCAATCTCATCCTCGGCGAAACGGTGTTCGGCTACGCCCTCGGTCTGCTCAACGACAGCCAGGATCTGCCCTTCTACACTCTCGACAACCGCATCTACGAAGCGCAGGGCGTCATCATGGTGGTACGCGACTACCTCAAGGCCATGTATGAGCTGTACCCGGAAATCGGCAACAAGAACAACGAACAGAACATGGCCCAGGCCATGCGCTACATGGATCTCATCTGCAACTACGATCCCACGTACATCCCTTCGTCGTTCAACTCGGGAGAGCTCATCATTTCCTACCTGCTCTTTACCCGCAACCGTCTCACCGACCTCCGCGACAGCCTGAGAATCTGACGACGCCCCGGCTTCGGCCGGGCCCGGCCGAAGCCGGGGTCCGGCGCAAGACTGAAATGCACAGGGGAAGGAAGCCGTTCCTTCCCCTTTTCCTTATCCGAAACTGCCATGACAGAACTTCTTTCTTCCCTCACCCAGGAAAGCCTGACGACGCTTCGCAGGCTGTTCCACCGGCATGCCGAAGCTGGCATGGCGGAATTCTGGACCACCGCGCGCATCGCGGAAGAACTGGAAAGCTTCGGGCTTCTGCCCGTCGTCGGGGAAAGGGTCTCCCTGCCCGAAGCCCGCATGGGCATGCCGGACGACGAGGTGCTGCGGGCCGCGCTGGAAAGAGCCGGGCGCGAGGGCGCCCCGCAGCGCTGGCTTGACCGCATGAACGGCGTCACCGGGCTTGTGGTGGACATCCGACCGGACCTGCCCGCCCATACCGTGCTGCGCTTCGACATCGACGCTCTCAACGTTCAGGAAAGCAACGCTCCGGAGCATCGCCCGGCCCGGGAAGGCTTCGCCTCCCTGCACGAGGGACTGAGCCACGCCTGCGGTCACGACGGACACATCGCCATCGGACTGGGGCTGGCCCGGCAGCTCGCAGGCAAAAAAGAAACGCTCAGGCACAACGTCCGGATTCTCTTCCAGCCCGGCGAGGAAGGATGCCGAGGAGCCCGTGCCATGACCGCCGCGGGATGGCTTGCGGGAGCAAGGCATTTTCTTGCCGCCCACATCGGCATGCATGCCGATGTGGATCACTCCCTCGTATGCGGCGCGCGCGGCTTTCTGGCCACCACCAAGTTCGACGTGGAATTCAACGGCCGGGCCGCCCACGCCGGAGCCGAACCGCAGAAGGGCGCGAACTCCCTGCTCGCCGCGGCCAGCGCGGCCCTCAACATGCACGCCCTGCCCCGGCACGGGGACGGAGACTCCCGCGTCACCGTCGGCACGCTCAACGCGGGCAGCGGCCGCAACGTCATTGCCGATCACGCGCTCATGACCTGCGAAACGCGCGGAGCCACTACGGCGATCAACGACTACATGTTCGAACACTGCCGCTCCATCATCGAACACACCGCCGCCATGTACGACCAGCATTGCCGCATCCGTCTCATGGGCGGTTCCGACAGCGCGGACAGCGACGATTCCATAATCCGCATCGTCCGCGAGGCGGCCCGTGACGTACCGTGGTTTCATGAGGAGCTCATACGCGACACGGCGCCCGGCTACGGCAGCGACGACGCCTGCGTGCCCATGGCCGCCGTGCAGAAGCAGGGAGGCGACGCCGCCTATCTCATGCTGGGGAGCCGTCTTGCCGCGGGACATCACGCTCCGGACTTCGACTTCAACGAAGACACGCTCCTGCCCTCCGCAGAACTTCTCACCGATATCGTCCTCAGGCTCGACAACGTCTGAGCGCCCCTCCGGGCGGCGACAGGGCATCCTTTCGCCGCTCAGCGGCCGACATGACCGCTCTGGGCCTCCGCCCGGCCTGCCCGATCATCTCAAAAGCCGAAACCTTCAATTCAGGGAGTGCGCATGAAAAAGCTCCTGTTCTGCCTGGTCACCGCTTTTGTCGGGGTCTTTCTCTTCGCCGCCGTCTCCTCTGCCGATGAAGTGAAGACCGACGACTTCACCATCACGCTCGCCGACGGCTGGACGCAGCCCGACCCCGTTCAGAACGCGGACGGAACGACGATCGCCATCGTCCAGTATCCCGACGGCACGGGGGCGGTAAGCATTGCCGTCACGCCCGCTCCGCTTTCTGCCAAGGAGCTTGCCGAGCAGACGCTCAACAACATGAAGGCGGGCGGATTCACCGTTTCCTCTCCCGTGGCCTCCGGTGAATCCTATGTCGGAGAATTCTCCCAGCAGCAGGCCAAAGGCGTCAGCTACTTCACTTCCAACGGCAGGAAAGGCAGCGTCGTCACCATCGTCGGCACCGACACCGCTCAGGGCAAGGACTTTCTGAACAAGAACTTCAGGCCTGCCGACGCAAAACTCTTCCCGGCATCCTTCTGACGCCTTCCGGCATCAGGACGCAGAAACTCGGCTTTTTCTTCCGGCATCCGATGCCCGTTCACGTGCGGGCGTCGGATGCTTTTTTTTGCATCGTCGCACCCCGGCCCTCAAAACGCTCCGGGACTTCCACGCCTTGTGCGGCAACCTTCGTGCCCCCTCTTCTGTGCCGCTTCGCCCGCGAAGCGAAGATTC
>NZ_CAJJIC010000138.1 GCF_905187505.1 uncultured Mailhella sp.
GGTCTCTTCCTTCCGGAAGAGACCCTTTTGCACCTGAAAAGGCAGGATCACAGCACCTGCTTCAAAAACTGCTGAAGTCTGGGGTGCTGCGGATGTTCGTAGATATCTTCGGGCGATCCGACTTCAAGTATCTGTCCCTTGTCCATGAACACCACCACGTCGGCCACGGTGCGGGCAAAGCCCATTTCGTGGGTGACGCATATCATGGTCATGCCGTCGCGGGCAAGATTCACCATGACATCGAGCACTTCGCCCACCATTTCGGGATCGAGCGCCGAGGTGGGCTCATCGAAGAGCATGAGCTCGGGCTGCATGGCGAGAGCCCTGGCAATGGCCACGCGCTGCTGCTGTCCGCCGGAAAGCATGGAAGGATACACATGGGCCTTGTCGCTGATGCCCACCTTGTTCAGAAGCGTGAGCGCCAGTTCCTCGGCTTCCTTTCTGGGCATGCCGCGCAGTCTGCACGGCGCCATGGTGAGATTCTGCAGCACGGTCTTGTGCGGAAACAGATTGAACTGCTGGAACACCATGCCCAGGTTCTGGCGTATCTTGTTGATGTCGTTCTTCGGATCGTTGACGTCGATGCCGTCCACGGAGATGAGTCCGCTGTTGATTTCCTCAAGTCTGTTGATGGACCGCAGAAGCGTGGACTTGCCGGAGCCGGACGGCCCGATGATGACGACGCGCTGGCCCTGATAGACGTGCAGAGAGACATCCTGCAGAGCCGGCAGCTCTCCGAAGAATTTCCACACGTGTTCGATGCGGATGATGGGTTCCGCATTACTTGCGTTTGTCATAGTAATTCAGCCTGGATTCCAGAATGCTGACCGCCTTGGAAAGCAGCAGCGTAATGATGAGGTAAATCAGAGCAATGACGGTATAGGTCTCAAAGTACAGATAGCTCTTTGCAGCAAAGCTGCGGCCGAACTGCATGAGATCGGGCATGGCCATCACGGACACCAGCGAGGTATCCTTGAGCATGGCTATGCACTCGTTGCCCACGGGCGGCACGATGGTGCGCAGAGCCTGCGGCAGCACCACGAGAAGCATGGTCTGCACCTTGTTGAAGCCCAGGGAGCGGGAAGCCTCGATCTGTCCCTTGGGAACGGCCATGATGCCTGCACGGAACACCTCGCCCATGTAGGCGCCGTAGCAGAAGCTGATGGCAATGACCGCCGAAGTGAGACCGCTTACCTGCAGGAACTTGGCCAATGCATAGTAAATGTAGAAAATCTGCACCAGCAGCGGAATGCCGCGTATGACCTCCACATAGGTCGACGCGATCAGATTGATGACGCGATTGTGCGAAAGTCTCCCGAGACCGGTGAGCAGTCCGAGAGGAATGGCGCAGATGATGGAAAGGATGGTCACCTCAAAGGTGACGACAAGGCCGCCCGGCAGAAAGCGGAGGATTTCCAGATAAGGGTCGGGCCAGACGGTGCACAGCACGGTCAGCACGACCACCGCGCCCACCAGCGACAGGGACCAGGCGTTGACGAGGCTCCCCTTCTCGGCATCGGGCAGCACGAGGCCGCCCGCCGGAACTTCTATCTTTCCCTCCGGGGCCATACCGGCCGGAAGACCGTTTTCTTCATTCTCACGCATGGTTCACAATATCCTGAAACTGAAAGTGACCGTCTCTCGCAAGACTATTCGCCCAGCCACTTGTGGATGAGCTTGGCTTCAATGCCCTTGGCGCGCACGGCTTCGATGCCCTTGTTCAGACGTTCCACGAGGTCCTTGCGGTCCTTGCGCACCACGAAGCCGAAGGATTCCGTGGCTTCGGTGCGGAAGGCGACGGTCAGCTGATCGGCAAAGCCTTCCTTCTGGTTGGCATAATAAAGAGCCACGGGAGAGTCGCAGACCACGGCGTCGATGCGGGAGTTGAGCAGATCCTGCATGGCGAGTCCCACGTTGTCGTATTCCCGGATCGTCATGTCCACGCCGCTCTTCTGCGCCACGAAAATGCCGGTGGTGCCTATCTGTCCGCCGATCACCTTGCCCTTGAGATCGGCAAAGCCGGTTGCGGAATCACCCTTGCGCAGCACGACGATCTGCTGCACGTCGTAGTAGGGAACGGTGAAGGCAAAGGCGCGCTGACGCTCGGGCGTGATGGTCACGGCAGAGGCGATGACGTCATAGTTGCCCGCGGCAATGCCGGCAAAGATGCCGTCCCAGGCCGTCATCTTGAATTCGGCTTCCATGCCGGCTTCGGCGGCAACGGCCTTGAACATGTCCACGTCGTAGCCGATGATGTTCTTGTTGTCATCGAGAAATTCCATGGGCGGCCATTCGGGGTTGGTGGCGACGACAAGCTTTTCCGCAGCCATGGCGGAGGAACAGAGCAGTGCGGGCAGCAGAAGAGCGCACAGAAGACGACGAATCATGGAGACTCCTTGCGGGGCAAAAGGTACAGAAAAAAGGCTGAACGTTCAGCCTGCCGCATGTTCCTGCCGGTTCGCGTCCTGAATACGCCTGCCGCCGGCACGGGAATCAAACATATAATCCGTGTCACTATGAAGGATGCGGGGGCAACCTGTCAAGGAAACGCCCCGCTCCGCCTTCCTGCATCCGGGGCCGAAGCCGTCGGAAAAACGTTTCCCCCTTCGACGTCTTCCCCTCCTGCAACTTACCGATGCCGGAGAAAGAACTCGCCGGATTAATGCTCTTTTTTCCCTCCTTCCGCCGTGCCGGTCCGCAGCCTTTCCCCGCACGGACCTGTCTTTTTCTGCTCTTCAGGACGCGAGAAAAACAATACAAAAAAGTTTTGCGCCAGAAAGACCTTTTTCCTGCGCCGGACCGTTCGTCCGCGTCCGACAAAGAAGGCCGCCCTGCCTGTGGCAGAACGGCCCTCCACTTTTTGGGAAAGAGACGATTATTCCAGACCCATCTTGCGGGCGATGCTCTGGGCGGCGCGGCGGCCCGCGCCCATGGCCAGAATGACGGTGGCCGCGCCGGTCACGATGTCGCCGCCGGCGTAGACGTTGGGAATGGAAGTCTCGCCGTTTTCATCCACGGCGATGTAGCCGCGTTCCGAAAGCTTGAGCCCGGGCGTGCAGTCCAGCATGAGCGGGTTGGAGCGCGTGCCGAGAGCCACGATGGCAAGATCGGTTTCCTGAATGAAGTTCTCGCCTTCCACGGGACGGGGACGGCGACGGCCGGAAGCGTCGGGTTCGCCGAGCTCCATGCGCTGCAGTTCCACGCCCGTGAGATGATTTTCCTCATCGGTGAGGAAGCGCACGGGCGCGGCCAGTTCGATGAGCTTCACGCCCTCTTCGAGCGCGTGTTCGATTTCCTCGCCGCGGGCGGGCATTTCCGCACGGGTGCGGCGGTACACGATGTGCACGCTTTCCGCGCCGAGACGAAGCGCCGTACGGGCGGCGTCCATGGCCACGTTGCCCGCGCCGAACACGGTGACGTGCCTGCCGGGAGCCACGGGCGTGTCGTAATCCGGGAAGGAGTAGGCACGACCGAGATTCACTCGGGTGAGATACTCGTTGGCCGAGGACACGCCGATGCAGTTTTCACCGGGCACGCCGAGAAAATGAGGCAGGCCCGCGCCCACGCCGATGAACACGGCGTCATAGCCGTCCTTGAGCAGTCCGTCCACGGTGACGGTGCGGCCGCCCACATGATTCAGACGAATGTCCACGCCCATGGAACGCAGGCCGTCCAGCTCGTGGGCCACAACGTCCTTGGGCAGACGGAAGGCGGGAATGCCGTAGATGAGCACGCCGCCGGCCTCGTGCAGCCCTTCAAACATGGTGACCTCGACGCCGAGACGGGCCAGATAACCGGCACAGGTGACCGAGGAGGGGCCGGAACCTATGCAGGCCACGCGACGACCGGTCTTCCTGATTTCGGGAGCCTTTTCGGCGGAGGCGTGGTCGGCCACGAAGCGCTCGAGGCGGCCGATGGCCACAGGCTGACCCTTTTTGCCGAGAATGCACTTGCCCTCGCACTGCTTTTCCTGCGGGCACACGCGGCCGCACACGGCGGGAAGGCTGCTGGACTTGTGGATGATGCGGCTCGCCTCGTCGATGTCGCCCTTCACCACTTCGGCAATGAAGTCGGGAATGGCGATGTCCACGGGACAGCCGGTGCGACACATGGGCTTTTTGCACTGAAGGCAGCGGGTGGCTTCCTCATGGGCCATTTCAGCCGTATACCCGAGGGCGACTTCCTTGAAATTCCTGATGCGTTCCTCGGGAGCCTGGCAGGGCATATCATGACGGGGAATCTTCGCCCCGCGGGTGACTTCCTGACTCATGATCAGGCCTCCTTCTTTTCAAAACAGTTGCAGCGATGATGTTCGCGGGCCACGGCCTCCTGAGAGCGGAAAGAGCCGAGACGGCTGCGCAGCTCAGCAAAGTCCACCTTGTGTCCGTCGAACTCGGGCCCGTCCACGCAGGTGAACTTCATCTCCCCGCCCACGGTCACGCGGCACGCGCCGCACATGCCGAGGCCGTCCACCATGAGGGAGTTCAAGCTCACGGTGGTAGGCACGCCATATCCGCGGGTAAGCTCGGAGACGGCCTGCATCATGGGTACGGGGCCCACGGCCACCACTTCGGCAATGTTGCCGCCCTCGCTGTCGAGACGGCCCTTCACAAGATCGGTAACGATGCCCTTCTGACCTTCGGAACCATCATCCGTGGACACGAGCACCTCGTCGCAGAACAGGGAAAGTTCCTTCTGAAAAAGCAGAAGATCCTTGTTGCGCGCACCGATGCAGGCAATGACGTAGTTGCCCGCCTCATGGTGTCCCTTGGCAATGTGATGCATGGCGGCCACGCCCGTGCCGCCGCCCACGCAGATGACCTTCTTCGGCGCCTCGAAGCGCTGGATGTTGGTGGCGCGGCCGAGAGGTCCGCAAACGTCGTGGATGAACTGGCCTTCTTCCAGCTCCTCAAGCATCTGAGTGGAACGACCGAGCACCAGATACACGATGGTGATGGTGCCGTGTTCCTTGTCGGTATCGGCTATGGTCAGCGGGAACCGCTCGCCCTTTTCGTCCACGCGAAGAATGACGAAATGGCCCGGGCGGGCCGTGGCGGCGATCTGCGGAGCGTCCAGCACGAGCTTGCTGGTGCGCCCGGGAATCAGTCTTTCCTTATGCAGAATTTTAGTGGGCATAAAACCTCCATGCCTCCTTGTCGGAAAACGGCTTCGGCACGTCGAAACGACGGACGCAACACACCATGAGGAAGACGCGGCAGTCGCAACCGCCGCCTTCCCAAGCCTTCGGAAAAAAAGATGCCCGAGTCGGAAAACGTTCCAAAGCCTTTCCCACTATCCTTAGAAGCAAAAGCCCATTGCGTCAATGCCTTCCCCACTCTAAAAAGGAAGCATTTCGCCGGTATTCTCCATAAAAAACAAAGGGAAAAGAAGAATGTGACCGTTCATGGACGTCGGGACAATCCCACCTGGCCGGAACGCGCTCCCCCGATATGGGGACGTCCCACCAAAGGACGGAAAACCTGATGAGACGAATCATATTCCAGAAGTTCCCCGCTTTGCAGATCGAAGTACCAGCCGTGCAGGGAAAGTCCGCCCTTCTCCACCGCGTCCTTCACCCAGGGGAACGTCAGAAGGTTGTCCAGAGAAAGACGCACGTTCCAAAGCTCGCAGGCTCGCGCCCTGTCGGCGGCGTCTGCGCCGGGCATGGCCTCGTTCACCTTTTCCAAGGCGTGCCTTGCCACGTCCACCCACGGTCCGATGAACTCATCGCGATCCTCTCCTTCCGAGCCGGCTACCAGCGCATGAATGCCGCCACAGCAGGCGTGCCCCATGATGATGATGTCCTGAACCCGAAGATGCTTGACGGCATACTCGAGCGCAGCGCTCACGCCGTGCCGGCCTCCGTCGGGCGCATAGGGAGGAACAAGGTTCGCCACGTTGCGCACCACGAAGAGGTCCCCCGGACGACAG
>NZ_CAJJIC010000139.1 GCF_905187505.1 uncultured Mailhella sp.
AACCAGCAGTCAGACCTACAGGTCGCTGTCCTGCCGATATTATTCATATCAAAGGTACAGAGACTCCCTTATACGCGAAGTAATTCTCTGCAAACCAGCCCCGGCTCTCCGTAGCCATGCTTTCCTTCAGGAGACTGTAACATGATGGAGCCAAATACGCGTCCTCCCTTCAAGCCCGGCGACATCGTTCAGCACTTCAAGCATGAACACTACCCTGCTGATTCTCCCATGTATACCTACAGGATCCTTGGATATGCCACGCACTCCGAGACCAGAGAAACTCTCGTCATCTATGAGGCTCTTTACGACCTGCACGATGAAGATACACTCAAGGTATTCGCAAGGCCTCTCGATATGTTCATGTCAAAGGTAGACAGGAAAAAATATCCAGAAATCAAGCAGGAATATCGTTTTGAGCCCTTGCACGTTGTCAACAAAACGCTGCGATCATAGTTATTTCTTCATGCTATCTGTCACAGTTATAAGAGTATACAGATAAGCATTTTTTGTTTTCGACATTAAAAACTGTCAAATCGGCAAAATCAAGGAAAAATATGAAATTCGATGTTACCCGCATGCAGTGGACAAGAGCCCCTTATCACTACGAAATTACTCAGAATAAAATTGCGATCTTTACCGATCCTCAAACTGATTTATGGCAAAGGACCTATTATCACTTCCGCAATGACAATGCTCCTGTCCTGCAGATGTCCACAAAGGAAAAATTTTTTTCCTTCGTCGTAAAAACCGAATTTTCTGAAAACAGGCACCGCTTTGATCAGTGCGGCGTCGTGGTGTATCTGGACAGCGAAAACTGGTTGAAGGCTTCCATTGAGTATGAAAACTCACAATTTCAACATATTGGCAGTGTAGTAACGAATCATGGCTATTCCGACTGGGCTACTGCAGAGATTTCCGCGAATATTACGTCGATGTGGTATCGACTGAGTCGCCGGGAGGCTGACTTCTGCCTTGAAAGCTCGGAAGATGGAAAAGTCTTTCATCAAATGCGCATCTGCCATCTTTTCAATGCCAAGGATGAAATACGGTTCGGTCTTTACGCCTGCAGTCCGGAAAACTCCTCTTTCCACGCCATATTCACTCACATGGCACTTACAGAATGCCTGTGGCCCGCCCACGACGGCCAGGCCCCCGACGAACCAAACGAGCCCCTGTAAAAATTCCATAGAGAAACACTCTCTGTACATCTTTGACGAAAAGGATGCTATTTTTATTATAACATACTGTTTTAACATATTATAGTTCATTGGCCAAGCTCAAGGCCCCATTGACAGAAAATACGCATGCGTCTATTGAACGACCTATAGAAAGAAAAGGCTCTTGATGCCGAACAGCTATCAGGCCTTTTTCTTTGTCGGACTTCTGTCTCCTGCTGAGCTTGTCCTGTCGCTCTCAGGACTGAACCCCATCGGCTGAAGCTTTGAACGGCTTTTTCAATATGGGATTCCTCTGGTACCGCTGGTTATAAACCTTCGTTCTACGCTCTGGAGGATCACCATGATTTTCGACTTTCGTCTTCGTCCGCCGTATAAGGGATTCAAAAATCTCGGCATATTCAATCCTGCCTGCAACGAAAAAATTCCTCAGAAGGCTCACGGCATCCCCAGTGAGGCCGCCCGGACCAAAAACCTTGATCTTTTCTGGCGGGAAATGGAAGAAGCCGGAATTTCCAGAGGTGTCGTCATAGGCAGACAGATTCCCAACGACGCCGCCTCCGTTCCCAATGACGACGTGCTCGACATGGCGCGCGAGTTCCCCGACAAGATCATTCCCTTCGGCAGCCTCGACATTACCCGCGGCGTTTCCGCCACGCTCGACGAGCTGGAACGCTGCATCGAAGGCGGCATCAAGGGCATCGCCATGGAGCCCGCCTACGCCATGCCGCCCAGAAAGGCCGACGCCAACGTGCTCTATCCTCTGTACGCCCGATGCGAAAAGGCGGGCATTCCCATGGTGCTGACCCTGAGCTTCTTTCAGGGCACGCTGGAATATTCCGATCCCTGCACCGTGCAGCACGTGGCCAACGACTTTCCCCACCTTCAGATCGTCGTCGCCCACGGCTGCTATCCGTGGATTCCCATGATCTTCCAGGTGGCCATCACCAACAAGAACGTGTGGCTGCTGCCCGACATCTACATGCTGAACCCCACGGCGCCCGGCAATCAGATGTTCGGCGAGGCCATGCAATGGCTCGACGGCGAACGCATCCTCTACGGTTCCGCCTGGCCCTGCTATCATCTGAAGCAGGCCGTTCACGACATCGAGCGCTTCCACCTCTCGAAGGAACACAAGGAAAAATTCTTCTATAAGAACGCCGAAAAGCTCCTGAACATCAGCCTTTCCTAATAGTCTCTGTCGAAAGAACCGTCCGTATGCGGACGGTTCTTTCTTTCCGCTGCGGATCGCCCTTCTTCGGCAGACGAAGCGGCTCCCACGAAAGTGCGGCAATCCACACTCCCCGGCGACAGGGCCTGCCTGCAACGACGTCCATCAAGGGGCATATGTCCATCAAATCATACGCATAAGAAGCTTTCACAAGGCGGCCACGGTTCGACGCCGCGACAAGGACGCCTTACCGAGTCGCCGCATGCTCCAGAAACAAACCGAGGCGCTCCGAGCCAAGCGCTGATGCACGACGGGGCAGCCGAAACACGAACGTGACGGCCCAAGTCTCAAAAAAAAACACGCTCGATGCTCAGTGCAAAGGCAGACAGAATCCCCCCCATCATTTTTAATGTTCTTTTCATCACAATTTCATTTATCCCCCTTATTTTTTCGCAATATATTGTATTTTTTATTATTTTTACTCACTTTTCGTCTTTTCCCTCCTCTTTCTCTCTCAAAATACCGCCTTATATTCCTGTTCCCGCTCCCTGAATCATGATCCTTAATTTTTTTGGGAAAATATTGACAAGCCTTCTGAAAACAGCTAGGGTGCTTTTCAGAAGTTGGTGGCCTTTCAGTGGGCACTCCTCATAGAGTGTACCGGCCTGGGGCCGACATTGCCGGTTCATCACATGAAGAATGTGGTGCGCTGGCTTTTTTTGTCTTGAAGGCGGCAGTCCTGCTTGCAGCGCCGTCGTTCAGACAACGCTCTTGCCGCATCCTGATCGACAGTCGATGGCGGCAACAATTTACTGGGTGTTTTGCTCGGACTTTCACCAAAAAGACTCCGCAAGGCAAAACAAAGCAGCCTGGAACACATATGTCAGATATGTGCGTCCGGGCTTTTTGTTTTTTAAGGAGATTGCCATGAGTATTTGTGACACCACTTGTTGCATGACCGGCCAGGAACAGCGCCTCGCCGACGGCAGAGGCCAGTCCAGCCCCCGCGCCCGCACGAACAAGGCCCTGGAAATCATCAGAAGCGGACGTCCCAAGCTTGATATCGAACGCGCCGTGCTGTTCACGGAATCCATGAAGCAGACCGAACAGTATCCGCTGGTTCTGCGCTGGGGCAAGGCCATCCGCTACGTTATGGAACACATCGGCGTCGTCATTCAGGAAGGCGAACTTCTGGTCGGCACGGTCGGCGGCCCCGGCAGAATTTCCCCTCTGTATCCGGAACTTCGCTGCGGCTGGTTTCCCAAGGGCATGCCCGCCACCCAGCAGAAGGACGCCTACGCCGTGCGCACCGAAGACATGGAAGTCTTCATGGAAAAGGTGGTTCCCTACTGGAAGGGCAAAACCGCCCATGAACACTATCTGACCCTGCTGCCCAAGGAAACCCGCGACATCATCTACGGCGACGACGACTACGGCGCCACCGGCCTCATGCAGGACAACTCGAACATCAACTCCACCCTGAACTGGAGCGGCGTGTTCGACAAGATCATCTACAAGGGCGTGCTGGCGCTCAAAGCCGAAGCCGAACAGCGTCTCGCCGAACTGCAGAACGATCTCGTCCACAACCACTACGACAAGATTCCCTTCCTTCAGGCCGTGATCGAATGCTATGAAGGCATGCTCATCTACGCCCGCCGCTACGCCGAAAAGGCGCGCGAACTGGCCGCCGAAGAAAAGGATCCCGTGCGCAAAAAGGAACTGGAAACCATTGCTTCCAACTGCGAACACGTGCCCGCCTACCCCGCCCGCAACTTCTGGGAAGCCATGCAGGCCCACTGGTTCGCTCAGGTGGCCTACCGCGTGGAGCAGCAGATCAGCGGCGGCGTGGCCCTGCACCGCTTCGATCAGTACATGAACCCCATCTACGTGAAGGACCTCAAGGAAGGCACCCTCACCGAAGACTTCGCCCTTGAACTGCTGGAAGCCATGTGGCTGAAGATTGCCCAGGTGGTTCCCTTCAGCGCCACCAACGCCGGCAACTACTGGGAAGGCTACGCCCACTTTGAAAACTGCACCATCGGCGGCGTGGACAAGTACGGCAGAGACGCCACCAATGAGATGACCTATCTCATCATCCGTTCCAAGAAGGAATTTCCCCTTCACTATCCGGAAGTTTCCCTGCGCGTTCACTCCGGCACGCCGCACGAACTGCTGCACGCCGCCGCCGAACTCGTCAAGGAAGGCTGCGGCTTCCCCAAGTTCTTCAACGACGAAGCCATCATCACCCAGCTTCTCGTCAACGGCGCAAGCATCGATCAGGCCCGCGACTACTCCGCCGCCGGCTGCACCGAAATCCGCATGCCCAACATCGACACCTATCTGCCCCTGGGCGGCAACATCAACCTCGCGGCCGCGCTGGAAATGGCCCTCAACGACGGCAAGGCCCACTTCGGCCCCAAGTACGAAAAGCTCATGACGCCCTCCGTCGCCAGAAAGGACATCAAGAGCTATGAGGACATCGTTTCCAACCTGCGGGAATGCATCGACTTCTACGTGCGCCACTTCATGAAGCGTATGTCCGCGCTGGAACTGACCAACAAGCAGTGCCTCGCCGCGCCCTTCATGTCCTCCCAGAGCGACATATGCATGAAGAACCTGATGGACATCCATCAGTGTCTCATCCCCGGCGGCAACCATCACGACACCGGCAACGTCAACTTCAACGGCTTCGGCACCTGCTCGGAATCGCTCTGCGCCATCAAGAAGCTGGTGTACGACGACAAGGTGCTCTCCCTCGACGAACTGCTCAACGCCGTGAACAACGACTTTGAAGGACAGGAACCGCTCCGTCAGCTGGTGCTCAACGCGCCCAAGTACGGCAACAACGATCCCTACGCCGACAACATCGCCCGCAACCTCGACGCCATGATCATGACCATCGTCCACGGTTACGAATCCGTGTTCGGCGAAAAGTACGTCAAATACGTGCCCGTCACCTCCCACGTCGGCCTCGGCAACAAGACCTGGGCCACCCCGAACGGTCGTCACGCGCACACCTTCCTTTCCGAAGGCATCTCCCCCACGCAGGGTGCCGACATCAACGGTCCTCTCAGCACCATGATGTCCATCGCCAACAGCACAAGCCGCGTGTACCCCAACAGCTGCGCTCGCCTGCTCAACCTGAAGCTGAACCCGCAGGTCGTCAGCGGTGAAAAGGGTACGACCGACCTCATGAACCTTATCCGCAACTTTGTGGATCTCAAGCTCTGGCACGTGCAGATAGGCATCTACAACAAGGATGTGCTTCTGAAGGCCCGTGAACATCCCGAAGACTACAAGAACCTCATCGTCCGCGTGGCCGGCTACAGCGCCTACTTTGTGGAACTGAGCCCCAGCATGCAGGGTGAAATCATCGCCCGTACGGAACACGAGATGATGTAAACTTCCACGGCTTCTCCTGTCTTTTCGACAGGAGAAGCC
>NZ_CAJJIC010000140.1 GCF_905187505.1 uncultured Mailhella sp.
CGCGGTCTTCGTCCTTCCATGCGCTCCCCGCTGAAATAAAAAAAGAAGGGACTGGCTTTGCGACACGACTGAACGCGAACGCCGTCATCATGAAAAAAATCCCCCTGCATCCGAAGAAACAGGGGGATGAGGGTCTCCCTCCGAGCCCTGCCTGAGACGGCATTCCGCTTCCGTCTCAAAAAGGCTCAGGGGCAGACAGCCGAGGAAAACCGGTCGGAACACGACCCGGGCGTCGGAACGACGTCAAAGCCTTGCCGCAGGATGGGAGGACATCCCGAAAGCCGGACGGGAAACCTGCTCTTTTTCCCGTCGACCGGCATGCGTTCCGCGCCGCGGCTCCTTACAGAGCCTGGAAGTATTCGCGAGGATGAGCGCAGGCCGGGCAGGATTCGGGAGCCTCAAGGCCTTCATGCACATAACCGCAGTTCTGGCAGCGCCACACGCGGGGCTTGTCGGACTTGAACACGGTGCCGGCCTCGATGGCGGCGGCAAAGGCGAGGAAACGCGCTTCGTGATGCTTTTCCGCCACGGCGATGTTGCGCATGACGGCGGCAATGGCGGGGAAGCCTTCGGCGTCGGCCACGTCGGCAAAGGAGGGATACATGTCGGAATATTCCTCGTTTTCACCGGCGGCTGCGGCCTTCAGATTGTCGAGCGTGCTGCCGATGACGCCGGCGGGATAGCTGGCCGTAATCTCCACGGTGCCGCCTTCAAGGAACTTGAACAGACGCTTGGCGTGTTCCTTTTCCTGATTGGCGATTTCTTCAAAGGCCTTCTGCATTTCCACATAGCCGTCCTTCTTGGCCTGGGAGGCGAAGTAGGTGTAGCGGTTGCGGGCCTGGGACTCACCGGCAAAGGCGGTAAGAATGTTCTTCTCGGTCTGGGTACCCTTCAAAGATTTCATGAGAGATTCTCCTGAGATGGGCAGAGGGGGTTTGTCAGCAGGCGCGCCTCTGGTTCGCTTCCTGCATGGCGTCCGCCGCGGCGGCAGACTTTCGCTCGCATTCTTCACAAATACCGTCGTATTCCACCCTCACGGTGGTTATCCTGAAACCGGGAACGCGAAGGGAACCGATGCCCGGCTCGTCCTTCCCGTCCGTGAACACGTCGGCCACGCGCCCGCATACATGGCAGCGCACGTGGCGATGAGGCTCCACGCGTCCGTCAAAACGACGCATATTGCCGGCGGAGTCTATTTTCAGCACTTCGCCCATTTCAGCCAGAAGATCGAGATTCCGATACACCGTTCCCAGGCTGATATGCGGCATGCGGGCCTTGACTATGGTATACAGCTCATCGACCGTGGGATGAGTGCCCACCTTGCGCAGTTCCTCAAGAATGATTCGACGCTGGTTCGTCATCCTTGTCTTGGACATGTTTGCTCCTCAAAATCACTGGTTATTTTTGAATAACAATAATGAGAACGATTGTCAATAAGATAAAAGAGACATAATTTCAAAAACCTGCGTCACCACCGTCCGAAAGCGAGGTCTTCAGCCGCCTTCGTATGCCGAACGCTTCTCATGCGGTGGACCGTTCCGGCAAAGATAAAAGCTCGGGAGAGCCTTTCTTCCCCTTTTCCCTGTAAAACGTTCAGAGACGGCCGCTTCACCTTCCCGTCCCGCGGAGACGGGACTCGAAGGCCGTGCTCCTCCCTGCCCTGGAAAATCATGGCCGTATCACGACGAGTGCGTCAGGCTCCTTCATGACGACGGCCGGAACTTTTTGCGGGAGGAATCTTCATGAACAACGGCAGATCCGACACCAGAACGCCTGTTTCCAGACGCAGCTTTCTTCAGTCCGCCCTCATGGCCGCAGCGCTCGGCGGAGTTTCCGGAGGCTTTTCGCCGTGCGTGGAAAAGGCGCTGGCCGAAACGCTTACGGCCGTGCGGCCGCCGGTGTTCTGGCTTCAGGGCATGGGCTGCACCGGCTGTTCCGTCTCCATTCTGAACAGCCTGCATCCGCGCATCGCGGACGTGCTGCTTCATGTCATACGCATGGACTTTCATCCCACGCTCATGGCCGACGAAGGCGAAGGAGCCATGGAATTCATGCTCCGCTCGGCCGAAGAAAACGACGGCGGCTTCGTGCTCGTTCAGGAAGGCGCCGTATCGGAAGAGAAAGACGGACGCTTCTGCGTCATAGGCGAAGCCGGACATGAGGAATTTTCCCTTTCCTCCACGCTGGAGAGCATAGCGCCCCACGCGGCCGTGGTGCTCGCGGTGGGCAGCTGCGCCGCCTACGGGGGCGTGAGCGCCGCCCGCGGGGCGGTGACGGGGGCCATGGGCGTACAGGAGTTCTTCCGCCGCAAACGCATCGCCACGCCCGTGGTCAACGTTCCAGGATGCCCTCCTCATCCCGACTGGATGGTGGGCACCATTCTCGTTCTGCTGGACGCCGTGGAACGCAAGGGGCTTGCCGAAGGCGTGAAGGAAGTTGCCGCAGGACTCGACGAGTGGGGACGCCCCCGCGTGTTCTACGGCAGCACCACGCACGAAAACTGTCCCTATCTCTACCTGTTCGACGAAGGGACCATGGCAAGGAGTCTCACGGACAAGGCCGGATGCCGATACGGCATAGGCTGCAAGGGCCCCGGAGCCTGGTGCGACTCTCCTTTGCGCCGCTGGAACGGCCGCGTGAACTGGTGCGTGGAAAACGCCCTGTGCATAGGCTGCGTGCAACCGGACTTCCCCGACGGTCAGTCCCCCTTCTATCAGAAGAATCTCTGGTAGCCCACGTTCAACCGCCCTGTACCGTCGGACAGGACAAGCTGCAAGGGAGAAAACATGGCCGTTTCCATAGCCATCGATCCCATCACTCGCATTGAAGGCCATCTCAAGGCCAGACTGGAAGTGTCGGACGGCGTCGTTCAGGATGCCTGGCTCACCGGCGGCATGTTCCGGGGCTTTGAAACCATACTTCTCGGCCGCGATCCCATGGATGCCCCGCAGATCGTACAACGCATCTGCGGCGTCTGTCCCGTTTCCCACGCCCTTGCCTCGTGCATGGCGCTGGAAGACGCGGCAAAACTCTCGCCGCCGCGCGAAGGCAGGCTGCTCAGGAATCTCATGCAGGGCGCCAACTTTCTGCAGTCGCACATTCTCAGCTTCTACCAGCTTTCCAGTCAGGACTTCTTTCAGGGACCGGCCATGCCGCCCTTCTCTCCCCGGCAGAAGCATCCCGACCTCCGCCTCGGCGAAGCCGCCACGCGCATGATGCTCGATCAGTATCTGGAATCGCTGGACATCCGCGCCCTTTGCCATGAAATGGCGGCCATATTCGGCGGACGCATGCCGCACGTGCACGGCATCGTTCCCGGAGGCACGTCGGCCCCGGCGTCATCCGGGCAGATACAAGAATTCCGCTCACGCCTCAAGACCGTGCGGGAATTCGTGGAAAAACGCTACGTGCCGCTTCTGTACCTGCTCTCGGAAACCTATGACGACCTTGCCCATACGGGCAGAGGCTGGGCCACGGCCATGTGCATGGGCGTGTTTCCCCACCCGGACACGGGAGAATACTCCATACGTGCAGGCGTGTGGGCGGGAGGAAAGGAAATGCCCTTCGATCCGGGCAAGGTCATGGAAAACGTACGCTATTCCTGGTTTACGGAAGAATCCGGCGGCAGTCCCTTCAGCGCGCCGCCGCTGGCCGTGGATCTCGACAAGGCGGGAGCGTACAGCTTTTCCAAGGCCGCACGCTACGACGGCATGCCCATGGAGGTAGGGCCGCACGCCAGAATGTGGATAGGCGACATGGAGCTTTCGCCCATGGGCCGGGAACTTGCGCCGAAGCATCTCGGCATCAGGGCGCGCACGTTCAGGGAGCTCGGGGAAGACTTCGTCTTCTCCATCATGGGCCGCCATCTGGCGCGGGCTGAAGAAACATGGCTTGTGGCAAAGGCCATGGAAGGCTGGCTTGACGACCTCGTGCCCGGCGCGGATCCGCTCCTGCCGATGCCGAAGATATGGAACGGCGAGGGCTACAGTCTTACAGAAGCCCCGCGCGGATCCCTCATGCACTGTCTGCGCGTGGAAAACGGTCGTCTGAGCTTTTATCAGGTGCTGCCCGCCACGCTGTGGAACGCCTCGCCCCGCGACGACGCAGGACTGCGCGGCCCCATGGAAGAGGCTCTCGTAGGACTTCCCGTGCCGGAAGAGGACAGCCCGGTCAACGCCGGACGTCTGGTACGCGCCTTCGACCCGTGACTGGGATGCGCCGTGCATGTCATGCACGCCAGGAACCGGACCTTTGAGGGCGACGTCCGATAACGCCTCCGTCAGGCCTTCCGATACGGCCGCACACGCGGAAACGCCGTCTCTTCGGGATGCCGCCCGACCACTGTCGCCAAGCCGCCTCCCAGTTATGCGCAACTGCTGAATCATCCTGTCGGTCACCGACAATTTCGACAACGAAGGGGCGATCTTCCAAGGAAGACCGCCCCTTCTTCATGGTTCACGACATCCGGCTCGCGCACACTCGCTCACGGCAGGGCGAACGCGCCGGAAAGTCATGCGCGCATCACGCGGAACGCCTTGCCGCACGCCGTGTCCTTGCAGCCATGCGGAAAAACAGAAGCACGAGCAGACCGGAGGTCACGGCCACGACGGCCATGGGCAGCGACGTGCCCGCGCCGCCGAGCCCCACGAGAGGCGAAGCCGCCGCACCGAACACGAAGGAAGTCACCCCGAGCAGGCCGGAGGCGCTTCCCGCCCCCTCGGTCTGAGCGGCAATGGCCAGCGAGAAGCTCGTGGTCGTGGTGATGCCTATGCACGACACGAAGAGAAAGAGCGAGCCTATCATGAACGGCACGGGAAGATGAAGCACGCTCACCGCAACGGTGCACAGGGAAGCAATGAGGGAAAGGGCTGCGCCCGCACCGAGCACGGTTCTGTCGCCGTAGGCCATGCAGACTCTGCCCGTTATCTGGGCAAAAAGCATGATGCCGAGGCCGTTCAGACCGAAGCACAGCGCATACTGCTGGGCGGAAAGCCCGTAGAGGTTCTGCAGGACGAAGGGCGAGGCGGAAATGTAGCCGAAAAAGCCCGCCATGACAAAGCCCTGAATGAGCATGTAGCAAAGAAAGGTGCGATTCCCGAACAGGCGCAGCATGGCCCGTACGGACTGCCCCATGCCGCCCTGAATGCGCCTGTCGGCGGGCAGCGTTTCCGGACATCCGAAAAGCACCAGGGAAAACTGCGCCACGCCGCAGACCGCAAGGAAGATGAATATGCCTCCCCAGCTGGAAAAACGCAGAATCTGCCCGCCGATGACCGGGCCGAAAATGGGGGCCACGCCGTTGATGAGCATGAGCAGGGAAAAGAACTTCGTAAGTTCCGTTCCGCGGAACAGATCGCAGGCTATGGCGCGGGAAAGCACCACGCCGCCGCTGCCCGCAAGCCCCTGAATGAATCGCAGCGCGACGAGTCCGCTCACGCTCGACGCGCGGGAACACAGAAACGACGCAACGATGAACACCGCAAGAGAGACAAGCAGAGGCATCTTGCGCCCTCTCGCGTCGCTGAGAGGGCCGAGCACTATCTGTCCGAGAGACAGACCCAGCAGACAGGCCGTTATGCTGAGCTGCATCTGCGAAGGCGCGCTGCCGAGTTCCGCCGCCATGTCAGGTAGGGCGGGAAGATAAAAATCCGTGCAGAGCGGGCCCATGGCGGCAAGAAAACCGAGGATGGACGCCATGAAAAAACGGGCGCCGGCACTTTTAAAAGGTGAAACAGACATGAAAACTCCGTGGGACGAAGGAACCGATTATGGCTCGGCAC
>NZ_CAJJIC010000141.1 GCF_905187505.1 uncultured Mailhella sp.
TGGTAGCGGGCAAACAGCATATCGTTCAGCGTCACTGCATTGTAGCGGCGCGCACCTTGAGATAGGCGGCGTCCTTCGTGCGGAACGGGCCGCCCGAGGCCGTGAGAATGAGGCGGGCGATGTCGTTTTCGCCGCGGCCGACCATGCCTTCAAACAGGGCGAAATGTTCCGAGTCCACGGGGAGAACGACCGCGCCGGTGCGGCGGCATAGGTTGCGTATGAGCTCTCCGGCGAGCACCAGGGATTCCTTGTTGGCAAGACAGATGGTCTTTCCCGCGACGGCAGCGGCCACGGTGGCGCGAAGACCCGCCGCGCCCACCTGTGCCGAAAGCACCATGTCCACGCCGTCTGCGGAGGCGAGGGCGGCGTAGCCTTCCTTGCCCCAGAGTATTTCCGGCCGGTAGCCGGAGGGAAGCCGTGAGGCGAGGGCATCCACGCCGTGAGGGCCGTCCTTTTCCAGCACGGCAAGCAGGGGCGGACGCCAGTCTTCGGCCTGCTTTGCAAGCAGCTCGACGTTTCGTCCTGCGGCGAGGGCGAATACCTCGAAACGGCCGGAATCGCGCCAGGCATCCAGCACGCGCAGGGTGCTCGTGCCTATGGAGCCGGTGCAGCCCATGAGGGCCACGCGGCGGGGAAAGGGCAGGGCGTCTTTTTCGCCGGGAATGCTGCTGATGTACTTCATGAAAAGGGACCCTTGCTGAAAAGATGGGGCAGCTGAGACAGAGAAAGGTTCTGTCCGGCTTCCCGAAAAAGGGCGTTTTCCGAACAGGCCGGAAAACGCCGGAAAAGAGATCGGGGACACGCCGGAAGCGTTCGGTGCGTCCTGCTACTGGGCGGCCTGCGCGAAGAACGGATACAGGGCCGAAGCCACGGCGTACGCGCCCACGCAGAAGGAAATGCTGTCGAGCCGGTCGAGCACGCCGCCGTGACCGGGCAGCAGGCGGCTGGAATCCTTGACGTTGACGGCGCGCTTCAGCGCGGATTCAAAGAAGTCGCCAAGCTGCGCCATGATGCCCATGACCGCGCCGAGCGCGGCAAAGGCGTAAAGCGGCGCGCTGCCGAAGGCAAGACCCATGACGCACGACACGACCACGGCGGCCAGAAGGCCGGCCACGGAGCCTTCCACGCTCTTCTTGGGACTCACGCCGGGCCAGATGGCATGTTTGCCGAAGCTCACGCCCGCAAAATAGGCGGCCATGTCGGAAGCGGCGGGCAGAAGCACCACGAGAAGCTGTTCCCAGCGGGAAAAGTGCATGGCCGGGGCAAGCAGCAGCGGAACGTAGGCGATGCCGCACACGATGACGGCGGCGCGGCGCAGCGCGTCGGGCGTTTTTTCACGGCTCCAGCAAATGAGCGCGTAGAGGGCCGCCATCATGGCGCAGAAGGCAAGGGCGAGAGCGGCCGGGAAGGTGGGCAGAGCTGCGCAGGCGGCAAGGTACGCCGCGCCGAGCAGAAGGCCGAGAATCTTCATGCCCCATCCGCCGGCGGGCTGGAACAGGAAGAGAAATTCTCCCAGCCCCACGAGGGCGAGAACGCCGACAAGGCCGGAAACGTACCAGCCGCCCATGATCCACGCGGCGATGAGAACGGCCGCGAGCACGGCCGCCGTGATGAGCCGCAGGCCGAGTCCCGCGGCGCGAAACTTGTCATTCATGATTTCTTCCTTCTGTTGTCGTCTGCCCGCCGAGCTGCTCGCCGGTTCTGCCGAAGCGGCGGGTGCGGCAGGCGTAGCTGTCGAGAGCATGGGTCAGCTCTTCCGGGCCGAAGTCCGGCCAGAGCACGGGACTGAAATAAAACTCCGCGTAGGCGCTCTGGAAGAGCAGAAAATTGCTGAGACGCGCCTCGCCGCTCGTGCGTATGATGAGATCCGGGTCCGGCATGCCGGGAGCGTAGAGAAAGGAGCGGAAGACCTCTTCCGTGAGCTCCTCGGGCCTGAGATGCGCGGCAAGGGCCTGCCGTGCGGCCCGAAGTATCTCTTCCCGTCCGGAATAGCTGATGGCGAGCGTGAACACCATGGAACGGTTGCCGGCCGTCTTCCTGAGCGCGTGATCGAGCGCCTGACGCACGGTGAAGGGCAGATCCTTCCTGTCGCCGATGAAGGAGAGACGTATGTCCTCCTTCATGAGCTCGGGCAGTTCCTGCCGCATGAAGCGCAGAAACAACTCGAAAAGAAAGCTTACTTCCTTTTCGGGCCGCTGCCAGTTTTCCTTGGAAAAGGCATACACGGTGACGTACCCTATGCCCCTGCGCCGGCATTCGCGCACCAGCGTGCGCACGGCGTCCACGCCGGCGAGATGTCCTTCGGAACGGGAAAGTCCCCGTTCCCCGGCCCATCGGCCGTTGCCGTCCATGATGACCGCAATGTGCTGCGGCAGTCGTTGTTCCATGCGCCTTTCCATGTGGCCGCAGGACCGGATGGTTCCGGCTCCCGCCCGCATGACGCGGAAGGCCCGCGTTTGTCCGGCGCTTTTTGCCGGACGCGGGCCTTCACGTCGTCAGATTTCCATGATTTCCTTTTCCTTGGCCTGGGCCTTCGCGTCGGCCTTCTTCACGAAGGCGTCCGTGAGCTTCTGCACGTCGTCCATGGCCTTCTTCAGCTCGTCGGCGGAGATTTCCTTGTCCTTCTCCAGCTTCTTGAGCGCGTCGTTCACGTCGCGGCGGATGTTGCGCAGCGCCACCTTGGCGTCTTCGGTGTACTTCTTGCTCACCTTGGTGAGCTCGCGGCGGCGTTCCTCGGTGAGCGGCGGAACCGTGATGCGGATGATGCGGCCGTCGTTCATGGGAGTAAGGCCGAGATCGGACTTCAGAATGGCCTTTTCCACGGGAGAGAAGGCGTTGCGGTCCCAGGGCTGGATGGTGACGGTACGGCTGTCGGGCACGGCCACCGAGGCGAGCTGCTGAATGGGCGTGAGCGTGCCGTAGTAGTCCACCTTGATGTTGTCCACAAGGCTCGTGGTGGCGCGGCCGGTGCGCAGCTTGCCGAAGTCGCGGTCGAGGGCGACGAGGGCTTTTTCCATGCGTTCTTCGGCGTCGAGCTGCAAGGTCTCGATATCCATGTTATTCTCCCTTTACAATGGTGCCTGCCGCTTCGCCGCAGACAACGCGTTTGATGTGCCCGCCGAACATGCTGCACACAATGACGGGCACGCTGTTTTCCTGCGCCAGCGTGATGGCTGTGGCGTCCATGACCTTGAGGTGGCGGCGCAGCGTCTCATCGTAGGAGAGCTGATCGAAGCGTACCGCGTCGCTGTATTTCATGGGGTCCTTGTCGTACACCCCGTCCACCTTGGTGGCCTTGATGATGGCGTCGCACTTGAGTTCCGTGCCGCGCAGGGCCGCCGCCGTGTCGGTGGTGAAATAGGGGTTGCCCGTGCCCGCAGCGCAGATGATGATGCGGCCCTTTTCCATGTGGCGTATGGCACGGCGATGGATGTAGGGCTCGCACAGCTCGCGGATGTCTATGGCGGAAAGCACGCGCGTGGGGCAGTCCATTTTTTCCAGAGCGTCCTGCACGGCCACGGCGTTCATGACGGTGGCAAGCATGCCTATGTAGTCGGCGTTGGAGCGGTCCATGCCCTTGGCCGAGGTGGAAAGGCCGCGGAAGATGTTGCCGCCGCCGATGACCAGCGCAAGCTGGACGCCCAGCTTGGCCACGTCGGCGATTTCCTTGCAGATGCTGTGCACGGTGTCGGGGTCTATGCCACTGCCTTTTTCACCGGCCAGAGCTTCGCCGCTCAGCTTGAGCAGCACGCGCCGGTATTTGAGTTCGCTCATCGTCAGCCTCTTCTGGGGTCGGAGTGTGTGGAACCGTCCGCTTCGGCAAGGCCGTGATCGTAGGGAGCGCCCCAGCCTCCCTCATGGATGCGGACATATTTGAGAAACGTGTAGAACGACGTGTGCGCCGCCATGAGAAAGCCCGCCCGTCCGTCGAGCACGCCCATCTTGCGCACGTACATGTCGATGAAGCGCCACGTGCCGTGAAGAAGCCCGACAAGAACCCCGCCTTTGCGTCCCTGCGACTCCAGATCGCGCGCGCCGCGTTCGGCGTAGTCGTTGAGCTTGTCGAGCTGGTTTTTAAAGTTGCAGTACGTGTAGTGGAGCATGTCGCCCGAAAGCTCGCCGTACGGCCCCGCAGGCACGAACTTCTGATGCGCGCCGCTGTTTTCTATGCGTATGGCTTCGGGGCGGAACAGCCGGAACAGCCGGTCGGGATAACAGCCGCCGTGCTTGAGAAAGCGGTCGAAGTACCAGGTGCGCCGCGGCATGGAAAACGCCGTCTTGTCCCCGGGATGCTCAATGGCCTCAAGAATGCTTTTCTTCAGCTCCGGAGAAATGATCTCGTCGCAGTCGAGCATGAGCACCCATTCCGTGGGCGCGTTGGCGTAAAGCCAGTCGATGCCGTAGCGTATCTGCTTTGCGTTGCCCGGCCATTTGTTCTGAATGAACATGGCTCCGTGATCGCGGGCGATTTCCTCCGTCCTGTCGGAGCTGAAGGAGTCCACGATGAGGACTCGGTCGCAGAACGAAAGCGATTCAAGACACTTGTCGAGCAGGCGCTCGCCGTTCAGGGTGATGATGAGTGCGGTAAGTCGTACGGCGTCTTCCATAGGCCATCCGTGAAAAGGGCATAAAAAAGGGGAGAGAATGTTCTCTCCCCTTGTATCCTGAACTCCTGACGGATTCAAGCTCACGGACGCGACTTTTCCACAAAAGTCGCATCCACGGCAGGATTACGCGCCAAGCTGGATGCGGACGAAGCGGCTGATGCTGACGGAGCAGCCCGCAGCCTTGGCGGTGGCCTTCATGAGATCCTGAACGGTCATCTTGTCGTCGCGGATGTAGGGCTGATCAAGCAGGCACACTTCCTTGCAGTACTTCTTCACGGCGCCTTCGGCGATCTTGTCGATGATCTTCTCGGGCTTGCCTTCGGCAAGGGCCTTCTGACGATACACTTCGCGTTCGCGCTCCAGAAGAGCGGGATCGAGACTGTCGGCGTCGAGGGACAGAGGATTGGAAGCGGCGATCTGCATGGCCACGTTCTTGGCGAATTCGGCCACGGTGGCGTCGGCGGGCTTGTCGGTGTCCACTTCCACGAGAACGGCCAGCTTGCCGTTGGAGTGAACGTAGGTGCCGATGACGCCTTCGCCTTCCACGCTCATGCGCACGAAGCGGCCGAGCACGGTCTTTTCACCGGTGGAGGCGGCCAGCTCGTTCATGCTGTCCTGGAAGGATTCGAGGGTTTCGGGGTTGTTCGCGGCCACTTCCTGGGCCACGTGCTTGGCAAAGTCCTGGAACTTTTCGCCGCGGGCGACGAAGTCGGTTTCGGTCATCACTTCAACGATGGCGGAAACCTTGCCGTCGGCGCTGGTGGCGGAGGCGATCACGCCTTCGGAGGTGGCGCGGTCGGCGCGCTTGGCGGCCTTGGAAAGACCCTTCTGGCGCAGCCAGTCGAGAGCCTTTTCCACGTCGGCCTCACATTCGGTGAGGGCCTTCTTGCAGTCCATCATGCCGGCGCCGGTCTTGTCGCGCAGCTCCTTTACCATGGCAGCGGTAATAGCCATTGTCTTGCTCCTTAGAAAATAAAAGGGGTTATTCAGCGGCTTCGGCCGTTTCGGCGGCCTTCTGCATGGCAGCTTCGGGATCGGCCACTTCCTTGGTCTGAGCGGCGCCTTCGAGGCAGGCTTCGGCCATGGCGTTCACAAAGAGCTTGATGGCGCGGATGGCGTCGTCGTTGCCGGGGATGATGTAGTCGATGACGTCGGGAT
>NZ_CAJJIC010000142.1 GCF_905187505.1 uncultured Mailhella sp.
ACACGGAGCCCTTTGCCGGAGGGGTGAGGCCCATGAGCACGCGCAGAAGGGAGCTTTTGCCGCAGCCGGAGCCGCCCATGATGATGAAGATGTCGCCCTTTCTGATAGTGAAGGTGAGGCCGCTCTGAATGACGCGGGAGCCGTAGGCCACGGTGAGGTCGAGGGCGGAGACGGCGCTGTTTGCAGGAATCATAGGTCGAGCACCGTGAGGATGATGGTGATGACGGACGTGGCGACGATGATGCCCACGATGGAGTTGACCACGGCGGCGGTGGTGGCGCGGCCCACGGCGGAGGCGTTGCGGCCGCAGCGCATGCCCTGATAGCAGCCGCACAGGGAAATGATGAAGCCGAACACGAGGGCGTGCAGAAGCCCGGTCCACACGTAGCCGAGCGTCATGAACTGGAGGGTGTTGCTTATGTAGGCGGCGGGGGAGATGTCGAGCATGAGCACGCCCACGAGAAAGCCGCCCGCAATGCCGGCCACGTCGGCGTAGAGGGTGAGAAGAGGCGTCATGACGGCAAGGCCCAGAACGCGGGGCAGCACGAGAAAGTCGGTTGGGGAGATGCCGAAGCCCGTGAGGGCGTCCACCTCTTCGTTGACCTGCATGCTGCCGATGACGGCGGCGAACGACGCCCCCGTGCGGCCCGAGAGCACGATGCCGGTAAGCACCGGGCCCATGACGCGCACCATGGACACGCCCACGAGGGAGGCCACGTAGATTTCCGCGCCGAAGAGCTTGAGCTGCATGGAGCTCACGAAGGCGAGAATGAGGCCGAGCAGCAGGCTTGTGAGGGAGACGATGGGCAGTGCGTCCACGCCGCACTCGCGAAACACGTTCCACATGTCGCGCGGGCTGCAGGAGGCGCGGCCGGAAAAAAAGCGCGCCATGCTCACGGCGACCTCGCCCACGAAGTCCACCACGTTTATCGTTATGCCGGGCCAGGCGAGCGTCTTTTCGCCGATGGTTTCCAGAAATCCGGGTTCTTCCTTTCTGGCACCGACGTTTCCGGGGGGCACGGCAAGGGCCATGTCGAGCATGGGGCCCATGCCGCCGGGCAGGGCGGAGGTGTCCACGGCAAGACCTGCGGCGCGCGCCTTCTGCGCAATGGCGTTGAAGGCGGAAAGAAGCACGCTGTCCCAGTCCGTGACCTCGTCTGCGAGAAAGCGCACGGCCTTTGCATCGCGGAGCGCGGCGAGCGCCTGGGAGGTCATCTCTTCCGGCACGCGGGGAGAAGCGCAGAGAGCCTGCCTCGACCAGGGGCCGAAGGCGCGGATGATGAGCGTGTCCCGCTCTTGTAGTATGTCGAAGGCAGGCTGCATGATTCCTCGCCGGCGGGCGTTCCGGCACGGGGAAGGCGCCGGCAGGCGCACTCCGGGGCAGGAACGCCCGCCTTCGTTGCTGTCATGACGGTGCGGGCGCGCCGCGTTGTTGCGGACGCGCCTGGCCGGGCCTTCCGGGAAAGGAGGCTCCGGCGGGTGCCGCTAGTCCATGTGCATGGCGGCGCGCACCAGTTCCATGGTGGCGTTGATGGACATTCTGGCCTTTTTTCCGCCGTCCGCAAGTATTTCCTGCACAAGGCCGGGCTTGGCGAGAATGGCTTCACGACGTTCGTGCAGGGGCTCAAGGAAGTTCTGCAGGTTCTTCATGAAGATCTTCTTGCAGGCCACGCAGCCCATGGTGGCGTGGGTGCAGGCTTCGCGCACTTCGTCCTGCGTGGCCTTGTCGGCGAGCAGCACGTGATAGGGGAAGAGATTGCACACGTCGGGGTTGCCGGGGTCGCTCTTGCGCAGACGGGCGGGGTCGGTGAACATTCCCTTGATCTTGGGTTCGAGGTCTTCGAGGGTGTCCTTGAGGAAGATGCCGTTGCCGTAGCTCTTGGACATCTTGCGGCCGTCGAGGCCGGGGCACTTGGCGGCCGGGGTGAGCTTGGCCTCGGGTTCGGGGAAGACTTCTGTGTCGTACATGGTGTTGAAGCGGCGCACGATTTCACGGGCGAGCTCGAGGTGCGGCTGCTGATCCTGACCCACGGGGACCCAGCGGGGACGATGCTGGATGATGTCCGCGGTCATGAGCACGGGATAGCCGAGGAAGCCGTAGTTGCCGAGGTCCTTGTCGGTGATCTGCTGCTGCTGTTCCTTGTAGGTGGGGCAGCGTTCCAGCCAGCCGAGCGGGGTGATCATGGAAAGCAGAAGATGCAGTTCGGCGGTTTCCTTGATGTCGGACTGACGATAGATGGCGCAGTGTTCGGGATCGAGACCTGCGGAGAGCCAGTCGACGACCATGTCGTGCACGAACTGCGGGAGTCTGGAAGTGTCGGCGTAGTTGCTGGTCAGGGCGTGCCAGTCGGCCACGAAGAAGAAGGCCTCGTGCGTCTTCTGCATTTCGACCCAGTTCTTGAGTGCGCCGAAATAATGACCGATGTGAAGAGGCCCGGTGGGCCGCATGCCTGAAACTGTGCGATCGTTCGCCGTCATGGCGTGTCTCCTGAATGAGAATAAGATGGGAATGGGGTATCAGAGGCCGACGGCCGTGAGAGCGATGTTCCACGACCAGCGGACCAGAGTCATGAGAAGGGTGCTCAAGACGCCGCTTGCGAGCAGAAGGACGAGGATGAGAAAGCCGTAGCGTTCCACGCGCTGGAACTGCAGGGCGATCTGTCCGGGGAGCAGCGTTTCGAGAATGCGCCCGCCGTCGAGCGGGGGAAGGGGCAGCAGGTTGATCCACGCGAGGGCGAAGTTGGCGGCAATGCCGGTCTGGAACATTTCCAGAAGGAACTTGCCCGTGGAGGTGCCCACGAGAAATTCGGCGGGAGCGAAGAGCAGAAGCCGCAGGCACACGGCGAACGCCATGGCGAGCACCATGTTGGTGAGCGGCCCGGCTGCGGAAACGAGCAGCATTCCCTTGCGGTAGTCGCGGAAATAGCGCGGATTGACGGGCACGGGCTTTGCCCAGCCGAACACGAAGGGCGAGAACATGGCCGTGAACACGAACATGGCCGTGCCCAGAGGATCGATGTGGGGCACGGGATTCAGGGTAAGGCGGCCGAGCATGCGGGCGGTGGGGTCGCCGCAGCGCAGGGCGGCCCAGCCGTGGGCCACTTCGTGCAGAATGATGCCCAGAAGAACGGGCACGAAGGCCACGGCCAGATGCGATATCTTTGCTGCTATGCTTGCGTCGAACATGGTGGCTTCCATACCATATTTATTCGACATCCGCAAGAATGCCCCCGAAGAGGCGGCCCCGGAGCCCGTCGCGCTCTCGACAAAGCCCCGGCCTTTGGGCATGATGACGGGAAAAGCGCCGGCGCGTCGGGGCGTCCGGCGGAACGATCGCGCCGCATAATCGAGGAGCCCGCATGCTTGGAGCCTTAGTCCGTTTTCTTCTCAGAATCATCTACCGCGTGGAGCTGCGCGGCCGCGAGCATTACGACGATGCCGGACCGCGAACGCTCATTCTCTACAATCCCGGTTCCATCCTCGACCCGCTTCTCATTGCGGCCATGCTGCCGGACCGCATCACGCTTCTGGCCGACAGCGCTCTGGAGCACAAGTGGTGGATGCGCCCGGTATGCGCGCTTACCGACACGCAGTTCTTCGACTTTTCCAGTCCCGCGGCCACGGTGTCTCTCGTGCACGCGCTGGCCAGAAACGGCCGCTGCATGGTCTTTCACAGCGGGCGTCTCGGCAACGATCCGCACTACACCCGCATTCTGGAGGCTGCGGGCCTCATCGCCGAAAAGGCCGACGCCACGCTTCTGCCCGTGCGCATCGACGGCGCGTCGAGCACCATGTTTTCCTATCTTCGGCACAAGGGCCGCCGGCGCTGGCTGCCGCGCGTCACCGTAAGCGTGCTCGAGGTGCAGAAGTTCCGGCCTTCGGGACACCTGCCGCCGCGCGAACGGCGCAGGCGCATGGGCGAGCGCCTCTACGACATCATGACGGGTCTTGAGTACCGCTCGAGCATGGAGCGCTGCAATCTCATGCAGGCGCTCATGGAAGCCGCGGCCCGCTGCGGACGCCGTTTTCCCATCGCCGAGGATCAGGACAGGCACGTGCTCACCTACGGCGCGCTTCTGCTCAAGCTCTCCGTGCTCGGCCGCGCCTTCCGGCGTCTGTTCCGGGGCGAGCAGAAGGTGGGCTTTCTTCTGCCCACGTCCCTGCCCGGACTCGTGGCCTTCTTCGGACTGCATTCCGCCTCGCTCGTGCCCGCCATGCTCAACTTCACCTCGGGCATCGCGTCCGTGGTGTCCTGCTGCCGCACGGTGCAGCTTTCCTCCGTGCTCACTTCGCGCCGCTTTCTTGCCCTTGCCGACCTCACGGCCATGGAACAGGCGCTCAAGGACGCGGGACTGCGCATCGTCTACCTTGAGGACGTGGCCAAAAATCTCACGTTGGCCGACAAGGCGTTCGGCGCGCTTCGGGCGTTTTTCCGTGTCTCTCCCTCCACGCCCGCCGATGCTCCGGCCGCGGTCATGTTCACCTCGGGCACCGAGGGCGTGCCCAAGGCCGTGCTTTTGAGCCATCTCAACATCATCGCCAACCGCTATCAGGCGCTCAGCATGCTCACCATAGGTTCCGGCGACAAGCTGTTCAACTGCCTGCCCATGTTCCACGCCTTCGGGCTCGGCATATGCACGCTTTTGCCCGTCATCGCCGGGGTGAGGGTGTTCCTCTATCCTTCGCCGCTGCATTACCGCATCGTGCCGAGGCTCTTTTACGAAAGCCAGTCCACCATCATCTGCGGCACGGACACCTTCTGTACGGGCTACGCCCGATACGGCCAGCCCTACGACTTCTGTCATGCGAGGCTCGTCATCATCGGCGCGGAAAAAATGCGCGAGAGCACCCGCCGCACGTGGCTCGAGAAGTTCGGCGTGGATCTTTTCGAGGGCTACGGGGCCACGGAAACCGCGCCGCTCATATCCGTGAACACGCCCGCCTACCGCAGAGAGGGCAGCGTGGGGCGCGCCGTGCCCGGCCTGGCCTGCCGTCTCGTGCCCGTGCCCGGCATAGACGAGGAGAACACCGGCGTTCTTTGGGTGAAGGGCGACAACGTCATGCTCGGCTACATGCGCTATTCCGCGCCCGGCGTTCTCGAGCCGCCCGTGGACGAAACCCTTGCCGAAGCCTATGCCGTCACGGGAAAGGGCGACGACGGTTCTGGCTGGTACGAAACCGGCGACATCGTGCACATGGACGAGGAAGGCTTCATCTTCATACGCGGCCGCGCCAAGCGCTTCGCCAAGGTGGGAGGGGAAATGGTGTCCCTGGCCGCCGTCGAGGACGCGCTCAAGGAAATATGGCCGGATTCCGTGCTCGGCGTGGTGGCCATTCCCGATCCGCGCAAGGGCGAGCAGCTTGCGCTCGTCATCGATACGGAAAACGTGACCACAAGCCGCATTGCCGCGCATTTTGCCAGCCGCGGCCTCTCGCCCCTGTGGACGCCGAAGCGCATCGTGAGCGTGAAGCAGGCTCCGCTTCTCGGCTCGGGCAAGTTCGACTACCGCAAGGCCCTGGAGCTCGTCGAAAAGGGATAAAAATAAAATAGTTGCACAGGTATATGATAGCTATTTTTTCTATGTATGTTGCGCGTTAATAGCTCATCTCTTTGATCATAGTATTGTGAATCTAGTATAGATGATAGCCATATAAATATATTTTCTATTGACGTTTGTTGAAAAAATAACATATATTACTAAATAAACTTTATTAAAGGTGTAATCCCATG
>NZ_CAJJIC010000143.1 GCF_905187505.1 uncultured Mailhella sp.
GGAACACATGACGAGGGCGGGCCGCAACAGGACACCGGGACGCCTCTCCCGGAACAGTCATGAAACAACCTGCATTTTCAGGATGTCCTCTAACGTTCGTCAGGAAAAAAGGCAAGCCGGCATCTTTTTGTTCCGGTGTCCCTCACCGTTTTCAGGCTGCAACATCGCTACACGCGGACAATATAATGCTCCTTGCGCGGCTTGGCAGGCGCTTCGCCGCCTTCCGCAGCATAGCCGAGGGCGCAATGTCCCACGCCGACGTAGTCGCCCTCAATGCCCCAGCTTTTGAGCATGGCCTTTCCTTCTTCGGACTCAAACGTCTCCTTCGCACGATGAATCCAGCAGGAGCCCACCCCAAGAGCATGCGCGGCAAGCATGAGATTGCCCATGACGAGAGCCCCGTCCTCCTTGAAGGTAGGCCGGCTTCTGTCGGCAAGTACGATGACCACCGTGGGAGCACCGTAGAAGGGATCACTGTTCACGCCGAGAATGGCGGCGTTCATTTTGGAGAGCTTCTCGATGACGGCCTTGTCCTGCACCACCACCATGACGGGAGACTGACTGCCGTGACCGGTAGGAGCCCAGGTTCCTGCCTCCAGAATGGCGTTCAGCTCTTCCTCGGCGATCTGGCGGGACTGGAACTTGCGGCAGCTGCGACGAGTTTTGATATCCTGCAAAGTTTCTTTCATTTTTTGTCTCCTTGAATGTTTCCGTCCGAAAGCGCGTTTTCTTTCGGAACGTTCTTCATTTTCCCCTCTTTTCCCTGTTTAGGCAAGAAGAGGAACACGTCAGCAAAAAATGCCCGGCAGCCTGTCCTAAGCTTCGGGAAAAAGGAACTCCCTGCTTTTTCTTGACAGTGCCGCCGGTTCCTCTACAATACCCAGACACCTTCCTTCAGGAATTGCCGAGGTTCCATGTTTCAAATCAATCTGCTTGATACCGCCCTGCTGATCATTCTGCTTTTCTTCAGCGTCAAGGGGCTGATACGGGGGCTCGTTCAGGAGGTTGCCGGACTGCTCGGCGTTGCCGCCGGCATCGTGCTTGCCCGCACGTTCAGCGCCCAGTTCGCCCCCATCCTTACGCAATACGGCGTTTCCGCCGGTTTTGCTCCCATGCTTTCCATGGCGCTGCTGTTCGTGGCTGGCATTCTTGTGGTCGGTCTGGCGGCCCATGCGCTCCACAACATGCTTGAGTCCGCCTTTGCCGGAGGCATCGACCGAATGCTCGGTCTGCTTGCCGGTCTGGCCAAGGGTCTGCTTTTTGCCGGCGTCATCGGCTACATTGCCATCCGCCTGCTGCCGGACGTGGACGTGGTCAGACACTCGCAGGTGCTGCCCCCGCTCATGCGGTTCATCCAGGCCATTGCCGGATCTCTCGACCTCCACATTCCTCAACTGTAGCTTTCGCGCTTCATCTTCAAACGGAGTTCATCATGAACGAGCAGGAACAGCTTCTTCGTTTTCAAAACGTCATCGACCAGCTCATAGACCCTGAAAAGGGCTGCCCCTGGGACAAGGAACAAACCCCTGTCTCCATGTGCGAATATCTCATTGAAGAATGCCATGAGCTGGTGGACGCCATTCGTTCCGGCAAGCCCGGCCATGCCTGCGACGAGATGGGAGATCTGCTCTTCGTGCTTCTGCTCATGGCACGCCGCTTCGAGCTGTCCGGCCAGTTCTCTCTCGGCGACGCGCTGAAAATGGGAGCGGACAAGATGGTTCGCCGCCACCCCCATGTGTTTGGCGAAAACCATTGCGAAAGCATGGACGAACTCATGAAAAACTGGGCGGCCATCAAAAAGGCGGAAAAGGAAGCCGAAGGTTCCGAATCGAAGGGCGTGCTTTCTTCCGTTCCCTCCGGCCTGCCGCCTCTCACCAAGGCCTATCGTCTGCACGCCAAGGCCGCCGGCGCGGGTTTCACCTGGGACGACGACGAAGAGGTGGAGCGTCAGGTGGAAGCCGAGTGGCTGGAACTGCTCGATGCCAGAGCCTCGGGCAGCGACGCAGCCAAGGAACATGAGCTGGGCGACATGATCTTCACGCTCGTGGAGCTGGGGCGCCGCATGGGCGTCAAGGCCGGTTCCGCCGTGGACTTTGCCGCCAACCGGTTCAGAACCCGCTTTGAAGCCATGGAAGAGCTTGCCCGGGCACGCGGACTTGACTTCAAAGCCCTCAGCCTGGACGAAAAGGATGAGCTCTGGAACGAAGTGAAGGCCGCCGAACCTGAAGAAGATCGCGGAGCAGCCGTGGATTTTGCCGCTCCCCGTGAAAATCCTGAAGCATAATGCAAGACACGGCTTCAGCGAGGCTGTGCGCATGAAAAGGTTTTCTCCTGCTCTGATTCTGTCCGTCATGGGTCGACTGGCCCGGTGCATCATGCTGTGCTCCCTGACGGCGTCTCTGCTTGCGCCGTGCGCCGAAGCCAGACAGAACAGCCAGACCATATACGCCGGTTACCGGACACTCTCCTCCAGTCTTCCCGCCCAGAGACTCATGATCCACATGGGGGTCTGGTATCCTACAAGGCGCAAGTCCGGCACGGTAAAGACCGGAGACTGGAGTTTTCGGGCCGCGCGCAATGCCCCCGTCATGGAAGGGCCGTGGCCGGTCGTCATCCTTTCCCACGACGTCACGGGATCGGCCTGGGCGCATCACGACATCGCAGCGGCGCTGGCCGCCCGAGGCTTCATCGTGGCTGCTCCCACCCACGATCATGACAACGGCGAAGACATGACGCTGCTTTTTTCCGACAGGGAGCTGCCGATCCGGGCACTCCAGCTCAGAGCCGCGCTGGACGTCGTTCTCGAACATCCGCAGATAGGAAAGCAGGCGGACGCGTCGCGCATCGCCTTTCTCGGCTTCGGCATGCCGGCATCCGCAGGCCTTCTTCTGGCCGGCGGGCAAATGACGCCGGATGCCTGGCCAGGATTCTGTCAGGCAAGGACTCCGGATCAGGACATTCCGGAAGGACCTCTGGAACTTCCCGACAAAAGTTCCCAGACGTCGCCTGCCGCTCCCGTTCTGCCCGACATACGGCCGGACAATGCCGTTCCGCCCATCTCTCTTCCGCAGGCCGTTCCGCCGAAACCGCATGCGGACAACGACAGGCCGAACGTCTCGAACCGGGGAACCCTTCAGAATTTTTTTGTGTCACCCGCCATGGCTGACGAAGCGTTGTCGCCGGACGTACGTTCTCTTCTGCGCCCGATCGACAGCCCATGGTGCTCGCCCTTTCTCGCGGGCAAAATGGACGAGCTTGTGGCCGGCATGAAAAATCGCACGCTGGAAAGAGAAGAAAAAACCGTCATGATGCATACCGCCGTGGCCGCCAGAGAACAGCTTTTCCGCCGTCTCTCCGACTCCGTGGCGCGCAGCCATCAGCGGCAGCTGCGTCTTGCCAAGGCCCGCGGCATCCCGACGCCCCCCGTAGCGCTGCCGCTTCTGCCGCCGCTCTCTCACAACAGTCCCGTGGCCGACGGGCGCTTCCGAGCCATGGCCTTCGTCTCTCCCGGCTTTTCCATGCTTTTCAACGAAGAAAGTCTTTCCGCCGTAAGCATTCCCTGTCTTTTCATCGGCGCTGAAACGGAACGCTGGAACAGGCCTTCCGAACAGGCGGAACGTTTCGCGGCCATGATGAACAACAAACCGGAATACATGCTTCTGCACCATGCAGACGCACCGGCTCTCCAGGCCGCTTGTCCAGAATCCGACCCTGCAGGACCTCTGGCTTCCCTGTGCGACAGCGTCGATGATGAAACGCGCGAAGCCGTTCACGCGCGTCTCGTTTCCGTTCTGCAGGAGCTTTTCAACCGGGTCATGGACAGGAGCGCTCTGCCGTAGAAGAAACAGGAAGAAAACGCTCCCCTCGGGAGACAAAAAAGGCGGTTTCTTGAAAACCGCCTTTTTTGTCTCATAAAGCGTCAGTTCAGCCCAGCAGTCGTTCCGCCAGCGGCATGAAATCAAGAGGCCAGCAGCTTTCAGGCCGGGGCTGCGGCACATCCTCGCGATCGGGAGCAGGACGACAGGCAAGCACGGCGTCCGCCCACTGCTGAGGGAAGGAATCAATGTCCAGCGCCGCGCCGAGAAGCGCTCCGGCAACCGCGCCGTTGGCTGCGGCATCTCCTCCCTTCATGACGGTATCTCGCACGCCCGCTCCGGCATCGGCGGCATGAAGGAGCTGCCAGAAACCGTTCTGCAGCGCGGTGAGCACATGGCTCATTTCATTCTGGTATTCCTCAGGGCGCTCCCGTTCCGCCCGTTCAAGACAGAGCCTCACCCGTTCCGCATCTGATTCAGAAATGTCGTCACACCAGACCGGCAGCGCTTCCGCCACTGCCATGGCAGCCTTCCACATGCCCGTTCTGGAGCCGCTCCGTATGCCGTAGGCAAGGGCGGAAACATAGGCGGCACCTGCAACGCGGCACAAAGGATGCGGATTGGTCAGCGCCGCATCGTCCATGGCCATGCGGGCAAGAGCCTTCATGCCCTCATCCTCAGCCATGGCCTTCATGTCGGGCTCTCCTCCATCATCACACGGAAGCGCCGCTTCCGGCACAAAGCGGACGCCGAACACGCCGAGCGGACTTTCGCGCATGAGTCCGCAATTGGCTTCACTTCGGGCATCGGGCCTGCCGTGCAGCGCACGAAAGACCGAATGGGCAAAATCCACAGGATGACTGCCGAGCCAGGTCTTGTAGGCGGCAAACACATGATCGGCGCAAAACGCTCCGTCTCTGACGAGCGTTCTGGCCAGAGCCAGCGCCATTTCCGAATCGTCGGTGGGCTGACCGGGCAACGTGCGGTACAGGAGACTGCCCTCAAGCTCATCCATGCCTGCAGGGTAAAGCGCCCTCACCTTTTCCTCGTCCTTGAATTCCACCTGGCTGCCCAGAGAGTCTCCGGCGATCTGGCCGAGCAGGCATCCCCAGGCACGACGTATTTCATCGGCACTTCGTTTCATGACAACTCCTCTCAAAAATTCATGGAACGGCGGCACATCATCCCCATTATTCGGCCGCTTCCGCCTGTTCCGCCTCGCCGCTCTGCTCCATCTGCGACGCCTGATCGCTGATGGAGGGATATTCCTCGCTCTCAAGGTACAAGGTACAGTAGGAAGTCTGCTTGCCGGCATCCGTCTCGGAGCCGGCAAGAAAAACGTACGCTGCCCCGGGCCTGTCCGCATCGTTCCCGGCCCCGGCAAAGTTCCACTCAAGCACTTCCAGACCGCCCTCGTCGGCCAGATAGCCGCGCAGGTCGTCTCCGGCATCCTCGATGTCCTCCAGATTCAGCGACGGCTCGCCGTACTTCTTCACCAGCTCATCCTTCAGACTTTCCAGCACCCCGAGCGTCGAAGCCCCGTTCTCACTGGGATCATCAGGGGAAGATGCCATGATGCGTATGATCCTGCCCTGAAAGGTATCCACCGCATAGGTATCAAAGCGGGAATCGGGCGACGGCGGCGTAACCTCGTACATCTTGAGCTGCCACCGTTCGGAAACGGGCTGCGCCCCGTGTTCGTACCCGCTCAGATCGGCTCCGAGTTCCAGTCCGAAGGCTCCCGCCGCGAACACCGGCGCCGCGCCGAAC
>NZ_CAJJIC010000144.1 GCF_905187505.1 uncultured Mailhella sp.
AAGAAAAAGAACTCCTTCGTGAGGGGAATTCCTCCCACAAGCGCCTCCATGTCGGAAAAAAAATCCATGCGGCCCGGTCCGTGCGCCGGAACCTCCACGGCGACCAGACGGCAGAGCCGTCCGGCATTGGCCTCGTTGACCATTCTCAGGGCGTCACCCGTCAGATCATCCGCCAGCATGAGCACGGGTCTTTTCACCGCCTGCGCGAGACGCAGCACCGGCACTATGTCTTCCCGGGAGCGAAAAGCCTTGTCGGCCATCAGAACGCCGCACTCGTCAAGAACGCAGCGATTCCCGCCGGGGACATCGGCCATGAAGGAGGAAAGATATCCCTTTTCAAAGCTGAATCCCTGCGGAAACTCCACGCTGTCCTCCCAGCCGTGCGAGCGCTCGACTACCACCTCTCCGGCTGACTCCACATGAGACAGCATACCCGCTATCATGCCGCCAAGCTCGTCGCTTCCGGAAACGCCGACGGCCAGACTTCTGAACTCCTCTTCGTCCTTCACCTCGCGCGTCATGCCGGCAAGCGCGGCGTCCGCCGCAAGGGCCCTGCGTCTGAGGGCCGCCGCAAGTGCCACGGGCTCCATGCCGGCCTCAAGGCAGGCTTCGCCCCGGCGCAGAAGCGCCGCCGTCAGCACCATGGTCCGGGCAGTTCCCGCTCCCATGGCCCCGTTTCTTTCTTCCAGTTCCTTCTTGAGCAGGCAGAGCCCTGCATTGCTTGCCGGGTCATCCGAAAAAAAGTCCCCGACAATTTCTCCGGCATCGGAACACGGCCGAACCCGACCTGAACCGTCGGTCAAAAGCGCCGTTTTTCCCCCATTCTTCAGGGCGACCCCGACGGCTTTCGTCCATGCATCCATTTCTTCCAGCATCCGTCGCCTGAACTCTGCTCCGCCAACAATCCGCTCCGCCATGCGCTCTCCCATGCGTATAAAAAAACAAAAGCCGGCGGACTGTCCGTCCGGCCGGCCTTGAAATGGAATCGTTCCGCTACTTCTTCATCATGCCTACCAGACGATGCGGCACATAGGGTTCTTCCAGATAGGCACATTCCTCCGGCGTAAGCTTCAGCGACGTGGAGGCGGCTATGTCTTCAAGCTGATGGATCTTTGTCGCTCCCACCACGGGAGCCGCCACCTTGGTCAGAAGCCAGGCAAGCGCAATCTGCGTTCTGGAAACGCCTCTTTTCTCCGCAATTTCCCCAACCCTGTCGATGATGAGCCCGTCCTGCTCGGCCGTGGCGTCGTACTTGCCCTTGGCGTAGGCGTCCTTCTGCAGACGCTCGGTGACCTCCGAACGGCTTCTTGCCAGGCGTCCGGCGGCAAGCGCGCTGTAGGGCGTCATGGATATGCAGGCATCGGCACAGTAGGGAGCCATTTCCACTTCCTCCTCGCGGAAGAGAAGATTGTAGTGCCCCTGAACGGTGATGAAACGGCTCCAGCCATACTTTTCCGCCACAAAGTTCGCCTTGGCTATCTGCCAGGCAAAACAGTTGGAAATGCCTATGTACCGGACCTTTCCGGCCTTCACGGCTTCATTCAGCGTTCCCATGACCTCTTCCACGGGCATGGCGGCGTCCCAGCAGTGATAAATATACAGATCAATGCAGTCCAGCCCCATGTTCCTGAGGCTCTGTTCCAGACAACCGTTGATATAGTCCTTTACCTTCATGCCGGAGGCGTGCTGTTCTGCCGTCATGGGCAGGAACTTGGTGGCCACCACGACGTCTTCCCGCTTTGCCATGTCCTTCAGGGCGCGGCCGACGAACTGTTCGCTGGTGCCGCCCTGATAGGCCAGGGCCGTATCAAAGAAGTTTATTCCGAGTTCCAGAGCGTGACGAATGATTTCGCGGGTGGGAGCTTCGTCCAGCGTCCAGGCGTGCATGCCGCTGGCTGCTCTGCCGAATCCCATGCAACCGAGACAAATCCGGGAAACGTTCAGTTCCGAAGTCCCGAGTCTGATGTACTCCATATGAAATCCTCCTTGCATAAACGTTCATGAAGTTTCCGAAGGCTTTTTCTATATGACAAGATACAGAGCAACGTTTCTGACGTCTAACACGTTTTTTCTGAGCGCTTTTTCCAACCTACAGAAGTTCTTTGTGGGAATGGACATTCCGGGCGTTCCGTCCGCAGATACGTTCAGACATACAACATGCCTATCAGGTACCAGAACGGGAGCATGACAAAAAACATCCCTATGAACTGAATGATGCATTTTACCATGTTGACCCGCACGAAGTCCTTCAAAGACATGAGTCCGAAGGCAAACGCCATGAGCGCCGAATTATGTTCATAGGGCAGAAGAATGGTGTCGCCGGCATTGATGAGCGTGATCATAAGCGTCGCGGGATTGATTCCCATGCCGAAGGCTATGTCGCCGAGCGGCTGACTGAACGCGGCATATATGGCAAAGGGCGTCAGAAGGAAGTTGAAGAGCACGCTGAAAATCCACGTGAAGCCCAAAAGCCCCACGGCGCCCATGTCGCCGATGATGGGAATGGCGTAGGAGGTGAGAAGCTGTCCCAGACCGATATGGGTTCCCACGCTGCCTATGGACATGCACGCCATGATGAGAAAAACCATATCGAAGTCGATGCCTTTGACATCGTCGTAGTTGCCTACCTGGATGCCGGGAAGATAAAAGATGAGCGGCGCGAGGATCATGCCGAAGTCGCCGTTGATGCCGTGCAGGCTGGAGGTGGCCATGAACAGCAGAAGGCACAGCATGACGGCAATGCCCTTCTTTTCGTTGCCGGTCATGGGCCCCTGTTTGTCGCGCATTTCAATGTAGTGCTGCTTGATGTCCACCCGGGTGACGTCGCCGGCAAACATCCTGCTGAGTATGATCACGCCCGCCAGCCCCACAAAGAACATGGGAAGTCCCAGAATGAGATTGCTGAGCCATGTGATCTGATACTCGGGAGCAATGTTGGCTATGGAGCCGTTCAGAAGCGCCAGCACACCGGGATAATAGCTGAACTGCTGAGCAAAGATCGTCGTGTATACCGCCGACATCAGCAGCACGGTCGCCGTCGTGCCCCGCTGCAGATCAAGCGTTCTGCAGGCGCCGTAGGCAAAGGCCAGAATCAGCATGTGATGCCCGCCGAAGGTGACGAACGAAGCGATGACGCCCGCAAGATATATGGATACGGCTATGCCTGTGAAGGAGCCGCCGAAAAAAATGGCGCAGCGGCAGATGACGCGATCCAGAAGGCCCGTTCGAAGAAGTATCATGGCCAGCCAGAAGCCGCATACTATCACGAGGGCCGTGGTGCCTATCCAGGGAGCAAGCACGGTCTGAATGGGAGCCACGTCGAACAGCACGTACCCTATGGGAAAGATGATGGCTGAACACATGCTCGGCGCAAGCTCAAGCGCCATCAGCAGCAGCCCGAACACGGTCACGGAAAGAAACTTCTTCAGCACCGGGGTGAATACTTCTCCCGAGGGCAGACAGAGTATCAGGACAGGCACGAGGAATGCCGCGCCCCACCGAACAAGCGTTTCTCTTTTCATCGACTCTTCCATCCTCTACCTCCTTGCACGTCTTGACGACGATCGACTCATGCCGTTTTCATTCCGGTCGGCAAACGGTTATCTGATGCTAGCGTATGTATCCTATGACGCTCCAGTACGGGATCTGAACGACGGCATAGAAAGCAAGGAACAGCACCGTCTTCAGCGTCGCAAGCTTCACGAATTCCGATATGCCTATCAGACCGAAGCCGATGAGGATCATAAAGCATGCGATTTCATGCGGAAAAATATAAACGTCGCACGTCACTATCAGCGTCATGATGAGCGCCAGGGGCTTGATGCCGAGACTGACGGCAATGCCGGCAAAAGGCGCGCACAGCGTAGGCAGCATGGCTCCGGGCGTCATGACGACATTGGCAAGCGTTCCGGCGATCAGCGCTCCCATCACGACGGACACGTCGGACATATCGGAAAGCATGGGAACAATGGCGGAGGACACGAGCTGATTGAGTCCGAGATGTCCTCCCACGGCGGCAATGCTCATGCACGACACGATGAACACGAGAATGGGGAAGCTAATTCTGCTTATGGCCTCATGACCGCCCACCCTGAAGCCGGGAAGGAAAAGCAGCCAGGGCAGAACCATGAAGCCGTATACCGCCGGCATGCCGTGAAGCGGGGAAAGGAAAAGATAGATCATGAGCAGCGCAAGAACGATGCAGCATTTCTTCTCCTTCGCACTCACGGGGCCGAGAGCTCTGGCCTGCTCCTCAAAATAGGCACGACTGTTGTTCGACGTGCTGAAGTTCTTCGTCTTATATATTCTGGTCAGCAGCCATATGAAAAACACATTGAACAGCAGCGTGGGCCATACTGCAACGGTCTGCTCGTACCACGGGATGGAATACCCTTCCTGAACCAGACGGAGTCCGGACTCGGCCAGCCCCACGAACAGAGGATTGTAGACTGCGGAGGCGCAGGCATGAGCCGATACGGCACCGACAAACATCATCAGCGCCGCTTCGCGGCACGGTCTGTCGTAGCCGAAGGATTTCGTCACGCCGTAGGCGAAGGAAACCATGATGAGATAGGCGTTGTTGAACGTGATGACGCCAAGGACAAGGCCAGTCAGAAACATGCCGTAAAGCGCGCCGTTATAGGTGCCCCCGCATCGGAGGATGCACCAAATGGACACGCGCTTCAGAAGTCCGCACTCATCCATCACGTTGACCAGCGCATACGCGCCGACAATCATATAGACCAGCGGACTGGTCCACGGCTGCAACGCAACTTCCACGGGAGCCAGTCCGCTCAGCACATATACCGCCGTAAGCAGAATGGACGGAACAATGACATTGAGGAATTCAAAAACGATCGTGCAGATATAAAAAACCGTTATGGCTGAAAACAGACGCAGTTGCTCATCGAACCCGCCGCCTGCGGGAACAAGCATCACGCCTGCGGAAAGAAGAAGGGTAACCAACCATTTTACATATACGGCATGAGACGACATGCTTCCTGAACTCATGATACCCTCCGGTTTTACGCACATGACAAGGCATGCAGACTACTGAATGGCATTATACTGTACCATGCCGTTTTTCAGGACAAACAGATTTTTTCTTATTGTTTTCCACAGGCAACAAATTTTTCATGCGGCAAAATGCCGATGTTTACTTAAAGTGCATTCGCCTGTATGTTGTTATTTCAACAGATAATAGTAATATTTACAAATAATTGAGGGTATGTGTATGCGGATTGAACAGCTTCAGCAGATTCTTGAAATCGCACGTTGCGGATCCATAGGAAAAGCCTGCCATAATCTGTTTCTTACTCAGCAGTCCCTCAGTCATTCCATAAAAAAATTGGAAGACGAACTGAATGTTACCATTTTCGACAGAATAAATACGGGAATGTCCCTTACTGAAGAAGGAAAACTCATCAGTGAATTTACTAAGAAAGTACTTCATGAGTATGAAGAGCTAAAAAGAGATCTCAGCAGTGTAAAAAACAAGCATAATATCACAGAAGATATCAATGTATATATAAATAAAATATTTG
>NZ_CAJJIC010000145.1 GCF_905187505.1 uncultured Mailhella sp.
CGAAACAGGGGGGCGCGGGGGGAATTATTTCCCCCGCATTGCCTTTCCTGCCTTTCCTGCCTTTCCGGGGGGGCGGGGCGGCGTCCCGGCCTGACCTTTGTCAACGTCGCACGCTGACGAGGTAGAGTCTGGCGGAGGCGATGAGGAGGAGCAGGAAATCCGGGCCCCAGGCGGCCATGAAGGGGGGCAGGACGCCGCGCTGTCCCAGGGATTCGCCGAACATGGTGAGGGCGTACATGATGAAGGTACCGGCCATGCTTATGGCCACGGCGATATAGACATTGGAGAAGCGGGAGACAATGGCGGCGCCGAGCAGTGCCATGACGACGAGGGAAGCGGCGTAGGCGATTTTGCCGTGCCAGACGGTACGCAGGCCGTCCACGTTGGAGCCTGCGGCGCCGAGCTGTCTTATGGCGTCTCCGAGCTGCCATAGGGGGAGCTGCTGGAGGTTGTTGGTTTCCGTGGAGAAGAAGAGTTCGGGGTTCTGGTGCAGGTCGAGGGTAAGGGAAGGCAGGGCATCCCGGCGGTAGGTATCGGGATAGAGGCGCACGACGTCGGTGGCCGTCCAGCCGTTTTCGCTGCCGGAGACCTTCGGGGCACGGACGATGACGTCCACGTCTGCGTTGCCGTCCTTGACGTGGAAGGCGGAGAATCCCGTACCGTTACCGTCGGCGCGCAGGGTCTTTATGGACACGGTCCAGCCGTTTTCCATGAACCACACGTCATCGAGGGTACGATCGTCGAGGTCCTTCTTACGGACTTCCTCCTGCCATATCTGCTGGGAATAGCGTTCGCCCTCGGCGGCGAGGAACTGGGAGCAGCCGAACTGCACGCCGCCCCAGAACACGCCGCACATGACGAGGATGACGGCCACGGTGGCGAAGGAAATGCCTCCGGCGTGCAGGGCCGTGAGTTCACGGCTGTGTCCCATGAAGCAGAGCGTGACCACGGTGGCGAGCAGGAACACGGCGGGCAGGATCTGGGCCACGATGGAAGGCAGTCTCACCCCGAAGTACTGGAGGATGAGTCCTATGCCGGAGCCGGCTTCGATGAAGATGTCCACGCGTTCCACGAGGTCGGTGAGAAGGTAGATGCCCACGCCGAGGCCCATGATGAGCAGCAGCAGGCGGGCGTGCCGCAGAAAGATGTAACGGAAAAGCAGGCTCATGCCTTATCCTCCTTCTTCTTTTTGCGGCTTCTGCGGGACTCCCAGTATTCGGTGATGCGCGGCATTCGTTCCTGAGCGGCAAGTCTGATGCCGTAGATGCCGAGCAGGAGGAAGACGGCGTTGGGAACCCACAGTCCTATGGCCGGATCGAGGTCTCCGCTCTCGCCGAGGCTTATGCCCAGCATGAGCAGGCTGTAGTATATGAGGAAAAGCAGCAGAGCCATGAGCACGCCGGTCTGCTGCTTGAGGCCCTGGAAGGATGTGGCGATGGGAATGACGAAGATGCACAGCACCACGCAGGCGATGGGAAAGACGTGGCGCTTGTGACGTTCCACCACGATTTTGCGTGCCATGCGCGGGTCTGTTTTCTGGAGCTCAAGTTCATTCTGGGTGTCGTAGAGGCGCTGCCAGGTGTATTCCTTGGGCTTGACGGGGCCCATGTCCACGCCCTGGAACAGGGAATCGAAGCTCAGCCGCACGGCGTATTCCTGAAAGCCCATGATGGAAAGGGACTTGTCCTTTTCGGTGTAGCTGCGGCCGTTTTTGAGCAGGAAGATGAGCTCGCCGTTTTCGTAGTCGGCGTCAAGGCTGCCGTCCGGGGCGAGGATGGTCATGGTGGTGCCTGCGGCGCGTCTGTCCTCGACCATGACGCCGGCCATGGTGCCGGACACGGGATCGACCTTGCGGGCGAACATGACCATGTTGGGCACGTCCTTGTTGAACACGCCGGGCTGCACCACCACGCGGGCGCTGCTGCTTGCGATGTCGAGCACTTCGGAGCGGAAGTGTCCCATGCCCCAGGCCTGCCAGTACACGGAGATCCAGAAGCCGAAGAGCGCGCACAACACGGAGAAGATGAGCGGCGCGGGCAGCATCTGATACAGGCTCACGCCTCCGGCCTTGAGCGCCACGAGTTCCCTGTCGGTGCTCATGCGCAGGAAGGTGAGGAACACGGAGAGCATGCACGCTATGGGGCAGATGATGAGCAGGAAGAAGGGGCTCAGGTAGCCGAACAGCCGCAGCGTGTCCCAGATGCTGAGCTCGAGACCGAGGAGCATGTCACGCAGCTGAAGCGCGCGTCCCATGAGAATGAACAGAAGAAGAACCGCCATGGACAGAAAGAAGGTCTTGGCGTGTTCCAGAAACAGGCGTCGCTGAAGAAGGTTCATGCGCAGGCCTCATCCGACCTTTGTTCCAGAAGATGCGCGAGCGCCTCCTGATCGAGGGGGGAAAGGTTGAAGCGCGCGCCCGCGCCGTCCAGAAGCTCGGCCGTATCCATGCCGGGGCATTCGCGGCGACGCTCCACAATGTAGGCAAGAGCGCGGCGGACAAGTTCTTCATGCTGCATAACCGTGGCCATAGGGAATCTCCACAAGCGTCTGTCTTTGATCCGCGCGACGGTGCGCCGCGCCGGGAAACGAGACATGATAACCCGTTTTGCAAAAATGATGAAGGGCCAAAAACCCTCTCTTCCCGGAAGAAGACGCATCCGGGAAGGGGTACGGGGTGCGCGCCGTTGCGGGCGGAAGATCCGCGGCAAGGGTGGCGTCGCGGCCGGTCGGGAAGAACCGGGGACGGCTTCCGCCGGAAGTCGGGCCGGAAAAGAGGAGAAAATCGTTCCGCGGAACATGATCGGCCGGAAGCGGACCTCGGGGGAAAGGGAGGAGACGCCGGGCATTTGCCCGGAAACGAACCGCCGGTCCGCCCTCCCCTCCGGAACGGCATTTTCCGAAGAAGCGGAGAAGCGCGGATAAGGAGCCCGCAAGGAGCGCGGAGGAAAGTTCCTCCGCAGCTCTGAAGCGGCGGGACCGAGAATGCGGACGCGCCGCAGCCTCGTTCGGGGCCTTTTTCAGGGAACGCGCGCCCGGGAGGTTCCGCGCTGCGGAAGTGCTTCATGCGCGGCTCGGGCAGGCGCGGCGTTCCTGATGCGGAGCGCCTAGTCGAGCACTCTCATTTCATTGGGTTCCATGACCAGCGGCGTGCAGCCGGGCGCGTATTCCTTCAGGGACTCCACGAAGAGGTCGGCGTTCTGGGCCAGCACGGGGAAGGTGCGGTAGTGCATGGGCATGACCACGGGGGCGCCGAGCAGCGCGGCGGCCTTGGCGGCAAGAACGCCGTCCATGGTGAACACGCCGCCTATGGGCAGCAGCGCGAGGTCGAGCTTGAAGCGGTCGGCGATGAGTGCCATGTCTCCGAACAGACCGGTATCGCCGGAATGATAGACGGTGTGGCCGCCGGGCATTTCGATGACGTAGCCCACGGGAGAGCCGGTGGCGGCGGAATGGAAGGCCTGCGTCATGGTGAGCTTTGCGCCGTGGGCCTCAAGAGTGCCGTCCACGTTTCCGCCCATGCCGTAGTTGATGATCTGTCCTTCCGGCACGCCGTGTTCGAGGAAGTAGCCCACGAGGTCGGCGATGCAGTACAGGGTCGCACCGGTGGTGCGCACGATTTCCACGGTCTGCCCGAGATGATCGCCGTGATCGTGGGTCAGGGCGACGATGTCGGGACGGGGGATTTCACGCCAGTTCGGCGCGAAGGGGTTGCCTTCAAAGAAGGGATCGAGAAGAACGGACACGCCGTTTTCACTGAGCATGACGTTGGAGTGGCCATACCAGGTAATGTGCAGCTGAGACATGATTCCTCCGTTGATGAGGGGAATGGGATGGGGGAAATCTTTCCCCGGTTCTCTCCGGGGCTTAAGCGCCGGAGGGGACAGTGACAGAGATTCTCTTTTAATTTTAATATCACCCGTGCGCGTGGTCAAGCCATGAAGAGGCCCGTCTTGACAAAAGCGCCGGGGCGGGCAAGTTTGGCGAAAGCTCTTCTCCCCAAGCAAGGAGTCGTCATGACCCGCCAGATCACGCTTTTCACGCTCACGCTTTTTTTCTGCCTTGCGCCTTTTTCCGTCTTCGCGTTCGACGACGGGGTGGACAAGCTCAAGTTTGCCGCGCCCGACGGCTTCACGGAGCTTTCCGATCACGAATCCGATCTTTTTCTCGACACGGAAAGAAACGCCGTGCGTCACGGCCGTCTCATAAGGATGTATCTGCCGCAGTACATGGCGCATCAGTACCGCTACGGCAGCCGGGACGCGGTGACAAGGCAGGTGCTCATCTGCGCGCTCGAGGGACAGAGCCGCGCGCTCGATCAGAAGGACGCCGAACTTCTTGCGCGCTCCACGGAAGGACTTTTCATCGGCTTTTCGCGCATCCCGCGCAGCCGCACGGACACGCCTGCGCAGGAAATGGAGAACCGGGAAAAGGCGCTTGCGAACGCGCTTGCCACGGGCACGCCGCTGCTTGTGGATTCGGTGCGCACCTCAAGCGCGTTTCTCTACACGAGTCTCATCCACTTCAACATGATGGAGCGCGGCCCGAAGAGCTGGCTGTCCACGGCCGTGGCGACGGCGGTGGTGCCGGTGAAGGACACGGTGCTTTTCGTGACGGTGACGTCCATACTCGGCAACGACAAGCCCGCCCCCCATCTGGACTGGGTGAAGGAGACGGCGACGAGCTTTGCGGACATGATCGTGCGCGGCAACAAGACGGAAAAGAAATAGGCGCCGGCTTTTTGCCCGGGCAAAGACTTGCCTTGCGGCGAAAAATAGGATAGACACCACCAGGTACACATAATGCACACATCGGCAGCGGCCAGGGTTCCCGGGGACGAAAGGCGTTCACGGGTGAAGGGCCAGGGGTCGATGTGGAAGACAAACCCTTTTTTCTCAAGGAGAATTACCATGGCTTACGTTACCATGAAGCAGATGCTGGAGACCGGCGTCCACTTCGGCCACCAGACCCGTCGCTGGAACCCCAAGATGCGCCCCTACATCTTCGGCGCCCGCAACGGCATCCATATCATCGACCTTCAGCAGACCGTGAAGCTGTTCCGCACCGCCCACGACAAGATCGTGGAAACCGTTGCCAACGGCGGCAAGGTGCTTTTCATCGGCACCAAGCGTCAGGCTCAGGAAGCCGTGGCCGCCGAAGCCACCCGCGCCGGTCAGCCTTACGTAACCAACCGCTGGATGGGCGGCACCCTCACCAACTTCGTGACCATTCAGAAGAGCATCGAACGTCTGAAGAAGCTCGAATCCATGTTTGCCGACGGTTCCATCAACCGCTATCAGAAGAAGGAAATCCTCAGCTTCCAGCGCGAGCTCGACAAGCTGAACCTCACTCTCGGCGGCATCAAGGACATGGACAGCCTTCCCCAGCTCGTGTTCATCATCGACCCGCATCGTGAAGAGATCGCCGTGAAGGAATGCCGCAAGCTCGGCATCCCGATCGTGGCCGTCACCGACACCAACTGCGATCCCGACGTCATCGACTACATCATCCCCGGCAACGACGACGCCATCCGCGCCAT
>NZ_CAJJIC010000146.1 GCF_905187505.1 uncultured Mailhella sp.
CCTTTATTTAACCCTCTTTTGCTATCACCCTTCCCATGAGCACTCCCATGACGGGGACGAGCCAGAGGGCGGAGAAAGACAGGGAGCGTATGTTCTCAAAGGGAAAAATGAGCCCGAAGCCGAAAATATGGCGCGTGGCGAGGGCGGCCGTGGCCGCGGCGAAGCTCACGGCGATGAATCCTCCGCGCGTGATGCGGCTTTTCATTTCCTCAAATACGAAGAGCACGCCGGCCACGGGAGAGCCGAAGGCTGCCGTCATGCCTGCTGCGGCTCCGGCGGCAATGTGGATGTGGCCGGAAAAGGTGAATTTTTCCCACAGGCCGGTCAAAAGAGCGGCCGTGGCCGCGCCCATCTGTATGCAGGGGCCTTCCCGGCCGAGGGAAAGTCCGCCCAGCGTGGAGACAAGGCATCCCACGAACTTGGCCGGCAGCACTTTGAGCCAGTCTTGGCGGGAGACGTGCAGTTTCCCCCGGACGATAAGTTCCGTCTGCGGTATGCCGCTGCCGGAAATGAGAGGCGTTTTTTTGACCAGCCAGCCCAGAAAGCGGGCTGCGGCAATGAGCACGGCAAGCCAGAGAGGTGCGATCCACCATGTTTCCTGCCATCCCGAGATGAAGGCAAGAATGACGGGAGCGGCATGGTCGCGGATGAGTCGGAAGCAGCAAATGACGCAGGCGCAGAAGAGTCCTATGAGCATGCCTTCCAGGGCCAGCAGGGCGTAATTGATTCTTTGAGTCCAGCGTTTGTGAGGATGCAGATTCATGGGTGGTCCTGTTCGAGTTCTTGTCGCGGAAGGAAAAAAGGCGTGAATGACCGAAGCGCCGTTTCCGCGCAGCGGCATGGAGAGGAGAATTGTCGGCAAAGCATGGTTCAGGCAGGCTTGGCTTAAGCTCCCGCGTTGTCGCCGGATGCGCGCAACAAGCTCTAGTACATGGGCGCCGGCAACGCAAGGATGCGGGAAGGAACGGCGGCTTTTTCGGTTGCCGGAGCAGCAAGTTTTGGCCTATAGCTAGAAGAAATCATCTTCAGGAGAATGATCATGAAACAGCGTGAACAGCTTGCCAGCCGACTCGGCTTTCTGCTTCTTTCCGCCGGTTGTGCCATAGGACTCGGCAATGTGTGGCGTTTTCCCTACATCACCGGCAAGTATGGCGGCGCTGTGTTTCTCGGGGTGTATCTTCTTTTTCTCATTTTCGTGGGGCTTCCCGTTCTCATCATGGAATTTTCCGTGGGACGTGCCACGCAGCGCAACATGGCTCACGCCCTGAAGATGCTGGAACCGAGGGGAACATGGTGGCACAAGTTCGGCATCATGTGTCCCATAGGCAACTATATTCTCATGATGTTCTACATCCCCATTGCAGGTTGGATGCTCTGCTACTGCTGGTTCATGTTGACTGGCGAGCTTCAGGTTCCTTCGGAACAGGTGCCCGCCGTGTTCGGAAGCATGCTGGGCAATCCATGGCTTCTTCTTTTCTGGACGGTGGTTGTGTCCGCATCCTGCTTCGCCATATGCGGACAGGGGCTTCAGAGAGGGGTTGAGCGTGTGGTCAAGATCATGATGCTGGGGCTTCTCGTCATCATGCTCGGGCTGGCGTTTCACTCCTGTTTTCTTGAAGGTGGCTCGAAGGGGCTTTCGTTCTATCTCGTGCCCGATCTCAAGCGAGCCGTGGATGCCGGCATCATGTCCCTTGTCAACGATGCCATGAATCAGGCCTTCTTCACGCTGAGCGTGGGCATGGGCAGCATGTGCATCTTCGGCAGCTATCTGAAAAAAGAGCGGGCTCTTACGCAGGAATCCGTGCTCATCGTGGTACTGGATACCTTTGTAGCTCTGACCGCCGGTCTCATCATCTTTCCCGCCTGCTTTGCCTTCGGCGTCACGCCGGACGCAGGTCCGGGCCTTATTTTCATTACTCTGCCCAACATCTTCAACAACATGGCAGGCGGGCGATTCTGGGGCTTTCTCTTCTTCATCTTCATGAGCTCCGCCGCTCTTACCACGGTCATCGCCGTGCTTGAGAACATCATTGCCTTTTTCATGGATGGCTACGGATGGTCCCGCAAAAAGGCCGTGACGATAAATTTCGTCGTGCTTACCCTGCTCACGCTTCCCTGTATTCTCGGCTTCAACGTCTGGTCCGATTTCCAGCCCTTCGGTCCGGGAAGCGCCGTGCTCGATCTTGAGGACTTCATCATCAGCAACAACATTCTGCCGCTCGGCTCCTTTCTTTTCATGCTGTTCTGCTGTCATCGCTACGGCTGGGGCTGGGACGGTTTCATTGCCGAGGCGGATACCGGCACGGGCATGAAGTTCCCCAAGTTCCTGCGCTTCTATCTGACCTGGATTCTGCCCGTCGTGTTTCTTTTCATATTTGCGCAGGGCTACATCCAAAAGTTCTTTTAGTCTCGCATGACGCAGGCCGGAAGGCGTTACTCTTTTGTCTTGAGTGGCCGACGGTTTCAAAACAGGGAAAGGTTGCGTGACGGAATCTGAAAGTCGACGTTCACAAGCGTACGTTCAACGAACGGCCGTCGGAGAGGACCGGGGATTTTCAGGTTGCCGTGCCGCGACGTTTCCCATATATAAAGAAAAAATATTCCGCCAAGGAGAATATACTATGGCTCAACGAGAACAGCTCGCCAGCCGGCTGGGTTTCCTGTTTCTTTCCGCCGGCTGCGCCATCGGGCTCGGCAACGTATGGCGCTTTCCTTTCATTACGGGCAAATATGGTGGTGCGGTTTTTCTTGTCGCGTACCTCGTCTTTCTTCTCGGCATGGGGCTGCCCATTCTCATCATGGAATTTACCGTGGGTCGCGCCTCGCGGAGAAATATGTCCCGGGCCTTCTGTGAGCTGAAGCCGGGATCGAAGTGGAGTTATTTCGGCTGTTTCAGCATCATAGGCTCCTATGCGCTCATGATGTTCTACATCCCCGTGTCAGGATGGATGATGTATTACTGCTGGGCCACCGTCACAGGAACGCTTTCCGTTCCCATGGATCAGGTGGCGGGCGTGTTCTCCAATCTGCTTTCCAGCCCCGGCACCATGCTCTTCTGGACGCTCGTCGCTTCGTTCGGCTGCTTCGGCGTGTGTGCGCTCGGTCTGCAGAAGGGCGTGGAACGCGTGGTGAAAATCATGATGGGCGGGCTTCTTGTCATCGTCATCGGTCTTGCCGTGCATTCCCTCACCCTGCCCGGCGGCATGAAGGGCGTGGCCTTCTACCTCGTGCCCGATCTGCAGCGCGCCATGGATGCGGGCATCATGTCCCTCATCAACGACGCCATGAATCAGGCCTTCTTCACCCTGAGCATCGGCATCGGTGCCATGTGCATCTTCGGCAGCTATCTTGACAGATCCAACACGCTGACCAAGGAGTCCGTGTTCATCGTGTCCCTCGACACCTTCGTGGCGTTCATGTCCGGCCTCATCATCTTCCCTGCCTGCTTTGCCTTCGGCGTGCAGCCCGATGCCGGTCCCAGCCTCATTTTCATCACGCTGCCCAACATCTTCAACAACATGGCCTGGGGACGCCTGTGGGGAGCGCTGTTCTTCGTGTTCATGAGCGCGGCCGCGCTCACCACGGTCATCGCCGTGCTTGAGAACATCATCTCCCATTTCATGGACACCTATGAATGGTCGAGGAAAAAAGCCGTCAAAGTCAACTGCATTGTGCTCACCCTGTGCACGCTGCCCTGCATTCTCGGCTTCAATCTCTGGTCTGACATTCAGCCCCTGGGCGCCGGATCGACCATCATGGATCTTGAGGACTTCGTCATCAGCAACAACCTGCTGCCGCTGGGTTCGCTCATTTTCTGTCTGTTCTGCTGCCAGCGCTACGGCTGGGGATGGGACAAGTTCATTGCCGAGGCCGATACCGGTGCGGGCATGAAGTTCCCGAAGGCGCTGCGGTTCTATCTGACCTGGATTCTGCCCGTCGTGCTCCTGGTCATCTTTGTGGAAGGCTATATTCAGAAGTTCTTCTAGGCTTCCCTCTTCAATCTCGTCTCTGGCGCATGGCCTTCTTCGGGAGATCGTGCGCCAGACTTGTTCCAAGCTTCTGGAGTCGTCATGCAACGTGAGAAAATGGCCAGCCGCATCGGCTTTCTTTTCGTCTCCGCCGGATGCGCCATAGGCCTCGGCAACGTGTGGAGATTTCCTTACATTACGGGAAAATACGGCGGTGCGGTATTCGTGGTCGCCTATCTGTTCTTTCTGCTCATGCTTGCCCTGCCCTTGCTCATCATGGAATTTTCCGTAGGCAGGGCTTCACAGCAGAATCTCGGCAACGCTCTGCGCGTTCTGGAGCCGAAGGGCTCTTCATGGCACCGCATGGGCTGGCTCAGCATCGTGGGCAGCTATCTGCTCATGATGTTCTACATTCCCGTGGCCGGCTGGATGCTTTTTTATGTATGGCGGACAGCTACGGGACAGCTTGCCCTGCCCGCCGATCAGATGCCCGCCGCCTTCGGCGCCATGCTTGCCGATCCGTCAGGAATGACGTTCTGGGCCTTTCTGACCTCCATAGCCTGTTTCATCGTCTGCGGATTCGGCCTCAGACGGGGCATAGAGCGTGTGGTCAAGATCATGATGACCGGACTTCTCGTCATCATGCTTGGTCTTGCCGCGCGCGCCGTCACCCTGCCCGGCGCGCTGGAAGGACTGACCTTCTATCTTGCACCGGACTGGCAGAGGGCCGTGGACGCGGGCATATGGAGCCTGCTTAACGACGCCATGAATCAGGCCTTCTTCACCCTTGGTCTTGGCATAGGATCCATGTGCATATTCGGCAGCTATCTCGGTCGGGAATATACCATCACTCAGGAATCCATCTGGATAGTCTGTCTGGATACCTTTGTGGCCATGATGTCGGGCTTCATCATTTTTCCGGCCTGCTTTGCCTTCGGCGTAGAGCCGGATTCAGGTCCCGGACTCATTTTCATCACGCTCCCCAACGTGTTCAACTCCATGTCGGGAGGAAGGTTCTGGGGGACGCTGTTCTTCGTGTTCATGAGTGCGGCGGCGCTCACCACTGTCATTACCGTCATTGAGAACATCATTTCCTACGGCATGGATGTGTGGAAGTGGTCGCGCCGCAAGTCCACGCTCGTCAACGGCGTGGCTCTCACGCTTCTCACGCTGCCCTGCGTCCTCGGCTTCAACGTTCTTTCCGGGGTGCAGCCTCTTGGCGAAGGAAGCACGCTCATGGATCTGGAGGACTTCATTCTCAGCAACAACCTTCTCTCCATCGGCGCCATTACCTTCATGCTGTTCTGCTGCCACAGATTCGGCTGGGGCTGGGACAATTTCATGGCGGAAACCGATACCGGGCGCGGCGTGAAGTTTCCGAAATTTTTACGATTCTATCTTGCCTGGATACTGCCGTTCGTTGTGGCGCTGGTGTTCGTGCAGGGATACGTTCAGAAATTTTTTGTCTGAGATCTGAGCTTTTCTGCGTCTTTTGGAGGTATAGGTGACCGGATTGTAAGGGAAAATGTCCTGTATGACGGCACAGGAAGATGAGTACGGCCGTTAT
>NZ_CAJJIC010000147.1 GCF_905187505.1 uncultured Mailhella sp.
CTATGACGGCGAACCGCTGCAGGAACAGGCATCGCAGGCACCCCTTGAAGGGACAACAAAGACAATGAAAGAGGGCAGTTTGTGAATTCAAGAGTAACATGGACGGGGCCAGAAGAGGAAAATGCGGTAAAAACAGGCGTTGTCGGAGGGACTAAAAGGACAACATATTGTCCATGAGTAAAAAAAAGCACGGCCCTCTGGGCCGTGCCAAGATGCGTGACGGGAAAGGAGGAACTACTTGAAGGTGTCGTACAGGGAGACGCCGGGGTAGCCGTTTTCCAATCCCAAGAAGCGAGCCGCATTGTCGTAGAGGACCTTGGGCAGCACTTCCTGACGGAATCCGGCCTTCAGATAGAAGTCACGGATAAATTTCTGATCCTGCAGAGGATAGGCGGAACCGAACATGAGCTGATCCTGCAGCAGGTAGTTTGCGGCGTCCACATAGGCCTGCCATCCGGGCATGTTGACCAGATAGCGGTCGATACAGACGAAGAGATTGGGGTACATGGCGCATACGGCGCTCATCTGAGTGAACCAGGGCCATGCGCCATGATAAAGGCAGAGCTTCATACGGGGGAAGCGTTTGAGGACGGCTTCCACTCTCTGGGGCATATAGGCCGTGACATCGGGATAGCCTGGTCCGCCGAAAGTGACGGAAACCGGCAGGTTACGTTCCTGACACAGCTCAAAGACGGGGGAGAGTCGCTTGTCGTCAAAGTACATGGCCTGCTGTCCTGCCGGGGAAATGGCTGGCTCCACATTGACGCCGGTGAAAGGCCCGTTGACGGCATACTTTTCTACTTCTTCAAGGCAGGTGTCCATGTCGTAGACGTCCACGCCCACCATGCCGTAGAAGGTATCGGGAAGCTTTTCAATAAGTTCTCTGATTTCGTCGTTGGCTTCCGTGGTCTTGCCGCGGCGCACCGCGCACACGCCCTTGACGATGTTGGCTGCCTTCATTTCGGCCATGAACAGGTCGAAGGACTTTTGCCTGGCGGATTCGGCGACGGGACAACCGCCGAACAGAGGGGCGCCCTGAAATTTTTTTCCGTAAAGGCAACAGTGTTGACGTTGAAGCGGAGCGGAGGACGGCAGCGCATGTCGATGGTTTTCATGACGGTCTCCTTTTTTGACGAGATGACTCGTTGAAAGAGTCTGGTTATGAAGCGTCATGCAAGAATCGTACCAGAAAAAACGATCCTCCGAGGGCAGAGTGCGGATCATCTGTTGAGCAGACCAAGTTTTTTGAGTCGGAAACGCAGCGTGCTGGGATGAAGGCCGAGAATGGCGGCCGCGCCGTTCGGCCCCTTGATCTTCCAGCCGCAGGACTCCATGACGTTGCGATAATGCTCGGCCATGACGTCTGAAGAACGCAGGGAACGCGGGGTTCTTCCTACGGCTTTTCCCGGAAGTTCACCATGCCGCGGTACGCTCTGTCCCGCGGCAAAGTCGCAGGAGAGACGCATATGGTCATGATCGGGAGAGATGGCCATGGCTTCCATGAGCACGTTCTGCAGTTCCCGGATGTTTCCGGGCCAGGAGTAGGAATAGAGCTTTTCCAGTTCCCCGGTAGCGAGATGCATGGAAGGAATCCTGAAGTCCCGGCAGAGTTTTTCAAGCAGATGATGCACGATGACGGGCAGGTCTCCCAGCCGTTCTCGCAGAGGCGGCAGGGCTATGTGGGCACCGTTGAGACGAAAGTAGAGATCAGCGCGGAAGACTCCCTTGTCGATCATGACGGGCAGATCCTGATTGGTTGCCGCCACGATGCGCGTATCAATGCGTATGGGGCGCGAAGCTCCTACGGGTACTATTTCCTGTTCCTGAAGCACGCGCAGCAGTCGCGCCTGCATGTCCATGGGGAGTTCACCCACTTCGTCCAGAAAGAGCGTGCCTCCATCTGCCCGTTCAAAGTATCCCTTGTGATCGCGTACGGCGCCTGTGAAGGATCCTTTGCGATGTCCGAACAGTTCGCTGTCGATGAGGGCGGAAGGAATGGCTCCGCAGTTGATCGCTATGAACGGTCCGCTGCGGCGCGGTGACAGCTCATGAATCATGCGTGCGATGAGTTCCTTGCCGCTGCCGGTTTCTCCTGTGATGAGAACGGGAATGTCGTGCATGGCCACAAGTCCCGTTCTCTCGACAACTTGTTGAAGGCCCAGCTGATCCTGCAGAATTTCGCGGGCCTGGCTTGTATGGAGGCTTCTTTTGAGACGTTGGTTTTCTTTTTGGGCGTCCTTGAGGTTGTTTTCCAGCTCCTGACATTTCTGGTAGTTGCTGACGGCGATGCACAAAACGGGACGTAAGGTATCGAGCAGCTCAAGCTCGTCGTGGGAAAAGGGACCGGAGAAGCGGCACTCACCTATAAGTTTGGACTTGTCCCAGAGCACGATGTCATACCAGGGAAGAGGCATGGGAGGATGCCCGCTCGTGCTGCACGCACGGCAGAAGATGACAAGCGGATGATGCGGATTATCAATGAGTTCGCCGCCACGGTTTTTCAGAGAAATCATTTCGTCCAGACGTCCCTTGTTGAGGAGGGGGCCGTAGTAGAGAGACGTGCCCGACAGCGAGGCGCGAAGATGCAGATTTTTGGCAGACCCCTGTTCCTGCATGAAATAGGTGGCGAGCCTTATTTCTCGGCACGGGAGCACCGTTGAGAGATAGGAGAGAAGCTGACCGAGACCTTCCTGAAGATCGAGATTGCTCAGCAGGTGTTCCGTCGCCTGCTCGAAAAATTCAGCCTTATGTACGCTCATGGGATAAGCCCTGCCATGCACTGATGAGAAACGGCACAAAACGCTTTTCGTTGCGTGTTGATATGATGATAGCAAAGAATGACGTTCCAGAAAAGCGAGGAAGAAGTGAGCCGCAGAAGGCTCTTCTGCGAGAATCCTTTTTTATCCTTGCGTGACGGCAGGCCTGACGCTGCGAAGCCGTGCGGGTTTCCGTTCGACTGCCGGACGTCGTCGAACGGGATATGGAAACGGGGGGGGCTTGCGGTAGGATGGAAGCTGCTTGCGGGAGGAAGGCGTTTTTCCACAGAGAAAAAGCGTGGCCCGGCGGACGGGAACGGGAGAAGCCGCCGAAGCGCACTTGAAGGAACTTGATCCGCCGGACAGTCAGTCCAGCCGGAGTTTCATTTCTTCCTGCACCTTCTTGACGAAGTCGGAAGGAGAAATGCCGAGGGCGTGAGCCAGGGCAAAGACGGTGGTCATGCTTACGGAGCGTCTGCCCCCTTCGATGCCCACGATATAGACGCGCTGCAGCCCGGCATGATCGGCCAGCGCCTGCTGGGTGAGATGCCTTTTCTGTCGTTCCCGAAGAAGTACGGTGCCTATGGCTGTCTGGAGAAGGGGATTGGATTCCATGGGTCACAAGTAGCCGGTAACCTGATCGAAAAAGTATATTTCAGTACACATTATGGAGAAAAGAGGATTTTTTTCGGAAGAGGTTTTCTGTTTGACGAGAAAATGAACGATGCAGGATGATTGTTGATAAATGGGGCTTCAACGCGTTTTGTCCATGGCCATGGTTCTCCTGCGGGAGATTTTTCCGGTGCGGCAGGAGGCATGCCGACCTCGTGGTCTGAAGGTGTCCGGTTCAGGATGCGATGCTGTGCTTGGTTTGCGGGCCTTATGTTTTGCGGACGCACGCCCTCGGAGACCGTCGGGAGGCCTGATGGCGATCCGTCCGACGCTTTCGCCATGTTCACGGATGAAGAAGGCGTATTGAGTGCCCTGCCGTGAAAATTTTTCAGAGAAGGCCTCTGTTCATGTCGGTTCCACAGTCGTCTTGCAGACATTCCTGTCGCATTCTGATAGAAATCATGCAGGATGAAGAAGCAGGTCATGCGCTTGTGAAGGCAAGGGCGCAAAACGTTTGTGAGTCATACGGACATGAGAAAATTATGGAGATATGTCGAAAAGGGGCGCTCGGAAGCATGGACGGGGCTTGTCCTTGCGGTTCTGCTTGTCCTTGGCGGAATACCCGGATGCGTGCTGAAAAGTGGGGAGGAGGCGGAACGTCCGGGACTTGAGCTCGTCATCCTGCATACCAACGACACGCATTCCTGTCTGGCGGGCATGGACAGGCACGGCAATGCCAGTCTTGACGGCGCGGACAGTACTGGAGGACTCGGCCGTGCGGCAGCAGTCATGAAGGCGGCCCGTACAGATCGCGACAACGTCATTGCCGTGGATGCCGGGGATCAGTTCCAGGGCACGCTTTTCTACAGCGTGAACAAATGGCCGCTCATTGCGGACGTCGACGCCGTGGTGCCGTGGGATGCCATGACGCTCGGCAATCATGAATTCGACGAGGGCTGCGAAGAGCTCGCTCGTTTTGTCGCGGCTACGCCTCTTCCCGTGCTTGCGGCCAATCTTGCACCGGAAGAGGGTTGCCCGCTCCGCGAAAGCCGTACGAAGCCGTACATCATAAGGAGCGTGCGCGGGGAGAAGGTGGGCATTGTGGGGCTGGCGAACGACAAGGTGGCCTCGCTTGCCGCTGCCTGCCCGCACACGGCATTTTCTCCGGCGGCGGAGACACTGGAAAGAGAGGTGAAGGCGCTTGAGGCGCAGGGAGTGAAGCACATCGTGGCCGTCACGCATCTCGGTCTTTCCGAAGACAGAGCTCTTGCCCGTTCCGTGGACGGCGTTGATGTCATCGTGGGCGGGCATACGCACAGTTATCTCGGCCCCGAGCCTTCCGACGGGCCGTACCCCGTCGTGGAGCACTCGCCTGACGGCTCTCCCGTGCTGGTGGTCACGGCCGGGCGCGGGGCAAGGTATCTCGGAGAACTCACCGTGGGCTTCGATGAACACGGCGTTCCCCGGTCGTGGCGCGGCTCTGCCGTGGAGCTGACGGCCGACATGCCTGTGGACCCCGCCGTGCAGAAGCTCATCACTCATTATGCGGCCACGCTGGAAGACCTGCGCTCCGAAGTGGTGGGAAGTCACAGTCTTTCCCTGCCCGACGGCATGGATCTGTGTCGGAAGGAGGACTGTCTCGGCGGCATGGTCACCACCGACGCCATGCTGGAGTACGCCAGGCCCTTCGGGGCCGAGGTGGCCCTCTGCAACGGCGGCGCGCTGCGTGCTGCGCTTCCCGCAGGAAAGATCACGCGGGGAGACGTGCTTTCCGTGCATCCTTTCGGCAACGCGGTGCTGGTGCGTACGTACAGCGGACAGGAACTGATTGACGCTCTGGAACACGGCGTGGCGGGCGAGGCTGCCGCGGGACCGAGACTGCTTCAGGTCTCCGGTCTGCGTTACGAGGTGGACGGCATCCGCCCGGCGGGAGAGCGCGTGCTTCACGCAGAAATCATCGACGGAAACGGCCGCTCCCGCCCGCTCGATCCTGCCGCTTCCTATACCGTCACGCTCTCCGATTACCTCGCCGGAGGCGGCGACGGCTACGCCATGCTCAAGGACGGCCGCTCCGTCCCTGCTCCCGACCCCCTCGTGCTCGACGTCGTC
>NZ_CAJJIC010000148.1 GCF_905187505.1 uncultured Mailhella sp.
GGAGACGCAGATCTGGAGGCCGACGCGGTCGCGGACGGCCTGGACGTGGGATATGATGCCTATCATTTTTCCTTTTCTACGGAGGGAGGCGAGCATATCGAGGGCGGTGCCGAGGGACTCTTCGTCGAGGGTGCCGAAGCCTTCATCGAGGAAGACGGAGTCGACGCGCACGTTTCGGCTGGCCATCTGGGCGAGGCCGAGGGCGAGGGCGAGGCTGACGATGAAGCTTTCGCCGCCGGAGAGGTTGCGGGAGGAGCGCACGGCGTCGGCCTGGTAGCGGTCGATGACGTTGAGGGTAAGGGCTTCGGTTTTGCTGTGCACGAGCAGGTAGCGGTCGGTCATGAAGGCGAGCTGGCGGTTCGCCATGAGAATGAGTCTTCTGAATGTGAGTTCCTGGGCGTAGTTGCGGAACTTTTTGCCGTCGGCGGAGCCTATGAGTTCATTGAGCGCGGCCCAGCGGCGGCAGCGGGCGTCCTGTGCCTTGCGTTTTTCTCTGAGCTTTGCGGCCTGAGCCTTTTTTTCGTCGTTGGCGTTGAGCCGTTCCTGAAGGCTGCCGAGGCGTCGGAGGGCGTCTTCGCGTTCGGCGCGGGTTTGTGCGAGGGCAAGTTCGGTTTCTTCGCGCGAGGGCAGGGGCAGGGTTTGCGTCTCGCGTCGGCGGGTCAGTTCTGCGGCGCGGGCGTCGAGGCGGGCGGTCTTTTCGGCAAGGGTCTGCTGGGCGAGGGTGAGCGCGTCGAGCTCTTCCCTGCTCATGAGAGCGGCGCGGCAGGCGGCTTCGTCGGCAAAGTTTTCGGCCCTGAGGCGGATGATGAGCGCCTCTTCCATGTCCTTCATGGCTTCGGCGCGCTGCGTCATGCGTTCGGACAGGGCGGCGGCGTCGCGGCGTGCTTCGGTCAGCGCGCGGGAAGCGGCTTCGAGGTCGCTGCGTCGCGCCTCCTCCGCGTCTTCTCTGCCGTGCAGGCGTTCGGCGGCGGCTTTTTCTTCGTCGTCCACGCTGCGCTCGCCGAACAGGGCGCGGCGGGCGTCTTCCATGTCGGCAAGGTCGGCGGCGCGTTCCGTGCGGCCGGCGAGGGCGGCGTTCCATTCGCGTTCTGCGGCGTCGAGAGCCTGTGCGCCCACGGCAAGAAGCCTTTCGTGTTCGGCAAGGGACTGTCGGGCTTCCGCTTCCTGTTTTGCGAGAGCGGCGTATTCGGTGCGGCGCGTTTCAAGGGCGCGCACGGCAAGCGTGAGCTCTTCGGTACTGGCTCCCGTCTCGCCGAAGGCCGAAATGGTGCGGCACAGTTCGTCTCGGCAGGCGTCCGTCTTGCGCGTCTTTTCGGCAAGGTCCCGAACGAGCGCGGTCTTTTCCGTGCCGAGGCGCAGCGTCTCCTTTTCCGCGTTCTGTACGGCGGATCGCGCCTCTTCATGGAGTCGGCGCAGCTTCTCCGCGTCTTCGGCAAGGGCGCGTCCGGCGCTCTGCTGTGCGTCCAGCTTGTCGAGAAGGGTCGTCGCCTCGGCAAGCTCCCCGGCGGTTTCGGCGGCAAGGCGTTCCAGAACCGGCGCAAGGGCGGGCGCGCCTTCGCTGAGCGCAAGAGCCGAAAGTATCTCGTTTTCCCACGGCTCGGCCTCTGCGGAAACGGAGGAAGAGGCAAGAGCCTCGGCAGCGGCGGAGACGGCGGGCGCGCCGGAGGGCAGAGACGAGGCGTTGTTCACGGACAGGGGGGCGCTGTTCCCGTCGTTTTCGGCGGACGAGAGGCCGGTCAGTGCGCGTTTGAGCGCGGGAGAGAGGGCGGAGAGTGCCCGGCGCAGTCTGTCCGTCTGTTCGGCCGCGGCGTTTTCGGCTTCCGTGCAGGCTTCGCGCGCGTGCACGGCGTCGCTCCGGTGTCCGGCAAGGGCGGCGGTCAGCGCTTCCACGCGCGCTTCCAGCTCGCGCACGGGCTTTTGCGATTCATCCGGCAGGGCCGGGCTTTCACAGGCAAAGGGGTGATGCGTTGCGCCGCACAACGGGCAGGGCGAGCCCTCGCGCAGGCTTTTGCGCTCCTCTTCGTAGGAGCGGATTTTTGCCTCAAGCGCCAGCTTTTCCCGCAGGGCGGAAAGCTTTTCCCTGAGAAGCGCAAGGTCGCCTTCCTCCTTCTGCACGGCAAGGGCCAGCTCATGACCGCGGCTTTTCTGGGCTTCTGCGCGCAGAAGATGGGCGGTTCGGCTCTTTGCGGCGGCAAGCGCCGTTTCCAGCGCGTTTCGGCGAACGGAAAGCGTTTCGCGTCGCGAGCGGTGAAAGGCGGCATCCCTGCCGCCGAGAAGCGCGGCAAAGTTCTTTCGCGCCGCGTCCAGCTTTTCCTGCGCCCCGGCCAGCGCGCGGCTCAGCGCCTCGGCCGAGCGGCGGCATCCGGCAAGGGCGGTTTCCTGCTCGTCCAGATTCCGGGAACGTTCGTCAAGCGCACGGCGCGTTTCCTCAAGCGCGGCTTCGTCCTCTTTGAGCAGCGAAAGGCGCGTGGAAAGAGATCCGGTCGCGTCGGACAGCGCGGCGTCGGCGGCGCGGGACTCCCGGGCCTTCGTCAGTTCGGCAAGCCTCTGCTGCGCCTTTTCGTGTTCCTGCGCGGCGGCGGACTGTTCCTTGTTCCGGCGCTCCAGCTCCGCGCGGCGGCCTTCCAGGTCTTTGTCCAGATCGGCAAGTTCGCGGCGTCGTGCGGCAAGTTCCGTATCGACGGCCCGCACCTTCTTCCATGTTTCCCGCGCCCTTTCCACGGCGGCCTTTTCTTCGGCAAGCTCGGCCTTAGCTTCGTCCACGGCCTGCCGCCTGGCCGTTTCCTCCGCTTCAAGACGCGGCAGCTCCGCATCAAGCGCTGCCCGGCGTTCCGTATCGCGCCGCTCCTCCTCGCGTCGCAGGCTGAGCGCTTCCAGCGAAGGAGAAATCGTTGCGGCCCGGACAGCCCGCTCCAGACGCTCCTTCTGCGGCGCAAACGCCGTCGTTTCCGCGTTCAGCGCTTCCCTGTCCGCGGCAAGGCTCTGTTCGTCCCTCTCCAGCGCTTCGGCCTGCTCCACGCGCGCCATGTCCCCGGCTAGAGCCTCTTCCCGGCGGGCCAGCGCCTGCGCGCCTTCCGAAAGCTCGCGCTTCTCGTCGGCAAGGCCTTCCTCTTCTTCAAGAGAGAGCAGATCGCGGGCGGCAAGCTCTCTGTCCAGCTCGGCGAGCCTGAGCGCTTCTTCCCGGTTGCGCTCGTGCACCTTTTTGGAAATTTCCGTGTAGATGCCCTTGCCCGTTATCTTTTCCAGAAGCGGCGCACGCTTGTCGCCGTCGGCCAGAAGAAACGAGGCAAAATGACCCTGCGCCAGAAGCATGGATTGCGTGAACCGTGCAAAGTCCATGCCCGTGAGCTCTTCCACCCCGGCGAGCACGGCCTTGGTGTTTTCGGCAAGCGCCCGGCCCTCGCTGTCGTAAAGGCGGTGCTTCGGCTGCTGAAACTCGCCCGCCGCACGCTTTCCCGTCCGCTTCTGACTCCAGCTGCACAGGTATTCCCCGCGCATGGTGCGAAAACGAACCTCCGCAAGACATTCCGTCGCCTGCCGCGACATGATTTCGTTGCTGCTCTTGGTCACCTTGTCGAGCCTCGGCGTGGAGCCGTACAGCGCAAGGCATATGGCGTCGAGTATGGTGCTCTTGCCCGCTCCCGTGGGGCCCGTGATGGCAAAAATCCCGCCGGATTCGTATTCCGGCCCGTCAAGACGCACGGTCCAGTCGCCGGCGAGGGAATTGAGATTGCGTATCCGAACGCTTAAGATGCGCATGATTCCTCCTCGCTGTCGCGCACGGCGGCCACGGTCTCGCGAAACGCTTCCCGCAGCTCTTCCAGTTCAGGGTCTTCCGGCGCGCGCCCGGGATAGGCTTCCCGAAGCCGCCTCTCAAATACGTCTTCCACGGCCAGCTCTTCAAGGTCGTCCTGCTCGGGATCGGCATCCATGCCTTCGAGCAGAAGATGCGCGTTGCGTATGCGCAGCACTTCCAGCCTGCCGGATACGTGTTCCTCCACGCGCCGCCGAAGCTCAGGCACGTTCTCCTCGCCGGTGTGCAGCACTTCGGCCCATACGCTCTCTCCCGTCGCCGAAAGCTCGTCGAGCCTGCGCTCTATGGCCTCCATGTCGCCTTCCACACGCTCCAGACGCTGAAATTCCGGCACCGCCACCCCGCGGGATTCAATCTTCGCCCCGTCCGTGCTGAGAATGCGCACCTCGTGATTGCGCCGCGCCTCGTCAAAGCCCATGGCCAGCGGCGAGCCCGTGTAGCGGATGCGCTCCTCGCCGTGCACCTTCTGCGCCGCGTGCAGATGCCCGAGCGCCACATAGTCGAACGCGGCGGGAAATGCGTCGGCCTCCACCTGCCCGAGCGACCCTACGCACAGATCCCGCACCCCGTCGTCGCCGGACGTGCTGCCCCCGGCCGCAAACAGATGCCCCGTGGCAAGTACCGGAATGTCGCGCCCGGCCCGCAGCTTCTCCGCTTCCAGAGCAGCAAGACGATAGTGCTCCTTCATGCCCTCGGCCATGAGACGGTCGCGCTCGTCCATGGCGTCGCCGTCCCTGGCCCGGTACAAGTCGCGGTCGCGCAAAAAGGGCACCGCGCATACAATGAGCTCCGTTTCCCCGTCCGCCCCGCAAAGCGCCAGAACTTCTTCCTCGGGCGCACGCGCCCGGCCCGTCACATGAACGTGCATGGACGAAAGAAGACCCGCAGGCGCGTCCAGAAACGCCGGAGAATCATGGTTGCCCGCAATGATCACTACATGACGGCACGGACTCTCCGCCGCCGTCACCGCACGAAGAAAGTCGTAGTACAGCGACTGCGTCTGCGTGCCCGGTACCGCGCTGTCAAAAACGTCCCCGGCAATGACAAGAGCTTCAATGCCCTCGCGGTAAACAAGCTCCATGAGCCACGAAAGAAATTGACGGAACTCCTCGTGCCGCCGCCTGCCGTATAAACTGTGACCTAAATGCCAGTCCGATGTGTGAACTATCTTCATGCCTTCCTGCCGCAGCCCTGAAAAAGCGCAGCTTCCTCCGCCGCGCCGAACGCCGCGCTCCCCATGTACCACGCTCCCCCGCCCCCTGTCATGCAAAAAGGAAAGGCAGAAAACGCAGGAAAGGCAGATCAGGGGTGCTGCCCCTGGCCCCGCCGGGGGAGATAATCTCCCCCGGGCCCCCTTGAAAGGCAATGCGGGGGAAATAATTCCCCCCGGGCCCCCCTGTTTCGCCTTGCGGCTGCGCCGCGCGGCGGGGTTCGTGCGGGTGCCGGATGTCGGGCTTTGAAATGGCGGGAATGGCAGGGGAAGTGACGCAAAGGCCGGAAGGCTCGGCGGGTGCGTTACGGGCTGCAATCTCAGTGCAG
>NZ_CAJJIC010000149.1 GCF_905187505.1 uncultured Mailhella sp.
GGCCCGGCCGGAAGATGCGCACTGTCTTTTTTATCACCTCAACCAGCACGAGGCATCGGGATGGAGGAGAGGAACAACACAACCACACCGGCGACCGCGGCAAAGAAATGCAGCTGTGGCTGGGGCGCGTTTGTCGTGGGGCTGGTAGTGGCCCTTATTCTGGGATGGTGGGTTCTGCCCAACCTTATGAAGGAAACCAAGAAGCAGCCCATCGCCTTCAGCCATGTCGAGCACGTACAGAATCAGGGCATGACCTGTGAGCAGTGCCACTTCGTACGCGCCGACGGCTCATTCAGCGGGACGCCCACCACCGCACAGTGCGCGGAATGCCATTTCACGGTTCTGGGCTCCAACCCCGAAGAAGCGCGTTTCGTCCGTGAATACGTTCAGACCGGTCGCGAGATCAAGTCGGAATGGCTTGTCTATCAGAAGCAGCCCGACAACGTGTTCTTCAGTCACGCCCTGCACTTCGGTCCTCTGGCCGAACTCAAGGGCCCCAAGGAAACGGCCGAATTCTGCTCGAGGTGTCACCTCAACGTGGCGGAAACGGACGTGCCTCCCGTCTATCGGGAAAACAGGCTTTCGGGCTACTCCGAAAACACCATGCTGATGTGGGGCTGCGAACGTTGCCATGCCGAACACATGGCCATGGGCAACACCAACGCCAGCAACGCCTGCTTCACCTGCCACAAGTAAGGCAAAAGCGAGGAAATCATGGATAGACGAGGATTTCTTAAATTTGCCGCCGGCGGGACCGTGGGCCTCGTGGCGTCTCCCATCATCTGGAACACCCTGTACGACGCCGTGTACTGGACGCAGAACTGGGGCTGGATTCCGCGCCTGAAGAAGGGCGAGAGCCAGTATGTTCCCACCGTGAGCAAGCTGTGTCCTTCCGGCACGGGATTTCTCGTGCGCACCGTGGGCGGCGTGCCCGTGCGCACCATAGGCGACAGGAACAACCCCGTGACCCACGGGGCCATGACCGCCCTTGCCGCCGCCGAAGCCGAGCTTCGCGTGAGCCCCGCGCGTCTTAAAACGCCGCTTCGCCGCTCGCCCGACGGCGCGTACGTGGCCATAAGCTGGGCCGAAGCAGAAAAGCTTCTCAAGGAAAAGACGCAGCAGGCCGGCTCCTCCGTGGCGGCCGTGTCCGGCGATCCCACCTCGAGCATCAACGAAGTCATCTCCGCCATGCTGAATCAGCTCGGCTCCTCCGATTTCTACTTCATGCCCGACGACGAACAGCCCGCCGCCGCAGCCTGGGAAGCCATGGGCGGACAGGGACGGCTCGGCTACGACATGGAAGGCAGCGACTGCATTCTTGCCGTGGGCGCTCCCGTGCTGGAAAGCTGGGGCGTGGTGGCCGCCAACCGCAGTCTGTTCAACCGCACCCATCCCGTGGACGGCGAAGCCACGCAGAAGCTCATCTACGCGGGCGCCGTGCAGAACAACACCGCCGCAGGCTCCGATCTGTGGCTGCCCATGAAGAGCGGCACCGACATGGCGCTGCTTCTGGGCATCGCGCATCTTGTCATCAAGGCCGGAAAGAACGGCTTTGCCGCAGGACTCGGCAATTTCGCCGACTTTGCGGCCGCCTACACGCCCGAAAAGGTTTCCGGCATCACCGGCGTTCCCGTGGAGCGCCTCGAAGCGGCGGCCAAAGCCCTGGTCAGCGCCAAAAAGCCTCTCGTCATCGCGGGCAGCTCGCTCGGTTCCGGCGGCAGCGCCGGTCCGGTCATGGCGGCCATCGCCATCAACATGCTGCTCGGCAGCGTGAACCGGGAAGGCGGTCTTCTCGATCTGCCCTACCCCGTTTCCGTGGTGGCCCACGCCACCGACTACCGCGAAACCATGCGCAAGAGATTCGTGGACTACACGCAGGCCGTGGCCGCAGGCAAGGCCAAGGCTCCCGCGCTTCTCTTCGTGTACGCGGCCAACCCCGTCTACTCCCTGCCCGCCGACTCCGGCGTGAAGGAAACCATTAAAAAGTCCGGCTACAGCGTGGCCGTGGCCAGCTTCATGAGCGAAACCTGCGAAGAGTGCGATCTCGTGCTTCCCGCCGCCCTCGGCATGGAAGCCTTCGACGACGTGCAGACGCCCTACGGTTCCGGCCGCGTGACCTACGCGCTGGCCCGTCCCGTGGCCAAGCCCTTTGCCGATGCGCGCAGCGCCGGCGAGCTGTTCATCGCCCTTGCGCAGGAGCTCAAGCTCGAGCTCGGCGTGAAGGACATGCCCGAACTTCTCTACAAGCACGCCTACGCTCTCGGCGCGCCCTTCCGCGCCATGATGGACGAAGGCGCCGTGCACACGGCCAAAGTCACCCTGCCCGCCTCCCCGCTGTTCTACAACTGGGAAGCCATGCGCGCCGCGGCTTCCGCACGGGGCGCGGAAGGCGATCTGCAGGTGGCTCCCGTGGTGGTGCTCGCCATGGGCACGCCGCAGACGGCCATTCCGCCCTTCGCCACCAAGGTGGTCACCGACTACCAGCTCAAGGGCAGATACAGCGTGGCGCAGATGAACGGCGCCACCGCCGCAAAACTCAAGGTAAACGCCGGGGACCTCGTCAGGCTGGTTGCCGGCAACAATGTGGAAATCACCGTGGTTGCCGCCATCTTTGAAGGCATCCTGCCCGACACCGTTTCGCTGGTCGCCGGTCTCGGCCATACGGCCTTCGACGAATTCAGCAAGGGCAAGGGCTCGAATGTTCTGGCGCTGACCAGCGTTTGCAGAGAGCCCGGAACCGGCCTGCCGGTCTGGGGCCTTGCCGGCGTGAAGGCCGCAAGAGCATAGGGGGGTCGTGATGTCTTCTGAAGTCAAACAGTTCAAGATAAGATGGGGCATGGTCATCGACATCGACAAGTGCACGGGCTGCGGCGCGTGCATGGTGGCCTGCCAGGCGGAAAACAACGTGGCCCCGGCCGTGGACGGCAGCAACAAGCTGCGTTCGCTCAACTGGCTCACCGTGTTCCGCCTTTCCAACCACAAGAGCTTCCCTGATCACGAAGTGGCCTATCTGCCCCGGCCCTGCATGCAGTGCGGAAAGCCTTCCTGCGTTTCGGTGTGCCCCGTCATCGCCACCGACAAGCGCGAAGAAGGCGGCATCGTCAGCCAGATTCCGCCCCGCTGCATCGGCTGCCGGTACTGCATGGCCTCGTGTCCCTACCATGCCCGCTACTTCAACTGGTACGACCCGAAGTGGCCCGGCGATCTGGCTCAGGCCCTCACGCCCGACGTTTCCACCCGCATGCGCGGCGTGGTGGAGAAGTGCTCCTTCTGCCATCACCGCTTCATGAAGGCCCAGGAAGCCGCCGTGGCCAAGGGTCAGGATCCGATGAACCTGCCCGACGGCGCGTACATCACCGCCTGCACCGAAGCCTGCCCCAACGGGGCCATCACCTTCGGCGACCTGAACAATCCGGCCCACAAGGTGCACGAGCTCATCAAGAGCCCCTACGCCTTCCGTCTGCTGGAACGCCTCGGCACCGATCCGCAGGTCTACTATCTCAGCAGGCGCGAATGGGTCCGCCGCGAAGGCGACAACTATCTCGAACACGAAAAGACCGGCGAAGCCACAAAGCAGGGGTAGGTTATGGATTACAGCAAACCTGTTGATGCGGAGCTCTTCCCGGAAGGGTGCGAGCGCTGCTCTCTGACCAAATTCACGGGATGGATGTCCATTCTGGGCGTCATCTTCCTCTGGGGACTGTACGCCGCCGTGCGCGTCCTCGGCTTCGGCCTCGGTGAAACCGGCATGGACGACTACTTCGGCTTCGGTCTCTGGATCACCTTCGACCTCGCCGTCATCGCCCTCGGCGCCGGCGCGTTCTTCACCGGCGCGCTGCGGTACATCCTCAACATCGACGAGCTCAAGAACATCGTGAACCTCGCCGCCGTCATAGGCTTTTTGTGCTACACCGGCGCCATGATGATCCTCGTGCTCGACATCGGCCAGCCCATCCGCTGCTGGTTCGGCTACTGGTACCCCAACGTGCATTCCATGCTCACGGAAGTCATTTTCTGCATCACCTGCTACTGCATCGTGCTCATCCTCGAGTTCGTGCCGCTGGTGCTGGAGAACCGTCAGCTCATGAAGCGCCCCTTCATCCACGCTCTCGCGCACAACTTCCATGTGTATATGCCCATCTTCGCGGGCATAGGCGCGTTCCTCTCCACCTTCCATCAGGGCTCCCTCGGCGGCATGTACGGCGTGCTCTTCGGCCGTCCGTACCTCTTCCGCGAAGGCTTCTTCATCTGGCCCTGGACCTTCTTCCTGTTCGTGCTCTCCGCCGTGTCCTCCGGTCCCATGTTCACCGTGCTCGTCTGCACGCTCATGGAAAAGATGTCCGGCCGCAAGCTCGTCAGCTGGGAAGTGAAGCAGCTCATGGGCAAGGTGGGCGGCACCATGCTCATCGTGTACACCGTGTTCAAGTGCCTCGACAGCTGGTACTGGGCCACCGACATGCTCGCCGGCGAAGGCCTCACCTTCGACCAGATGTTCCACGGCTGGATCTACGGCAAGTGGCTCTTCTGGATGGAACACGCCTTCATCATCATTCCCATGATCGTGCTGCTCATCAAGCCCCTGCGTGAAAAGCCCTGGCTGTTCTACCTGATGCTCTTCCTCACCTGCACGAGCATCACCATCAACCGCTACGTGCTCACCGTGCAGGGCCTCGCCCAGCCCGTCATGCCCTTCGACAGCTGGTACACCTACGCCCCCAACTGGGCCGAATGGGCAAGCTGCTTCCTCGTGTTCGCCTACGCGGCCATGGTTCTGTCCCTGGCATACCGCTACACTCCCATGTTCCCGCAGGAAGCCGAACTCAACAAGAAGTAACCCGGCAACAATGATCTGAAAAAGGCGGCCAGAACGGCCGCCTTTTTTTTGCATGGCGACGGCCCAAGCTCGCCCGGACTGCGCGACGACGTTTCTTCATCAGGACGCCGGAGAGCGCCCCGGCCGCAACTCGACCGCGGCTCGGCTTTCCCGTCGGGGCGCGGCCGACCGGATGCGGCAGTCCTCAGCCGCTCACGCCCTCCCATGCCTCTGCGCCCCGAATGCGGGCCGTCCGTAACGCGGCGCGGCCTCTCCGCTCTTCCCCACCTCGGCGCTCCCCCGCTCTTTTTCCGCATCCTGCGGCGGCCCCCCCCCACGCTTCGCCTTTCCCGCATCCTGCTGCGGCCCCCACGCTTCGCCTTGCTTTTCCCGCTCCCCCGCGGCTGTTCGGGTCGAAGTTTCCGAAAAACACGGGTTCGGAGCCCCGTCGGGCACGCGACGACGTTTCTTCATCAGGACGCCGGAGAGCGCCCCGGCCGCAACTCGACC
>NZ_CAJJIC010000150.1 GCF_905187505.1 uncultured Mailhella sp.
GGCTAGTGGGCAGGTAGTACGCGGCTGGTTAGCAAAAAGTTAGCACTGAACAAAAAAAGAGGTCAGGTTTTTCAACCTAACCTCTTGAATTCATGTGGTGGAGATGAAGAGATTTGAACTCTCGACCCCTGCCTTGCGAAGGCAATGCTCTCCCAGCTGAGCTACATCCCCATGGTCGGTGTCTCACCAACGGGAGGAACTCTAGATAAGCCCGCCCTGATTGTCAAGCATTATTTGCGGCATCGTGCAACTTAACCGACGAACTCCGCCGAGGAAAGCGGGGCCGGTCAACCTGAGCTCAGGCCGTGATGCCGGAAGGTGAGGTTCCATGGCATGTCCGGCAGTGCAGGGCCAGCGCAGGAACGTCCTCACCGACCGGCGTTTGCTTGTGTTCGGTGGATTCCGCACGTCTTTCAGAATGCACGAAGGCAGCTTCGCGAAAGAGCGCCTGTGGTTCCATGCCGTCACCCAGTGCGCGACATGCGGCAAGAGCGGTTTTTCTGGCGGAAGCCATGGACTGAAGCGCCCCTTGGAGCTTTTGATTCTTGACGCAGGTGCCTGCGGCAAAAAGGTTGTCGTTCACTTTTCCGTCGGCATCCGTCGGCAGGACAGCGCCTTTTCCGCAGGCGCAGAGGACGAGATCGTATTCTCTGCACAACGGGGCGAGCATGGTCTGGCCTACGGGGCGGGAGCAGTGAAATTCAATGCCCGCCAGGGCAAGCATGGCCAGGGTTTTTTTCACGATGTCGACCGGGACGGCCGGAGAGGGCGCTGCCGGAGCCGAGCTCGACTCCCGTACGGGTTCGCGAAGAAGCGTCATGCCCGGGGAGGGGGCGGCTTCAAGAACGGTGACGGCATGCCCGTGTTCGCGGAGCGTCCATGCCGCCTGAAGGCCGGCCGGGCCTGAGCCTATGACGAGCGTTCTTTTTCCAGAGGAAGGGGGCAGTTCGGGCGCAGCATAGAGAATGTCGGGGCAGACATGCTCCAGGTGACGCAGAAGAACGGAAAAAGCATTTTTTTCTCCGCCGTGCGGACAGGCGGTCGCCGCTGCGGAGTCGCCGAGTGCGGAGAGAATGCCGCCGAAGGGCGTGGCTCGCCGGAGGGCAAGGCCGGCATCGTTTTCCCTGCCGGCTGAAACCAGGCTGATCAGAAGGCCGTAATCTATCCTGAGCGGGGAGGCTGCCCGGCAGGGAAGAGAAAGGTCCGTGCCGTCGTGCTGTGAAGCGGAAGGAAGGGAAGGGGCAGAGGCGTTCATGGCGATGATGGTTCTCCTCAAGTCATGGGAAGGACGCGGATGCGGCGTCGGAAAGGTGCGTGCCGCAGGCGTTCTGCGGCTCTGCATGAAGCCGTCGCCTGCGGGTCAACGTCTGCACATAGAGCCTAAATTCCGTTTCCGTCAAGATGTCGGGTCGAAAAAGGTTTCTTCCGACAGAGGAGGCATGAAGTTTTCCCCGTAGGAACAAGAAGGGAAGTTCCTACGGGCGAACGCGTCCGACAGCGTTTTTTTTGTTTTTTTCGGGGGGCACATTGCTTAAAAAGCTGTTCCACATGCTTCGAGTTGATCTCGGTCGGTGCTGCTTTGGGATGAAAAGAGTGGCCGACGAAGGGAAAATCAGGGCAGGCTCATTGTGTTTTTTTTCTTTCTGCTTAATTTTGGAGGAAAAATAGGGAGGTTTTCCATGGCGAAAAAAAAGTTTTTGGGTATTTGCGGTTCTCTCAGAGCTGCTTCGAGAAACATGGGACTGCTTCGCTGTGCCGCAGAAGTGATGCCGGAAGAGGCCTCGCTTGAGATTGCCGACATTTCCGAGCTCCCCTTTTATGCAGAGGACAGGGAGAAGACGGCGGCCGTCAGCAGATTCATCGATCAGGTCAGAAGTGCGGACGGCTTCGTGCTGGCTGTACCGGAATATAACTATTCCGTGGCCCCTGCGCTGAAAAATGCTCTGGACTGGGCTTCCCGGGAAAAAGGGGACATCCTTGCCGACAAGCCTGCCGCCATGCTCGGCGCGGGCGGAGGCATGGGCACGTCGCGGGCGCAGTATCATCTGCGTCAGACCTGCGTGTATCTTGACCTTCGGGTGCTGAACAGGCCGGAAGTGTTTGCCAACGCCTTTTCCGACGCGTTTGCGGAAAACGGAGACGTGGCCGATACGGAAGAAGGGAAAAAGCTGCGCGCGAAAGTGGCCGCGCAGATGAAGGCTCTTTGTGAGGCACGGTAGCGCACGGTCTGCCCGCTTCATCCGCGCAGGAGAAGGGGGTTCCGGCGCGGATGAGAGCCTCGTCAGTCTTTGCGGCTTTTCCGTCTTCCGCAGAAAACCCGTCGAAATGCGGATGCTGCGGAAGAGATGAGTCGCCGCGCCGCGACGCGACAGGAAGCATGACGTGAGGCTTTCCGGTCGCGGCGCTTATTCCGGCAGGTTCTGCTTGCCGCACATGGAGACAATGTCGATTCGTATGACGGCCGTGGCGTTCAGCATGCCGTCCGGGACGGGCAGCGTGCAGCGGCTTTGATACTTGTGTGCCAGCGCCGCCAGGGCTGCCTGTTTTTCTTCACGATCGTCGACAAGGGAGGCCGTGCCTTCTCCGCATATGCTGCGGTAGCGCGTCGTTGCCTTTTCCCGATCGATCTCGAGCACTTCATGTACGCAGAAACCAGTGCCCGGGGAGTTGAGCAGACAGTCAAGCTTGCGGCCCTCCTTCGCGCAGTGAACGTACAGCGCGCCGTTCAGGAGCACGAAGTTGACAGGGATGACATAGGGGAAGCCCTCGGCCTGGAATGCCAGGCTCATGACTTCGGCCCGCTGAAGCAGGTTGGAAAAAAATGAGGGGTCGTTGAGCTCTCGGTCCTTGCGTCTCATGATGATCTCCTGAAAAATACCGTTGCACGGCGTAATGGGGGGATGTTCCGGTTTTGAAAGAACGTCGCCTTGTTGTCAATGTTTCTTCATTCCGCCGTCAGAGTCGACGAGTTTTCTGCGGTGGGATCAGAGGCACGCGTATGCGGAAGTTTCTGTTTTTCTCCCGCCGGCAACGTCGCGGATCGTCTTTGCCGAAGCCGGGGAAGACCGGAAAGCTTGAAGTCATGATTCAATGCTGCGAAGCTGACCGCAGCAGGAGCGCGGCGTCCCGAAACAGCAGATCCTGCAGAGGGCTGCAGGCGTTCCGGGGACGCGGCATGAGCAGGAGAGAACGTATGATCGGAGCTCTGATAGGCGACATTGTGGGATCTCGTTTTGAAAGACACAATTGCAAAAGCCGTGACTTTGCATTTCTGACGCCGGAGTGTCACGTCACGGACGACAGCGTCATGACGCTGGCCGTGGCTCATGCCTTGCTGGAAAGTTCCGGTCACAGAGAGTCGCTTTCGCAACAGGTCGTGGAGTCCATGCAGCGTTTCGGCAGACGCTGGGCGAAGGGATGCTATGGAGGACGTTTTACCCGCTGGCTTTACAGCGAGCATCCGCAGCCGTACGGCAGCTACGGCAACGGCTCGGCCATGCGAGTGAGTCCCTGCGCGTGGGCGGCGGAATCGCTGGAAGATGCCCTGGACATGGCAAAACGCGTTACCATGGTCACGCATGATCATCCTGAGGGGCTGCGGGGAGCAGAGGCCGTGACGGCGGTCATATGGCTTGCCAGACAGGGTAAGGACCAGAAAACCATACGAGAGAGCGTGGAGGCGTCCTGGTACGGGCTGGACTTTACGCTGGATGAGATACGCGACGGCTACGGCTGGGATGTCAGCTGCCAGGGCTCCGTACCTCAGGCCATCGAGGCCTTTCTTGAGGCGGACAGTGTCGAGAGCGCCGTACGCAATGCCGTTTCCATAGGCGGAGACAGCGACACCATTGCCGCCATGGCGGCAAGCATGGCCGAGGCGAGGTTCGGGGTGCCCGAAGAGCTCCGGGAGCGCATTCTTGAATTCCTGGATCCTCCGCTTGCCGGGATAGTGGCTCGATTTGAGCAGCATTTTCCTGAGAGCCGAGTCTTGTCGAGAGCCTGACGTCCTGCGCAGGGGAGAGCGCGGGCCGGATGACGTGGAAACAGCGGACGACAGGCGTCATGCCCGCAGATAAAGCCCCGGACGAAGATCCTCCCGTTCGCAGTAAAGGATGCCTTCCGTACCCGGATTGAGCCGGTCCGTCAGTTCTCCTCTATGATTTTCCAGCGCATAGGAGCCGGCCCTCAGGCATGGTCTTTTCATGCCGGGAAGAAGCAGCACGGCGTCGTCATGGCTGTTCCACGGAGAGCGGATCTGAACGCGCCAGCCGCCATGTCCGGACGGTTCCATGAGACGGGCAGCTACGGGACGGGCTCTGAAATCACGGGGGCGTTCTTCCGTACGGCGCTCGGGCAGAAAGAAGCCGGAACAGAGCGGACGCGAAGCCGTATGAAAAAGTTCCTCGACAAGAGCGTCAGCGGAAGGGGCGTTCGGGGCGGCAGAGCCGTTTGTTGCGGCAAGATTCAGCGCCGTGCGGTATACGTCGGTCACCTGAGCGACATAGCCGCCGCTTTTGGTCCGTCCTTCGAGCTTGAGCGCGGTCGGTCCCATGCGGACGATGTCGTTCATCCATCGGACGAGACACAGATCCATGGGGGCCCATATGGCGCTGAAGTCCTCTCCCTGCGTGACGGTCAGGAAGGGACCGTCGTGCCGGACGGCCTCTTCCACGGTAAGGGCGATTCCCCGGTATTCAAAGCGGCAGGGCTGTGTGCAGAGTCCGAGATTGGCCGGTCTTTGATTGACCCATGCGGAAATGAGGCAGTGCCCGGAAAGGGAAAGACACATGGCTCCGTGAACGAACACCTCAAAGTCCATGGAGGGAAAACGCCGGATGAGTTCGGTCATGGCGTCCCTGCCGAGTTCCCTCGCCAGATTGATGCGCTGTACGCCGTTTTCCTGCCAGAACTCCACGGCGGCGGCGTTGACGGAATGGGCCTGTGTGGAAAGATGCAGTTCCATGGAAGGGCAGAGCTTTCGGGAAAGACGTATGACTCCGGGATCGGCTGCGATGAGTCCGTCTACGCCAAGCTCAGGCAGCTTTTCCAGCTGTTCTTCCACAAAGGGCAGCTGCTCGTCATACGGAAGAGCGTTCAGACAGTAGTAGACGCGGACGCCGGAGCGGTGTGCGAAGGTTACGGCGTCTTCCAGCGCCTTGCCGTCAAAGCCCCGGCATTTTGCGCGAAGGGAAAGGGCGCTTCCGCCGAGATATACGGCGTCGGCT
>NZ_CAJJIC010000151.1 GCF_905187505.1 uncultured Mailhella sp.
CCCGCCTACTTCGCCGAAGGCGCCATCATCATGAAGCAGGCCCGCGAACTCGGCGGCACCTTCGTCATGATGGGCGCCGACGCCATGGACAACCCCGACACCGTCAAGATCGGCGGCAAGGCCGTGGAAGGCTTCCTCCACACCACCTTCCCCTATGACGTGAACATGCCCAACATGAGCCCCGCCGCCAAGGCCTTCACCGACGCCTGGAAGGCCGCCTATCCCGACAAGGACCCCAACGTGAACTCCGCCCTCGGCTACGTCTGCTACAACCTCATCATCGACGCCATCACCCGCGCCGGTTCCGACGATCCCGAAGCCATCACCAAGGCCCTCGCCGAAACCAAGAACTTCGCCACGCCTCTCGGCACGCTGTCCATCAACGCCACCCATGACGCCGAACTGCCCGTCGGCATCATCCAGTACAAGGACGGCAAGCGCTCCTACATAGGCGAAGCCATCGCCGAATAAGGCTCTCCGACAAATAAGGCCGGAGGTCTCCCCCTCCGGCCTTTTCCGGCGCTCCGCGCCTTTCCCCGTCCCCCCGCCACATTCACAACGCCCCGTTCCGCCCATGGCCGGACAGGAGCATTTCCATGGAGCTTCGCCGCCTTTTGCGGCGTCGCGGCCGGAAAGGGTTCCCTCATGAGTCTGGAATTATTCCTCCAACACTTTTTCAACGCGCTGACGCTGGGCTCGCTCTACGGCCTCATTGCCATCGGCTACACCATGGTGTACGGCATCCTGCGTCTCATCAACTTCGCCCACGGCGACATCCTCATGCTCGGCGCCTACTTCGTCTTCTACGGCACGACGCTCTTCTGCCTGCCCTGGCCCGTGGCCGTGGTGGTGTCCATCCTGGGTTCCGCCGGACTCGGCGTGCTCATGGACAAGATCGCCTATCGCCCCCTGCGCGACGCTCCCCGCATTTCCGCGCTCATCAGCGCCATCGCCGTTTCCTTCTTCCTTGAAAGCCTCGCCGTGGTGGTCTTCACCGGTCTCCCCCGTCCCGTGCATCAGCCGGAATGGCTCGTGAGCATCATCACCATAGGCGGCGCGCGCCTCATGCCCCTCACCCTCCTCGTGCCGGGCGTGACGGCCATTCTCGTGGCCGCCCTCCTCTACGTGGTCTACCACACCAAGCCCGGCCTCGCCATGCAGGCCATTTCCAAAGACATCGAAACCACGCGCATGCTCGGCGTGTCCGTGGACAAGATCATAGCCCTCACCTTCGCCATAGGATCCGCGCTCGCCGCCGCTTCCGGCATCATGTGGGCCCTGCGCTATCCGCAGATCAACCCCTACATGGGCGTGTTCCCCGGCTTCAAGGCCTTCATCGCCGCCGTGTTCGGCGGCATCGGCTCCATTCAGGGCGCCGTCATAGGCGGCCTCATGCTCGGCTTCATCGAAATCATGGCCGTCGCCTTCTTCCCGGAACTGTCCGGCTACCGCGACGCCTTCGCCTTCGTTCTGCTGGTCGTCGTCCTTCTGGTGAAGCCCACCGGCCTGTTCGGTGAAAAACAGAAGGAGAAGATCTGATGACCGCAGCAAAAGCTTCCTCCAGAGCCCGCAACAACACCCTTACCGTTCTTGCCATAGCCCTGCTCTTTCTCTTCCTCTGGTGGGCCGACGGCAGCATGGCCGAAGACACCGGCCTCTCCTTCCTGCCCTCCCCCCTCAACGGCTATGAAGTCCAGATCCTGAACCTCGTGGCCGTGTACGGCATCCTCGCCATTTCCCTCAACATCATCTACGGCTTCACCGGAATGTTCTCCCTCGGGCACGCCGGATTCATGGCCATAGGCGCCTACGTCTCCGCCCTGTGCGTGCTCACCACCGATCAGAAGGAAATGATGTGGATCATCGACGAGATCCTTCCCTCCCTCGCCGCCCTGCACACGCCCTTCTGGTTCTCCGTCATTCTCGGCGGTCTCGTGGCCACGCTGTTCGCCCTCGTCATCGGCATTCCCGTGCTCAGGCTCGGCGGCGACTACCTCGGCATAGCCACCCTGGGCTTTTCGGAAATCATCCGCGTGCTCATCGTCAACGCCACGCCCATCACCAACGGCTCGCTCGGCATCAAGGGCATTCCCGGCCATACGGACCTCTTCACCAGCTTCACATGGCTGCTCATCGTCGTCTTCTGCACCGTGCGGCTGCTCTCAAGCAACTTCGGCAACGTGCTCAAGGCCGTGCGCGACGATGAAATCGCCGCCCAGGTCATGGGCATCAACGTGTTCCACGCCAAGCTCTTTTCCTTCTGCCTCGGCGCCTTCCTCGCCGGCGTGGGCGGAGCCCTGCTCGGCAACCTCCTCACCACCATCGACCCCAAGATGTTCACCTTCCTTCTCACCTACAACATCCTCATGATCGTGGTGGCGGGCGGTCTCGGCTCCATCACCGGTTCCATCATCGGCAGCGTCATCATCACCGTGCTGCTCGAATGGCTCCGCGTGGTCGAAGAACCCATCAATCTCGGCTTCGTGGAAATACCCGGCATCCCCGGCATGCGCATGGTGGTCTTCTCCGTGTGCCTGCTCATCATCATCCTCTACCGCCGCGAAGGCATCATGGGTATGAGAGAGATCACCTGGGACAGCCTGGCCGCCTTTTTCTCCCGCCTCGGCTGCAAGAAGGAGCGTAAGGCATGAGCCGGAAAAACATCATTGAAGTAAGAAACGTCACCATGCGCTTCGGCGGCGTCACCGCCGTGAGCGAACTTTCCATGGACATCCCCGAAGGCAGCATCGTGGGGCTCATCGGTCCCAACGGCGCGGGCAAGACCACGGCCTTCAACGTCATCACCGGCTTCTACCGCCCCACCGAGGGCGACGTGGTCTTCGCGGGCCGCAGGATCACCGGCATGGCGCCGCACCGCATATGCGCCCTCGGCATGGCCAGAACCTTTCAGAACATCCGCCTGTTCTACAACGAAACCGCGCTGGAAAACGTCATGATCGGCCGTCACGTGCGCCGCAGCGGACACTGGTGGGGTGCGGTGCTCGGTCTGCCGGGCACACGGCGCGAAGAGCGCGACATACGCGAAAAGTCCCTTGAACTGCTGCGTCGCGTGGGCCTCTCCGCCCACGCCGACGAAGTCGCCTCCGCCCTGCCCTACGGCGCTCAGCGCCGCCTGGAAATCGCCCGCGCCCTGGCCACGGAACCCAAATTCCTGCTGCTCGACGAACCCGCCGCAGGCATGAATCCCCAGGAAAGCCTGGAACTCATGAAGTTCATCCGACAGATACGCGACGAATTCCATCTCACCATCCTGCTCATCGAGCACGACATGAAGGTGGTCATGGGCGTGTGCGAACACATATGGGTGCTGGAATACGGCAAGCTCATCGCCGAAGGCGACGCAGAATCCATCCGCTCCAATCCGCGCGTTATCGAAGCCTACCTCGGCGAGGACGTAAACAATGTTGCAGATTAAAGACCTTCATGTGCATTACGGCGGCATCCATGCCGTCAAGGGCGTGTCCCTCTCCATACCCAGAGGCAGCGTGGTCACGCTCATCGGTGCCAACGGCGCGGGCAAAAGCAGCATCATCCGGTCCATAGCCGGCCTCGTCAAGGGCGCAAGCGGAGAAATACTTCTCACCAGGCACGAAGGCGACAAGCCCATGAACCTCATAGGCCTGCCCGCCGAAAACATGGTGCGCAACGGCATCGCCCTCAGTCCCGAAGGCCGCCGCATCCTGCCTCACCTCACCGTGGCCGAAAACCTCACCCTCGGCGCCTGGTGCCGCAAGGACGAAGACGGCATCGCCCGCGACATGGAACTCGTCTACAACCTCTTCCCCCGCCTGCGTGAACGAAGCTGGCAGAAGGGCGGCACCCTTTCCGGCGGCGAACAGCAGATGCTCGCCGTGGGCCGCGCCCTCATGAGCCGCCCCGATCTCATCATGCTCGACGAACCGTCCCTCGGCCTCGCCCCCATCCTCGTGCGCGAAATCTTCGACATCATCCGACGCATCAACGAAGACGGCAAAACCGTCCTGCTCGTGGAGCAGAACGCCTACGCCGCCCTCTCCATCGCCGACTACGCCTATATTCTCGAAGTCGGCTCCGTCGTCCTCGAAGGTCCCGGCAAGGACCTGCTCCGAGACCCCAAGGTCCGCGCCGCCTACCTCGGCGGATAGGCACGGAAAAGCGGGGGCACGTTTCCCCCTCCTTCCGCCACGCGGCGTTCCGTCGGCGCAACGGCGTCCGCCCCCTTTCCTCCGCTTTCTTCCCATGCCGGCAGAAAGCGGAGTTCTTCTTTAATCGCCTCGCTTCTCCTCGTTCCGTCCCGGGAGCACGCCCCCTTCCCCGCCTTCAGACGGCTTTTCTCCGCACGCCGCCGCAGGGCCGCGCAGACGCCGCCGTTCATGCCCGGTGAAGCCTGCCTTCCGCTCCGTCCCCGACAGAGACGCAACGACGGCACGGCGTCATGTCGCACGCCTTCCCCGTCGCCTCCGCTCAGAAGCCCCCGGATGAACCCGGTACCCCGAAAAGGGAAAAGAAGAAGAAGAAGAAGAAGAGATGATGAGCAACGTCTTTCAAAGCACGCCTTCCCCGCCCCCGCGCTCTCTTCCTTCGGCGTGCAGACACGAAAAAAGCCGTAACCCTGTTCGGATTACGGCTTTTGTTCTCATACTGGTGCCCAGGGGGAGACTCGAACTCCCACGCCATTCGGCGCTACCACCTCAAGATAGTGTGTCTACCAATTCCACCACCTGGGCACAGCTGTTCTTATAGGGCAAAGCGCCGTGCTTGGCAAGCATTTTTTTTCATTCCGGCAAATTTTTGCATTCTCCCGCCCGTCGTCGGCCCGCTGTCCGCTGCGCCTTCCCCGCTCCGCTCCTTCCCGAAGGCCGGATTGAGCCCTCAGCCCGCGTCTTCCGCGCGACCCGTGACCGACGGTGAAGATCGATGCGCAAGACGGACGGTTGCGCCGCCGTCGACGCATCCCCCGCCCCCGGAAGCGCTTGGCCGCGCGTCGATGCGCAGCGGCCGCCTGCGGCAACGGAAAGGCACGCCCCGCCTGACGGCAGACAGGTTGACAGCGCTCGACGCTCCGGCTATAGTGTTCTTCACTCAACACGTCAGGGAACCGGACGGCGGTCACGCCGCCAACCCCGCCAGGTCCGAAAGTAAGCAACGGTAACGGTTGTTGCCGG
>NZ_CAJJIC010000152.1 GCF_905187505.1 uncultured Mailhella sp.
CCGCTCTGCCTATTGAGCTATCGGGGAACGAAGCAACTCGCCGTTGCAGGTGTGTTCTTAGATGTTTTCGGCGTGGCCGTCAAGCGTTTTTTTTCGTTTTTCCCATTTTTTCCCGCAGATGCCGGAACGCAGGGCAAAAACGGACGTGCCCCCCTTCTTCCCCGCGGACGGCGGCGCTGCGGGGAAGAAGTCGGGAGGAGCAGGCTTCATGCACCGGCAGGAGCCCGCCTCTCACGCCTCCTTCTGCGCCGAGACCACGAAATTCCTGATGATGGACACGGCGTTTCCCGCTTCGTCCGTGAAGTGCCGCCGTTCCACGTCGGCGCTCACGCATCGCGCGCCGAGTTCAAGCAGGGTTGCCATGTCCCACTGCGGCCGGTCGACCCGGCTCAGGGGCAGTCGGGCCGCAATGTCGTTGATGGGCGCAGGATCGACGCCGAGCATGAAATCCGGGTCATGCCCGTCCGTGTAGTCGGGCTGCTTTTTCTCCGCCGCGTAGGCTTCGCTGTAAAAATGGCGGTAGTGATTGCCGTCGAAGTTGACCAGCCGCCCGCCCGGTCTCAGCACGCGCAGCCATTCGGCATAAGCCCTTTCCGGCTGCTCAAGATTCCACGTCAGATTGCGGGACACGATGAAATCGAACGACGCGTCGGCAAAGGGAAGATTCTGCGCATCGCCCTGCCGCAGCGCAATGGTCACGCCCGCGTCGGCGGCGTTCTGCGCGGCGCGCTCAAGCATCCCTTCCGAGTAGTCGAAGGCGACCACGTCATGCCCCAGACGGGCCAGCAGAAGAGAAAAGAATCCCGGCCCGCAGCCGAGATCCAGCACGTCCAGCCTGCCCGACGCGGGAAGAAAAGGACGCAGTCTCTCCAGCCAGAACGCTTCCGCGTGCCGCAGATCATGCACGGTCTTCAGGCTGTAGCCTTCCGCCCGCGTGTTCCAGTATCGTCGTATCGCTTCAAGTTCCGTCATGTCTTTCTCTCTGAATCCTGTTTCGTGCGGATGCGGACGCACGGCTCCGTGCCGGAAACCAGTCCGGCCGCCGTGTCCCGCACCTGTTTTCCGCGCTGCCGCCCCGCCTTCTCCTCTGGAGAGGACGGCCGGAACGCGGCGTTCTGCCCAAACGCCGTCCCTGCCGTTGCAGGCCGCAACTCCGCTCACAGGGGCCGCACGGGAATGACGTTCAAAAAACCGGGCGGCGTCCGCTCAACGCAGGCCTCCACGTCGTACACGTCGCCGAGAAGGTACGGCATGAGCACGCGTTCGGCCGCATCAAAGGCTCTTATCCGCCCCTCATGGAGCATGAGAAGACGGTTGCCGTACCGCGACGCCAGCATGAGATCGTGCACGACGAAAAGCGTGACGGCCCCGCTTTGCCGCGTGTACCTGCGTGCCAGATCCATGACGACGAGCTGATGGCGCAGATCGAGCGCGCTTGTCGGTTCGTCGAGCAGCAGCACTCGCGGACGGGACACGAAGGCCTGCGCCATGAACACGAGCTGTTTCTGCCCGCCGCTCAGGCTGCATACCGGTTTCAGACTCAGTTCGTCGAGTCCGAGTTCCAAGAGCGTGTCGGTGACCGTTTCGATCTGCTCGTCGGTGACCTTCCAGCCGAGATCCTTGACCAGACCGAGAAGCACGGTTTCAAAGACCGTCAGGCGGCTGGTGACGGACTCGAGCTGCGGAACGTAGGCGATGTCGCGTTCGGAAAAGACATGGCCCTCGTCGTCATGCAGGAGCACCTCGCCCGAACGGCGGACAAGTCGTGCGATCGCCTTGATCAGCGTGGTCTTGCCCGCGCCGTTGCGGCCGATCACCGCCACCATTTCCCCGCCGTGCAGCGTTGCGGACACGTCGCGGATGACTTCTTTTCCCGAGAGTTTCACGGAGAGGTTGCGAATGGAGAGCGTCAGCATGTCATCTTCCTTTTTTCAGGAGCAGCACGAAGAGGAACGGCACGCCCACGATGGAGGTGATGATGCCCACGGGCATCATGGAGCCGCCGGACAAAATCTTGGAGGCGATCGAGGAGGCGATCATCATCAGGCTGCCGAGCACCGTTGCGCCGGGCAGCAGATAGCGCTGATCCTCGCCCAGCATGAGCTTTGCGCAGTGCGGTGCCACCAGACCCACGAAGGCCACCGTGCCGATGAAGCCGACGGCCCCTGCAATGAGAAACGAGCAGATGAGAAAGACCTGAAAGCGCAGCCCTTCCACGTTGATGCCCAGACTGCGCGCCCGCTCCTCGCCGGTGGTCAGCACGGTGAGACGCCATGACCGTCCGGCCAGAAGCGCCGTTCCTGCGGCGAGCAGCACGCCGCTCACGGCAACGCTCACCCACGAGGAACGCTGCAGATTTCCGAACGTCCAGCCGGAAATGACCTGCGCGATTTCCGGGGAGGCGCGGTATTGCAGATACTGCTGCAGCGCCTGAAAAAAGAAGTTCATGATGATGCCCGAAAGAATCAGCGTGCCGGGCGACATGCCCTTGAGGCGTCCCAGATGGAAGATGAGAAGCGAAACGGCAAGGGCGAACAGAAGAGCGAGCAGCGCGGTGCCCATCCAGAGCTGTCCTGCGATGGAAAAGCCGAGCGTGATGGCGACGGCCGCGCCGAAGCTTGCGCCCGCCGTGACGCCGAGCGTGTAGGGACTCGCCAGCGCGTTGCCGGTGATGGTCTGAATCTGCAGTCCTGCCAGACTGAGCGAGCCGCCCACGAAGGCGCAGGTGAGCGTCATGGGCAGACGGATGAACCATAATATGGCGGCATCGGGGGATTTTCCGCCCGGTCCGTCGAGGAGCGCCGCCACGACCTCGCGGGGAGCGAGGCCGGAAGAGCCCATGCCGAGATCCACGACGATGAGCGCCAGCGTCAGGGCGAGGAGCGCCGCTTCCGTGAAGAGGCGCCTTGCGTTCAGTTGCCGGTATGCGTTGTTTCTGCCGGAAGGCATGGCCCGTTCCTTCAGCGTTCGAGGCGGATCATGAAGGTGCCGTCGAACTTCAGCTCGGGAAGGTACCGGGCATAGAAGGCCTGCATTTCCGCCATGGGCTCCAGGTCGCGGAACGTGTCGGGATACAGGATTTTGGCGAGATAGAGCGTCAGGGTGTAGTCGATCATGTTTCTGAGGCTTCCGTGATCCACGGCATAGACTTCGCCGTTTCTGACGGCGGAGAGGTTCTTCCACGCCGGACGGTCGGCAAAGCCGCGAAGACGCTGCTGCGCCGTGGCCTCGTCGACGGTCAGTCCCATGAGCATCTGATCGCCCTCGGCATTGTTGCGCCAGATGCCGCCGCCCATGACGATGACGTCTGGATCGGCGGCGAGCACGAATTCCGTATCCAGCGGAGCGTAGGGCTGAAGCGCGTGTTCCGCCAGGTTGTCGGCGCCGAGATTTTTCAGCATCGCGCCCCAGAGCACGTTGCCGTTGTAGCTGTTGCCGTACTCGCCCGTGCCCTTGTTGCCGAGCTCCATGTAGACCTTGCGGTGCCTTGCGGAATCGGGAAGGGCCGCAATTTTTGCGTACACGTTCTCAAGGGCGGAGGCGTAGGCGTCGCACTGCTCCTTCGCCACATTCTCCCTGCCGAGGAGCTGCCCGAGGATCATGGTGCTCCGCGTGTGGTTTTCCACCTTCATGGCATGATAGTCGAGCACGACGACCCTTATGCCCGCCCGCTCGAAAAGGTCGATCTTCTGATTGTTGTCCGCGAACTGGGAAAGTCCCACAAGCAGCACGTCGGGATGAAGCGACAGAATCCTTTCGGAATCGAGCACGTCGTCATGATAGCCGCCGATGCTCGGTATGTTCTTCAGTTCGGGAAAGGTTTGCGTATAGACGACGTATTCCCCGTACCTCGTGTCCGCCCAGCCGTCGAAGGTCATGCCGACCACCCTGTTCAGGCTTTCCGCCCCGCCGACCATGAGAAAATTGGCGATGTAGTTGGCCACGACAAAGGTTTCGGGACGCGCGTCGAGCTCCACCTTCCGTCCGGCCATGTCGGTAAAGGAAATGGGCGAAGCCGCAAAAGCCGCGGCGGGCAGGCACGCAAGCACAAGAAGGCAGGCCGCCGCCATGCGGAACAATGTTCTGAAAACAAGCATGATATGTCTTGCCTCGCGAATAAAGTAACACCTATTTTAAAAACGTGCTACCTGTCAAGGCGAACGCCATGATTTTTCAGCGCGCTCATGGCATGGTTTGATGAACGGACGTCGTCTCCATGCAGCGCCTGCGTCGACGGGGCCGTTCACGCGCAGGGCGGGTGACGGATTTCCCGGGGAGCGTTTTCGTTTTTTCTCCGTCGGCAACGCGATTCCGGGGCGCATTCGGCAACGCCTTTTCTGGGGAAGGGCTGAAAAGTTCAAGCAGAACGTGAACGTTGTACGGAGCGGCGAAAACGTAGTTCCGGTTTGACGTGCACCAAAAAGTTCAATAATATGTCAGAGTCTTCCCCACGCACGTGGGGGTGTTTCCTTCCAAGCGTGGCAGGCGAGTAAAGGCACTTAGTCTTCCCCACGCACGTGGGGGTGTTTCTAACGACACTGTCCTTGAAGCTCAGAAAATGAAGTCTTCCCCACGCACGTGGGGGTGTTTCTCGATTTCACCAGTCAATTCAGCCTGAAGAATGGTCTTCCCCACGCACGTGGGGGTGTTTCCATATCGAGATTGGCATTAAGTGTAGAAGTAAAGTCTTCCCCACGCACGTGGGGGTGTTTCTATGAATATTGTATGAGTGACGAATATATAAAGGTCTTCCCCACGCACGTGGGGGTGTTTCCAGCATTATAGACAGATTTTTTATAAGAGCAACGTCTTCCCCACGCACGTGGGGGTGTTTCTTGCTTATCAGATAAAAAATAGATATCCAGAAGGTCTTCCCCACGCACGTGGGGGTGTTTCTGAAGCCGAAGACGGACAAAAATTCGCCATGGCGTCTTCCCCACGCACGTGGGGGTGTTTCTTTTTATAAAACTATCTCGAAAGCTGGAAAAGGGTCTTCCCCACGCACGTGGGGGTGTTTCGACCTATTTCTCCGTCGCTAGCCCCCGGCCATTGTCTTCCCCACGCACGTGGGGGTGTTTCTGGATTTCTTACAGATGATTATTATATTTCTGGGTCTTCCCCACGCACGTGGGGGTGTTTCCAAAGAAGCCACGTTGTATGATAAA
>NZ_CAJJIC010000153.1 GCF_905187505.1 uncultured Mailhella sp.
GAATTATTTCCCCCGCATTGCCTTTCCGGGGGCCGGGGGGGCTCCCCCGGCGGGGCCAGGGGCAGCGCCCCGCTGTTCTTGCCTGTCCTTCTTCCTCTCCCTGCCTTTCCGGGGCGGGTGTGTCCTGTGCACTCAACGGGGTGAGGCCGCCCGGCAGGTTCCTCTTCTTCCTGCGGGGCGGCCTCGGGTGGCAGTGATGATGACGGGAAAGCGTTTGCTATTCTCTGGTTCTGGGGTACTTGAGGGCGGCCTGGGCGGCGGCGAGGCGTGCTATGGGTATGCGGTAGGGGGAGCAGCTCACGAGGTCGAGGCCTGCCTGGTGGCAGAATTCCACGGAGCTCGGGTCGCCGCCGTGTTCGCCGCATATGCCTATCATGAGGCCGGGCCGGGTCTTGCGGCCTTCGTCTATGGCTATTTCCATGAGTCTGCCCACGCCCTTGCGGTCGAGCACGGCGAAGGGGTTGTCCTTGAGGATATGCTGGTTGATGTAGACGGGGAGGAACTTGCCTTCGGCGTCGTCGCGGCTGAAGCCGAAGCAGGTCTGGGTGAGGTCGTTGGTGCCGAAGCTGAAGAATTCCGCGGCCTCGGCGATTTCACCGGCGAGAAGGGCGGCTCTCGGCAGTTCGATCATGCTGCCGCACAGGTAGGGGAATTCCACCTTGTGCAGTTCCATGCATTCTCTGGCGATGCGGTCGCAGCGTTCCTTGAGCATGGCCATTTCGGCGAGGCTGATGGTGAGCGGTATTTCTATTTCCGGCAGGGGGGTGTAGCCGTCTCTGGCGAGTCTGGAAGCCGCGTTGAAGATGGCGTACATCTGCATTTCGTACACTTCGGGATAGGTGATGCCGAGGCGGCAGCCGCGGTGACCGAGCATGGGATTGACTTCATGCAGCTTTTCCACCTGGGCGAGCAGGCGTTCCTTTTCGGCGAGCAGGTCGGGGTTGTCGCCGCGCACGCGCAGTTCCGTGGTTTCCACGAGCAGCTTGTCGAGGCTCGGCAAGAACTCGTGCAGCGGCGGGTCGAGCAGGCGTATGCACACGGGCAGGCCGTTCATGGCCTTGAGGATGCCGTAGAAGTCGTTTTCCTGCATGATCTGCAGGGGCAGCAGGGCGGCGGTGCGCTCTTCGGTGGTTTCGGCAAGAATCATCTTCTGCACGTAGGGCAGGCGTTCCTGCGCCATGAACATGTGTTCCGTGCGGGTGAGTCCTATGCCTTCCGCGCCGAAGCGACGGGACTTTTCGGCGTCTTCCGGGGTGTCGGCGTTGGCGCGCACCTGAAGGTCGCGGAACTCGTCGGCCCAGCCGAGGATGGTCTGGTATTCATGGGAGAGTTCGGGGTCCTTCAGGGGCACCGCGCCGAGAATGACGCGGCCGGTGGTGCCGTCGATGGATATGAGGTCTCCCTTCTTTATCACGGTGTCGCCCACGGTGAAGGTCTGCGCGTCGTAATCCACGACCACGGCTTCGCAGCCGCACACGCAGGGCTTGCCCATGCCGCGCGTGACCACGGCCGCGTGGCTGGTCATGCCGCCGCGGCTTGTCAGGATGCCCTGCGCCTGCACGATGCCGTGAATGTCGTCGGGCGTGGTTTCCACGCGCACGAGAATGACCTTGGCGCCCATGCGGCCGAGATGTTCGGCTTCGTTGGCGTCGAACACCACGGAGCCGAAGGCCGCGCCCGGCGAGGCCGCAAGGCCCGTGGCGAGCACGGTGGGATTGGCGGAGCTGTCGATCTGACGATGCAGCACGTTGGCAAGATGTTCGGGATCGATGCGGAGCACGGCTTCCTTCTTGTCGATGAGGCCTTCTTCCACCATGTCGCAGGCGATCTTGAGCGCGGCCTGAGCGGTGCGCTTGCCGTTTCTGGTCTGGAGAATGAAGAGTCTGCCGCGTTCTATGGTAAGCTCGATATCCTGCATGTCGCGGTAATGCGTTTCCAGGGTTTCGGCTATCTTGCTGAACTGATTGTAGATATCCGGCATTTCATCGGCAAGGCGGGCGATGGGCTTCGGCGTGCGCACGCCGGCCACCACGTCTTCGCCCTGCGCGTTGAACAGGTATTCGCCGTAGAGCTTCTTCTCGCCCGTGGAGGGATTGCGGGTGAAGGCCACGCCGCTGCCGGAGTTGTCGCCCATGTTGCCGAACACCATGGACTGGATGTTCACGGCCGTGCCGAGATTGTGGTCGATCTTGTTGATGGTGCGGTACACGATGGCGCGATGGTTGTTCCACGAGCGGAACACCGCCTCGATGGCAAGCAGAAGCTGCCTGTGCACGTCTTCGGGGAACTCGCTGCCCACTTCCTGCCGGTAGAGCTCCTTGTAGCGCTCAATGACCGTTTCCAGGGATTCCACGGAAAGTTCCTGATCGAGAGACACGCCCTGTGCGGCCTTCTGTTCCGAAAGAATGTGCTCGAACTTTTCCTTCGGGACTTCCATGACCACGTCGGAGAACATCTGGATGAAGCGGCGGTAGGTGTCGCAGGCGAACCAGGTGTTGTTCGTGAGTCTGGCCAGCGCCTGGAAGGTGTCGCGGTTCAGACCGAGATTCAGAATGGTGTCCATCATGCCGGGCATGGAGAAGACGGCGCCGGAGCGCACCGAGAGAAGAAGCGGATCGTGTTCGTCCCCGAACTTCTTGCCCACCTTTTCTTCCACCCGGGCAAGGGCGGTCGTCACCTCGTCCACAAGTCCTTCGGGCAGCTTGCCTCCGTGCGCGTAGTAGTCACGGCAGGCGTCGGTGGAAATGGTCATGCCGTAGGGCACGGGCAGGCCGAGATTGGTCATTTCCGCCAGATTCGCCCCCTTGCCGCCCAACAGACTCTTCATCTGTGCATTCCCTTCGTGGAACAGATACACGTACCGCATATGGACGTTCTCCTTCATCGCTAGAGGGTGACACTTCTTTGCTTCAGAATACGAAACTTGCTCCTTTCGGTCAATACGGGAAGGCAAATCAACAAGACTTCTGCATGGCGGAGAGAAGGGAAAAACTTTTTCTCCGTGCCCCGGCGAGACAAAATCGCATGGGCGGCGTTTTCTGCGGCGGAAAAGATGCGTTCCGTGCAGAGTCGGCCTGCGCGGCCACGCGCGACCTCTGACGGGCAAAAGGCCCGAAAGCCTCCCTCGCCCGAAGCTTCCGAGACCCGGGAACGCACGGCGAAGAGGCCTCTTTTGCCGAAGCACGACGCGCCCTTCGGCAGCGGACGGACCGATGCCGGTCGAACGCGCGTCTGCGCCGGTTCCGGCGGATTTCTCCCCGCCCCGGCGGGCGAAGAGGCAAAAGCCGCGCGTACCGGCCGCCGCAGTCCTTCCCCCTGTCGTAAGAACGAAATTGGCCGCCGTCGCCCTGCGAAAGAAAAACCATGTGGAATACCGACAATTTTTTTTGGAATGCGCGACTTTTTGTTTGCGTCCGGCGGGAATAGTGTTACGGTTGCCTTTGTGGCGGCACTCCAGAGTCGGCGCATTAAAAACAAGGAAAAAAGACCGGAGCCAATGATGAGAACCTTTGCGAAATCCAGCAAGCTCGACAACGTGCTTTACGACGTGCGCGGACCTGTGGTGGACGAAGCCGCCCGCATGGAAGAAAGCGGCATGAAAATCCTCAAGCTGAACATCGGCAATCCAGCGCCGTTCGGCTTTTCCGCGCCGGAAGAAGTCATTTTCGACATGCGCGATTCCATCGTGCAGTCGCAGGGCTATTCCGAGTCGCGCGGCATATTCTCCGCCCGCAAGGCCATCATGCAGTACGCCCAGATAAAGAACATCCCCAACGTGTCCATGAAGGACATCTACACGGGCAACGGCGCAAGCGAGCTCATTCAGCTTTCCATGCAGGCCCTGCTCAACAACGGCGACGAGATTCTCATTCCCTCTCCCGACTATCCCCTGTGGACGGCCTGCGCCAACCTCGCCGGAGGCAAGGCCGTGCACTACATCTGCGACGAGGTGTCCGACTGGTATCCCGACCTCGAGGACATGGAAAGCAAGATCACCGACAGAACCAAGGCGCTCGTCATCATCAACCCCAACAACCCCACGGGAGCGCTCTATCCCGTGGACGTGCTCGAGCGCATCGTGGAAATCGCAAGACGCCACGAGCTCATCATCTTTTCCGATGAAATCTACGACCGCCTCGTCATGGACGGCGAAAAGCACGTGTCCATAGCCTCGCTCGCCCCCGATCTGTTCTGCGTGACCTTCAGCGGCCTTTCCAAGTCGCACATGGTCTGCGGCTTCCGCGTGGGCTGGATGATACTGAGCGGCAACAAAAGCGTGGCTGCCGACTACATCGCGGGCATTAACATGCTCTCCAACATGCGCCTCTGCTCCAACGTGCCCGGACAGTCCATCATCCAGACCGCCCTCGGCGGCTACCAGAGCGTGAACGAGTACATCGTGCCCGGCGGCCGCATCTACGAACAGCGCAACTTCATCTACGAGGCTCTCAACAGCGTGCCCGGCATCTCCGCCAAAAAGCCGAAGGCCGCTTTCTACATCTTCCCCAAAATCGATACAGAACGATACAATATTACCGACGATACCCAGTTCGCCCTGGACTGCCTGCGCCAGACCCGCATTCTCTTCGTGCCCGGCTCAGGTTTCAACTGGAAAAAGCCCGACCACTTCCGTATCGTCTACCTGCCGCGCATCTCCATCCTGGAAGAAGCGGTGGACAAGCTGGCCGCGTTCCTGCGTGACTACCGTCGCTAGGCGCGTCAGCCCGGCCGACGCCATGCACGCGGGCGGCCGTGGCCATCCTTGAAAAAAGCCCCGCTCCAAAGGCTCCTGCTCCTGACAGGCATGCCCGAGGAGCGGGGCGATTTTTTTTTACGAGGGATGAAGAGAGCAGGGGCAGGAGATGAAGAGCATGGCAGCGCAGGCAGGGCAGGGCAGGGGCGCTGCCCCTGGCCCCGCCGGGGGAGATAATCTCCCCCGGACCCCCAGAAAGGCAATGCGGGGGAAATAATTCCCCCCGCGCCCCCCTGTTTCGCCTTGCGG
>NZ_CAJJIC010000154.1 GCF_905187505.1 uncultured Mailhella sp.
CGCCGGGGCGATCTTCTTCCAGTGCCGGAGGCGGAGGCTGACGCAATGCTGACACGACCTCTTCTCGAGGCTCAAATCCTTTTGTCACGGGACTCATGAAGACCGGAGGCTCACCAAAACGCAGCCAATCCATATGGACATTGAAAAGGTCAGAAATGCGCACGCACCACGACAAAGGAATGATTCCCCTTTTCTTGGCTTCCGAGATGCTTCCCTGCTGCAGATTGAGAAGCTCGGCCAGTTCCGCCTGCGTACGCCTTCGGGAAACAAAGAGCATTCTGGCATAGACAGCGTCAAACTCGTCCATATCCAGCCGTTCCATGCATTCCCCGCTATTTGATGGGCTGAAGAAGCGGACTGTCCGGGGTGAGAACCATGCGGGTATTTTCTCCCAAAGACTTGCGCAACGCCTCCAGTCCACGTTGGAAGGAGAAGAACTCCGGCGAACGGGAGAAGGCATCGGCATAAATGCGGGCCGCTTCGGCATCGCCCTGACCTCTGAGCACCTGAGCCTGCTTGTTGGCCTCGGCGAGAATGACGGCACGTTCCTTGTCGGCGCCGGAACGGATCTTGGTTGATTCCTCTGCGCCTTCCGACCGGTACTGCGTGGCCTGACGCTCACGTTCAGCCCGCATGCGGTCAAAAATGGCCCGCTGGTTTTCGGCGGGGAGGTCGGTGCGCTTGATGCGCACATCCACAATCTCTATGCCGAACTCCTTCATCTGCTGAGAGGCTTTCTCCGTCACGGAATCCATGATGGACGTCCTCTCGTCGGCCACCACCTGCGTGAGCGTATGGCGACCGATGTGTGCGCGTATCTGAGAATAGATGACGGCATCAAGACGAGCCTGCGCGTTGTGTTCCGTACGCATGGTGCGGTAAAAACGCAGAGGATCGACAATGTTCCAGCGGGCATAGTTGTCAAGGACGATGGACTTGAGATCACTCGTCAAAGCTTCTGCAGGACGGGCGTCATAGTCCAGAATGCGGGCTTCAAAGTACACGACGTTCTGAATGAAGGGAATCTTGAAATGCAGCCCCGGACGATAGACCTTGTCCAGAGGATGGCCGAGCTGGATGACCAGCGCCTGCTGAGTCTGATCCACAATGAAAAGGCTCTGCTGAAGCCCTACGACCACAACCAGCAGGAGAAACACAAAAAACACGGGCTTCATGGCTTTCATTTCTGCGCTCCTCCCTTGGATGCGTCGCTGCTCTTCCAGCTGTCGAGCGGAAGCAGGGGAAGCACATGGCTGCCCGTATCGGACGGAAGCACCAGCTTTTCCATGCCGGGCTTGCTCAAAATGTCTTCAAACGTTTCGTAGAGCATACGTTTTTTCGTCACGTCCTCGGCCTTTTCATATTCGGCAAGCACGGAAAGGAATCGCTGAGCCTCGCCTTCGGCCTCGCGCACACGCGTTTCCTTATAGGCCTCGGCCTTGTTGATCATTTCCTGAGCCTGGCCCTGAGCCTTGGGCAGAATGTCGCGGCGATAGGCTTCGGCTTCATTGATGCTGCGCTGCTTGTCCTCACGGGCGCTCGCCACATCCTTGAAGGAGTCGCTCACTTCCTTGGGAGGCTGCACGTCCTGCATCTGCACGGCAACGACCTGAACGCCGACCTGATACCTATCGAGAATGCGCTGAAGCAGATCGGCCACGTCGTTCTGTATCTGCACGCGACCGTCGGTAAGCGCGGAATCGAGCGTGGTCTTTCCTATGACCTCGCGCATGGAGGCTTCGGCCGCGCGCTTGACCACCTGATCGGGCTGAATCACGTTGAACAGGTAATCCACCGCGCCGTCGGGCTTGATCTGATACTGAATGTTGAACTGCACGTTGATGATGTTCTCGTCACCCGTGAGCATGGCCGACTCTTCATTCACGGTCTGAACCCGGCCCTGCTGAAACACGCCGCCGACGGACTGTGCACGATAGCCCACGGCCGTCTGACGAACCTGGGTAACCTTGGGCTTATACACCGTTTCTATGGGATACGGCAGATGAATGTGCGGTCCCGGGGTTTCGGTACGCACATAGCGGCCGAAACGAAGCACGACGCCGGACTCATCAGGCTGCACGATGTAGATGCCGGAAAGTCCCCACACCACAAGAGCCGCCAGAACCAGCCAGCGCAGCTTCGGCAATCCGTCGATCTGCGGAACTTTCGGCCACGAAAACGAAGGGCGTCCGCCTCTGGATGAACCGCCGCCCTGCCTGTTGCGGTTGTCGTCGTTGTTCTGAGGATCATCACGATCATCATCGTGTCTTCCCCAGTTGCCCTTGCCCGCGGAACCCCAGCCGTTTTTCTGCTGCTGTTGCCGCTTTTCCTGTAATTTGTCCCAGTCCCAGTTCATAATAAGAGTAAATTATGACACGTTTTCTGCATGGTCAAGGCAGAAGTCGGGATTCGAGCGCAAGCTTTCAGGCATTGTCGAGCGTCGGATTTTGACCGCCCGCACAGGAAAACAAAAAAAATGAACGAAGATCACAAAAAAATGCTTGACGGCCATGGAGGTTTTGCCTATGTTGGCGGTTGTCGGGCGCTCGTGGCTCAGCTGGATAGAGCAACAGGCTACGAACCTGTGGGTCGGGAGTTCGAATCTCTCCGGGCGCACCATTCGAGAGCAAAGGCTTATGAGATTACTCATAAGCCTTTTTTCTTACCCTTTTTCCGACACGGCGCTTGTGCTCCGTCCCTCTTCTCCGGTCCCGCCGACCGCCTCTCTCCTCTTCTGTCTGTCGGAACTTCTCCAACGTCCAAAGGCAAGCCTCCGTCTTCCCAAACGGCAGACCTCCCGATCAAAACGCCATCCCGACTTCGGAAAGCGACTCACGGCCCCTTTTCCCCGCTCCCGGGCCGACCGCATCACGTTTCCCGCTGTGGAAATGCTGCCGCAGCTTCGCAGTCGCCGGTACGCCCGATACCGGATTCAAATGCCGTGTCATCCCTGTCGCCCGAACATGACGGGGAAGCCCTCGGAACAAAGAACCGTCTCTCTTCTTTCAAGCCTGAAAAAGGAAGACTTTCCGCAGACCCGAAGTGCAAAGCTTCCACGAAAAGACGTCTGTTGCCGCAGAGAAATGCGCGTGCTCCCTGACTGCATATGCAGACTGATTGGCTCTGCGTCTTCCCAGCGCCGCCGATGCCGCCACGAAAAACCGCGTCTGTCCGATCAGACCGGACAGACGCGGCAGAAACGTCCACGAAAGCGTATGCGGAAACGCGTCCGTGCTCAGATCAATTCAGGCGAACCGGAATTCCCGCGGTCAGGTCACCTATGTGCATGATAAGCTGCAGCGTCTCCTGGCTTTTGGGCATGAACTGGGGGAACTCCAGAACATTGTCACCCTTGCGGCCCTCGCGGGTGAACTGCTTGATGACCTTGCCGGAAGCATCCTCCAGGGTGAAGAACACCATGCCGTCATTTTCGCAGCTGTAGGGCACCATGTACATGCCGGTATCGGGATGGCGACGAAGATCCAGTGCGTCCATTTCATAGCCGGACTCCGTCTTTTTAAGCGGGACGACCACATTCGGGAAGCCGTTGGCGGCAGGCAGAGGCTGCACGCCCATGCGGGCAAGGCCTTCCTGCACTTCGGGAATGTTCATGAACAGCGACCAGAGAAGACCGCTGCGGTAGTTTTCCACCATGCTCACGATGGGCAGCTGATCAATGGCGAGGTAGCTGTTGTCGAACCAGTCGTCCTTGAGACTGAAGGCGTCGTAAGGGCCGTAGGGACCCCACAGCTTGTCCTTGTAATTGTCGTAAATGTTCCAGAGCACGCGCATGGAATACTCCGGCGTATACGGCATGGAGGAAAGCGCGGCCGTGGGCGCCACCGTTCCTATTTCATTGTAGGCGGACTGATAGCGGTAGCCGCCCTTCACGTCACAGGCCGTGAGTCCCCAGAACCCCTCACTGAACTGATGCTCGGCAGGGGCCGACTCCAGCGCGTAGGCGCGGTTCATGAGGGTATGGGTAATGTTGCGGACCATGTAGCCGCGGCGGACATGCGCATCGGCCATGCGGCGAGGATCCAGACCTATGAAGGAATAATGGGAAAGGAACATGCATCCGGCATAATCATTGGCGGCTTCGATGGTATAGCCGTTGCCGGTCTTGGGCTGATACTCGTCCGTGGAATACCAGAACTGCGCAGCTTCGCGGGAAATGGGATGCGTGGGAGAACCGAGCGCCAGCACATAGGCCATCATGGCCTCGTTGAAGCCGGAAATCTTCATGCCCATGCCGAAGTCGGCCGTAGGGCTCCAGTGCCAGTACAGCCCGTTGTTCTCCGACTTCGTGAACCAGTGCCAGTCCACGTCATGCCACAGCTCGGTAATGCAGTCGCGCAGCGCCTTTTCCTGGTCCGTATCGGCAGAAAAGTAGGAGCGGGCGATGAGCAGTCCCTGCATCATGAAGGCCGTTTCCACAAGGTCGGCGCCGTTGTCCTGCTCGCCGAAGGACACGGTTTTGCCCGTGCGTCCGTCAAGCCAGTGAGGAAACGCACCGTGAAGATTCTTTCTGTCCGTCTTGTCGCGCAGGAAGGTGGCGATTTTCAGCACACGTTCCGCAGCCGCCTCACGGGAAATCCAGCCGCGCTCCGCGGCCACGACTATGGCCGCCACGCCGAAACCCGAGCCGCCTATGGTGGCCTGTCCCGTTTCCTTGTTGCGGCTGTCCTCATAGGCCAGGCCGGACTCCGGGAACGTATGCTCCCAGATATAGCGGAAGGCGTCATACTGCAGCCTGTCGAGCAGAAGACGATCCTTCCTGAAGGCATCGTCGGGCGTAAAGTCGTTCAGCGTCGCCGCTTCGGCCTGAACGGCTTCGGGCTGCTTCTGAGCGGCGGCGGTCTTCTGCTCCTGAACGGCAAACACAAGGCAGGGGAACATCAGAACGGCAAAAGCAACGACCCCAAAAACACGTTTTTTCAGATTCATAACCATCCACC
>NZ_CAJJIC010000155.1 GCF_905187505.1 uncultured Mailhella sp.
TTTTCAATATCCAAGGAGGGAGAGGGATTCCGCGATGTCGCCTTTGAGCCAGACGGAGCGGTCGGCGATTTCCGAGGGGACGCAGGGGGTGGCGGCGTTCATGGCGGCGTAGGTGACGAGGCTGCTTTTCCGGGTCAGCTGCCAGAAGGGGAACTTGATGATGCCGGGAGTATTGTAGCCCACGCCGAGTTCGAGGCAGACGAGGCGGCAGTGTTCGTGATCCTTCAGGAATTTCCGGTAGCGTTCATTGGCGGCGAACCAGCCTTCGTCCTGCACGAAGGAGTCGTCGCAGCGCAGGTTCATGGTCATGAGTCTGCCGCAGCGGGGGCAGCGCGGCACGAGCTCGGAGGGCACGCGCATATTTTTCTGCTGCTCCATCATGAGCCTGACGACGGATTCATTGTCGTAGGTGCTTTCGTGGCAGGGGGTGGCGCACTGCCAGAGGCCGTAGTCGCCCTGCATGTAGAAAAGCCGCGACTTGTCGAAGCGTGCGAGCTGAAACTGATGGTCCACGTTGGAGGTGAGCACGAAATAGTCCCGGCCCTGCACGAGCTTCAGAAGCCGCCGGTACAGCGGCATGGGGCCGGGTTCGTAGCGGTTGTACCAGATATGGCGGCTCCACCATGCCCAGTGCTCCTCGGGAGAGGGGAAGCGGTAGAACCCTCCGGAGTACATGTCCGTGATGCCGTATGCCGCGGCAAAGTCCCCGAAAAGCCGCTCGAAGCGCTCGCCGGAATAGGTCAGCCCCGCCGAGTCGGAAAGTCCGGCTCCCGCGCCTATGAGCACGGCGTCGGCCTCGGCCAGCGCCTGCGCGAGGCGTTCGGCGTCACCGGAGCAGACGTCGGTATATTTGTGCGTCGGAGTCCTTGAACACATTGAATATCACCTTTTGTATGGACGGGAGGGAGGCAAGGCGCGCCGTCACGGTTTCCACGGCCGTTTCCGCGGCCTGCTGCGGCGGAAAATGGAACTCTCCCGTGGATATGCAGCAGAAGGCCAGGCTGGTGACGCCGTTTTTCGCCGCAAGGTCGAGGCAGGAAGCGTAGCACGAGGCCAGGGCCGCCCTGTCCCCGGGCGTGAGCGGCCCGCGCACCACCGGTCCCACCGTATGTATGACGAAGCGGCTCGGCAGATTGAAGCCCGGCGTGATTTTCGCGCCGCCGGTCTTCTCCTCATGCCCCTGCTCCTTCATGATGCGCGCGCAGGCAAGACGAAGCTGGACGCCCGCAAAGGTATGTACGGCGTTGTCGATGCACCCGTGATTCGGGCAGAAACAGCCCAGCATGGCACTGTTGGCCGCGTTCACTATGGCGTCGCAGCCGAGCGTGGTAATGTCGCCCTGCCAGAGCGCGAGACGCCCGCGCATGAACGGCACGTCCTTCTCGGAAGTCACGCCCCGCGCGCGCAGCTCCTCCTGCAGATAGGCGTCCTGCACGCTCAAAAACTCCCGCGATGCGGGCACGGGAGGCCGCACGTTGAAAAGCGCCCGAAGCAGCCTCTTCTGCGACGCTTCGTCCGCAGGAACGGCGGCAGCCTCGCCCCGTTCCCTGAGCAGCGCCTCAACAAGCCATGTCCTGCGCTCGTCCTGCGTCATGCCCTTTCCCCTGCCTCGTCTGCAAGCCCCTTGTGCCGCACGGCATGGGCGGGACAATGAATCCAGCAGTCGCCGCACTCGTCGCAGCGCGAACCGTCGATGACATACCTGTCCCCTTCCCTGTGCACGGCCTTGAACGTGCATACGCGCTCGCACTCGCCGCAGCCCACGCACGCTTCCGTAATGCTGAGCCCGGCCTTTTCCACGGGATGACCGCCGAAGGAAAAGCGCTCCCGCTCCAGCTTGTGGTCCCGAAGCTTCATGTCGAAATCATAGTCGAATATCTCGCCCTTCGCCCGGTACAGCACGAAGGTCGTCATGGCCGGATAGCGCTGCTGATCCTCTATGCCGTAGTTGAACGCCGGATCGTTCTTCGCCTTTATCTCCTCCATGCTCACTTCCCGCACGTCGCCCGTCACGCGGATGAAATACCCCGGCGCCATCTCCAGCGTGCGGTCGTCCCGCATGGTCACCACGGACGAGGCCGACATCCCGCACACCGACACCTTGCCCGTTTCCTTGAGCTGACGGTAAAACGGCTTCGTGGTCATGGTCATGAAGTACAGCCCCTCATCGTCGCACGCCAGAAAATGGGCAATGCGCGTTTCCGGCTCGTCGCCGTTCACCGTGGCGAACACGCAGCTTCCTATGCGGTCGAACCGTTCGTAAATGTCCTGTATGGTCATGCTCTTCCTCCCTGCGCCGCCGCTCTCCTTCTTCCCTGCTCCCCTCCGGGATTCCGACAGAACCGGAGCGCGGCAAAACGCCGTCAATATTGTTCGATATCAAAATATATCATCATGGCTTCCCTGTAAAGGAAAAAACGACAGACTGCGCAAGCGCACGTTTTCCTTACCCAAAAAATCGGCAGGACGCAGGAAAAAGGCCCGGCCTCTCCGCCCATCGGAACTTCGCCACGCAGACGGAGCGCCGCCGTCGACCGGAAGGAACGCACGAAGCCGCCCCGTTTCGGAACCGATCCTGCGCGCTGCGTGCCATGCGCCCTTCCCGGCGCTTCACCGCGGCCGACGGGCCGTCACTCCAAAAGATACGCGCCCACCTCGATGACGCCGGCAAGCAGCATGACGAGAATGGGATTCATCCGAAATTTCAGAAGCAGAAAAAGGCTGAACACAAAGATGCCCGCAAGACGAAGATTGACGTCTCCAAGCGCGAGAACCGCCTCGTGATTCCAGAGGGCCGACATGAGAATGTCCGCGCCGGAGACCGCAATGAGGGCCACCACGGCCGGACGCAGCACGTCGAACACGCCGGAAAGAAGCGTCATGTCGCGGTATTTCAGGTACATCTTCGCCACCAGCGTGACGATGAAGCAGGCCGGAAGCACGCAGCCCGCCGTGGCGATGACGGCTCCGGGCAGACCGGCAAGCCGCGTGCCCACGAAGGTGGCCGCATTGACGGCAATCGAGCCCGGCGTCATCTGCGATATGGTCACAAGATCGGTGAACTCGCGCATGGAAAGCCAGCCGTAGTTTCCCACCACTTCGCCCTGAATGAGCGGCAGCGCCGCATATCCTCCGCCGAAGCTGAACGCGCCTATCTTGAGAAAGCAGAAAAATATGTCCCAGTACATCATTTCTTTCCGCTCCTCATGAGGCGAAGCGCGTGCACGAGCCCCGCGCCTATGCACGCCAGTACCACGTAAATGACGTTGACATGAAAGACGTACGCCGCCACGAAGGCCAGCGTCATGACAAGAAGCGCCGCCGCGTCGCGCTTTTTCACGTACTTGCGCGCCAGATCCCACACCACGGCAAAGATCACCGCGGCCACGCCCGCCTGCATGCCGAGAAGCAGACGCTTCACAGGCTCGTTGTCGCTCACGGCCTGATAGCCCAGCGCAATGAGAGAAATGGTGACGAGCGGCGGAATGGCCGTGGCCACCACCGTGATGAGCATGCCCAAAAGTCCGGCCAGCTTGTACCCCACCACGATGGCCCCGCTTATGGCGATGGAACCGGGAGCCGTTTCCGCTATGGCCACAAGGTCGAGCATCTCGTCGTTCTCTATCCAGTGGAACTTGTCCACAAACGTCTTTTTCATAAGGGAAACAATGACGTATCCGCCCCCGAACGTGAACGCGCTCAGTTCCAGCGTGGAAAGAAAAAGTTTCCCCAGAAGTCTCCATCGTCGTGCCATGCTGCCCGCTCCTTTGCCCGAGAGCATGGCCCTTGTCCGGGGAGAAGTAAAATAGTATTATTCTATGGAATCCATAACCTGTTGCTTATAAATGCCATGACGCTCCGACATCTGCACATTTTCGTCACGGTCTTTCAGGCGGGCGGCATCACGCGGGCCGCGCTCATGCTGCACGTGTCCCAGCCTTCCGTGAGCCTGGCCATCCGCGAGCTTGAGCAGCACTACGGCGTGCGCCTGTTCGAGCGCACGGGCCGCAGCATCGTGCCCACAGAATGCGGCAAGGCCTTCTACGGCTACGCCCTGCACATCGTTTCCCTGTTCCGCGACATGGAAAAGAAAATGACGGACTGGGACGAAACGGGCACCCTGCGCATAGGCACCAGCATCACCATAGGCACGCACGTGCTCCCCTCGCTGCTCACGGCCTGCCGCGAGCGCTTCCCCGGCATCCATGCCGAGGTGGTCATCCACAACTCCGCCACCATCGAGCGCTTCGCCACAGACAACAGCATAGACATCGGCCTCATCGAAAACGCCCCGCAGCACCCGGACATCCGCTGCCGCCCGTTCAGAAAGGACCGGCTGTGCGGCATAGCGCCCCCGGATCATCCCCTCGCCGGACGAAACGACGTCACCATCGCAGAACTGGCATCTCAGCCCCTGCTGCTCCGAGAAAAGGGAAGCGGAGGCCGCGAAATCCTCGACGCCTGCTTCTCCCTCGAACAGCTCCACGTCCGCCCCCTCTGGGAAAGCGTGAGCAACCAGGCCATCATTCGCGGCGTCGCCGCAGGCCTCGGCGTCTCCGTCCTGCCCTGCCTGCTCGTGCAGAAGGATGTGCAGGAAGGCTGCGTCGCCCCCTTCGACCTGCAACCCACCCTGGAACGCGACTTCAACATCATCTGCCACAAGCGCAAATACCTCACCGCCCCCATGCGCGCCTTCATCTCCCTGTGCCTCGAAAACTCCGGGAGAGAAAGGAAAGAGGACGGGACAGACTGAGAAGGCGCGGGGCGCCGCCCCCCGCACCCCGGAAAGACACAGGGGCGCTGCCCCTGGACCCCGACGGGGGAAATAATTCCCCCCGCACCCCCCTGTTTCGCCTTGCGGCTTCGCCGCGCGGCGGG
>NZ_CAJJIC010000156.1 GCF_905187505.1 uncultured Mailhella sp.
TGTTCATAACCCACCGTAATTCTCATGCAATTTAAAGCTCATAAATGATATTCAAATACAGTACCACGAAAAATTAATCAAATATTTCTTTGTATTATTTATAAAATCGGGAAGTGTTCACAGAGGGAACACTTCCCGACGAACAGAGGTGTTCGTTTTTTTGATGCACGTGTTTGAAATATGAACGCTACATGCCGAATTCAAGATTCGGATACTTGGCCTTGTATGTTGCGAAAAGCTCGCTGATCACGGCAGGATCGCTGTATTTCTTGTTGAGGGCGCGGCACTCGTTGAGGAGCGACTCGCCGTCGATATTCCTGTCCTTCATTTTCCCGATGAACTCCTCATAGATGGGCTCCAGGGCCTTTATCCAGCGGACTCGTTCCGCCTGAGAGATTTCGATGACTTCCACCCCGTTGTTTTTCTTTATGTATTCCAGGTCTTCCGTCGCCGAGCGGTCTATCCAGGAGGCGCGGAACAGGGTAGGGCCTTCGTTTTCAAAAATATCATCCCAGCTCTTTTTCAGGTCGGCGGGAAGGCGGTTGTAGCTTTTCATGCTGAAGCCGAAGGGTGAGGACATGACGCCCAGGTTGCATTTGGTGAGGTACTTGGCCACTTCGCAGACCTTGGAGCTTTTATATGTGGGAATGGGGGCCATGACGGCATCCACCATGCCTCTCTGCAGGCTCAGGTACATGTCGGTGAGCTGAAGCAGCACAGGTATGCCGCCGAGCAGCTTTATCTGTTCCAGTCCAGGGGAAGAGACGGCCGCTATGCGCAGTCCCTTAAGATCTTCCAGCGTGCGGATCGGCTTCTTGCTCAGGATATCCTGGGGGACGGACGTGGTGACGGTGACGGGTCTGAGGAAGCTCCATTCTTTTTTCAGATAGGGGTTGGTCCGCGTCAGCTCCAGATAAGAGAGAGAGGAGGCAAGGGCTGAGTCGAAGAGCATGGGCATTTCTATGACTTCCGAGGCGGGGAAGCGTGCCAGTTCCTGGGTGGGCTGGAAGCTGGCGATGTCGATGAGCCCCTTGCGAAGGCCGTCGAGCAGAGCCTTGGTGGGCATGAGCGTATTGGGGTTGTAGTAGGTGATGCTGATGCGTCCGCCGGTTTTTTCTTTGACGAGGTCGAGCAGGGGCAGAAAGCCCTTGGCCATGACCGGATGCGTGGTGACCTGCTGGGATGAGGACTTGAACTCGAATTCGGCTTCGGCGCAGGCCTTGCCGGCCGTGGAGGCGAGAAGAAGGGTCAGCAGAGGAAACACGGCGATTTTTTTCATGAGCGATGATGTCATACGTACTCCTTTGGACCGGTTGGAGAGAACAACAGGGGGAAGGGCCTTTTTCGAGTCAGAGGAGAGAAGGAAGATACAGGGCTATCTGGGGGAACAGGATGAGCAGCAGCACGCATGCCATGATGCCGCCGAAAAAGTACGTCACGTGACGGAAGATGCTGGACATGGGCACGTCGGAAATCACGCCTGCCATGGCGAACACCAGTACGCCCACAGGAGGTGTGATCTGGCCGAGTTCCATCATGAGCACGGTGATGACGCCGAACCATACGGGGTCGAAACCGGCGGCCACCACGCAGGGGAAAATGGCGGGCAGGATGAGCATGATCATGGGAATGACGTTCATGAGCATGCCGAGCAGGATGTACACCAGCAGGATGGCGGCGAGGAGCATGTACCTGCTGATGCCCGAATCTGCGATGAGTTCGGCCAGCAGCGTGGGAAGATTGGATGCGGCAAGCACATAGCCCATGATGCCCACGCCGACGAGAATGAGGAAAAGTCTGCCGCACAGTTCTGCGGATACCGTGCAGGCGTGGTACAGCTTGGCCAGGGTCAGCGTACGGGTGCAGACGGCGTAGACCAGACAGCCGAAGGCTCCGATGGCGCCGCCTTCCGTGGGAGTGCATATGCCTGAGAGAATGCCGCCCATGATGAGGGTGAAGAGGCCGATCATGGGGAGCATCTTGTGCAGGGACAGGAAACGTTCCTTCCAGGAGCGGCGAGGTCCCCGGGGAGCGAGCGACGGATTGATCAGAGCCCGAACGTAGATGATGCCCATGAGAATGACGGTGAGGAGAATGCCGGGAAGGACGCCGGCCATGAACAGCCTGCCGACGGATTCTTCCGTCACCACGGCGTAGAAAATGAAGCCCATGCTCGGAGGAATGAGTATGCCGAGAGTGCCGCCCACCGAAAGGCATGCCGCGCCGAAGGCCTTGTTGTATCCCTTCCTTTCCATTTCCGGCAGACTCACCGTGGCCATGGTCATGGCCGTGGCTATGCTGTCGCCGCATACGGCGGCGAACCCCGCGCAACCTCCCACCGTGGCGATGGCGACGCCGCCGGGCAGATGCCCCATCCAGCTTGAGGCCGTGTCGAAGAGCCCCTTGCTCACATTGCCGAACAGCGCGAGTTCGCCGAGCAGGATGAACATGGGAATGACGGTCATGTTGAAGGATGCCACCTGAGGATAGGGGGCGCAGGCGGCCATTCCGTAGGCGAGTTCCGGCAGGTCCATCATGAGCATGAGCCCCTGTACGCCTGCCGTGCACATGGCGTAGCCTATGGGCATGCCGGAGAGGATGAGCAGAAAGAGGTAGAGCATGATGAGTCCGCCCACGGCTCCCGAGCTCAGCCCGAGATTGGAGCCGGTGAGCACGCGGGCCAGAATCACGAGTCCGATACCCGCGGCGCAAGCCGCAAGTGCCGCGACTGTCCGCCGGTTCCGTACAGCCGTGACGGCGCTCGTCACAAGCGTGAGGCACATGGCCAGGACAAGGATGAACAGGCAGAGGCTGACGAAATGATAGAAGGGCCCTACAGGAATGCCGAGTACCTCGGTAAGATCGCCGAATTCGGTCTTGTCGACCGCGTTGATGTGCAGTTCCCATGCAAGGATGAACATGTACGGCACGCTCGCCGTCATCTGGAAGACGCGCAGCGCCGCGCGTCCGCCCTCGGAGAACTTGTGGTACAGCAGATCCACGATGAGGTGTCCGTTTTTGCCTTCGATGGCGATGAAGGCGGTGAATCCCACAAACAGCATGATGAGTTCGCTCACTTCCATGCCGCCCTCCAGAGGCATATGGAAGAAAAAGCGCCCTGCGACATCCACGGTCGTGACAATCATGATGGCGAAGACCGCGACTCCGGAGATGCCGAGGAGAAAATTAAATACTGGCTGAAGCGTTGTCTGTGTGCGTGTGACGATATCCATCTGTTCACCTGGACCTCAGGAATGCGGAATCCGTCGAGGAAAACCGCGTGAAGGGGAGGAAACATTCAGCCGATTATGGGAAAGGGGGAAGAGTCGCCCCCTGTCTGGACGGCGGTCTTTCCGGCGGGGGGTACGCTGTTTGCGGGGCGCCGGAAGCGGCAGGTCCGGCGCGGGGCCTCAAGGAAGCCCCGCGCGTTCGTCGTCCGGCTTCTATGCGCAGTCGTGCTTGTCCCACGCTTTGCGCTGGGAGCGTTCCAGAGTGTATTCGAGCGCCTCGACGGAGGCCTTCAGGCTGGCTATCTGCGTATAGGGTGCGTTCACGTCCTTCATGGCCTGGTAGAGCAGCGCGCCGGTGCTGTCGGCAGGGACGGGAATGCCGGTCAGGTAGCATATCGTGGGTACGATGTCGGCGGCGTTGACGGCGCGTTCGGAGGAGGTTCTTTCCCGCGTGATGCCTGCGCCGATGAAGCATACGCCGTCATCGGCGATGACGACGATGAGAGTGTGGCGGTTGCGCACGTCCGTCACGGCCTGGACCGTGGCGGCGAGATGGGCCGCGTCGGCGTGTATGACCACGGGATGCAGGGCGGCGGCCTCCTCGAGAGCGTTGAGGTCTCCGCTGTTGAGCACGACGGCCTTGTCGAGCTTTTCCACGCCGGTTTCACCGGCGGCGTAGTGATCGAACTGAACGTATTTGTCCCTGAGCTGCGACAGCGCCTCTTCCTTCAGGCTGCCCTTCAGCACGATGATGACGGCTTTTATGTCGGCCATGATGTTCTCCTGGATGAAAAATGGTTCTGTGAACGGGATCAGCTCTGCTCGTCGAGAAGCTGATAGAGTACGGCGCCTTCGCAGTCTTTGGGAACGGGCAGATTCATCAGCCTGCATACCGTTGGCACCATGTCGATGATGTTGCAGAAGCGGGTCATGCGGTAGTTGCGTTTGACGCCGGGGCCGGTAAAGGTGAGCAGCGCCTTCATGCTGCCCATGCTGTAATCGTCGGTGGGCAGAATGGGACCGTGCTGTCCTGCGTATTCGGGGCGCAGCGCGTACACGACGTCGCCGCACTGTTCTCCGCCCTGGCCGAGAAGGCGTGCTTCCTGCTTGGTCACGGCCAGCGCGAAGGGACGCATGCCCGTTTCGGGATGCACATAGGTCATGAGTGCGTCGATGATCTGGTACTGGACCTTGCGGTAGTCCGCGGGATCGACGATGCCGTGCGGGTCGCGGCCCTTGAGGTTGATGTAGATGAAGCACGAACGGCTGGGAATGGCCATGGAGCGTTCCGGATCTGGGTCGCTGGAGAAGTAGAGTTCGTTGTACTTGGCATAGAAGGCGCTCTGCGCCTTGTCGGTGGCCGGAGCCTCGGGAGCCTTGCGCCTTACCAGAAGACCGGCGTCGGCAAGAATGTTCACGGGGTTGATGTAGGGACCGTCGGGCGTGGCGCCGTGGTCGGAAATGGTGATGATCATGGTGTCGTCGTCGACAAGGTCCCACTGGCTCCTAACGAGATGAAACGTGTAGAATTTCATGCCAACCGCCCATTCG
>NZ_CAJJIC010000157.1 GCF_905187505.1 uncultured Mailhella sp.
AGGAACTGTAAATGTTCCGGTCGTGTATAATAATAAAAAGTTATTTTCTATGTCATATCAACATGATTTAATTATAGAAAATAACGGGGAAATTAAAGCTATAGGCTCTGTAAAAACATCTAGTAAAGATAGAATTGATAAAATATTTATTGATAAATTTTTATATAATAAACTTACATGTAAAAATGTTCCTCATTTTGCTGTATTTCTTAATGACGTTCAAAGAAAAGGTAAAGAACCAAATTTTGGAATAAATACAACATTTCTTACTGGTCATTTTAAAGGTTATACTGTAAAATTAAATCCATTAGATGGTGTATATTATTGTGATATTAGACCGGTAATGAAAAATGATGAATTGCTAAAGAAAACAATTAGGACAATAGATTGTTTATTAGTAGAAGATATATGGAAATTTTAAATTTTTAGAGGGAAATTATGGGAAAGATATTGCAGATTCGCGTGGGGTCATGGACGTACAACGAGGATGAAGTGACGGCTGCGTGGCCGAAGCTGTCGGCTCTGGTGTGGTCGGAGCTCGACCGCTGGGGGCCTTCCGGCATGAAGCGCGGCGTGACGGAGCTGGCCGAGTATCTGCCCGATTCCCTGCGTTTTGCCGACATTCCCGAGGAGACGCGAAAGCTCCTCATGCCCGGCGCGAAGAAGGTGGAAGAGAAATTGAACGCGATGCGTTCCGCCCTTGCCGACTGGGAGCCGCGAAAGGCCAACACCCTGAGCAACGAGCTGGAAGACGTCCTCACCGAGCTGGAAAAGCAGGCTCCCGAGGATCTGCTTGAGCGGAAGAAGTAAGACGGTTTTCAGCATGCAGGAAGGCCCGGCCGATTTTTCGACCGGGCCTGTTTTTGGTTTTAAGGGGAGAGGGGTTACACGAAGAGCCGCATGGTGAGCATGGCGAGGGCGGCGTTGAGCATGCCTATGCCGTAGAGCACGGGATAATGACGTGAGTGTACGCCCGCCACGCCGAGGATGCGACCTGCGTACTGTATCTGCGCGCCCATGAGGAAGATGGCGGGCATGAGAATGCTTATGTGCGTGGCGTTCAGAATGCCGTGGCTGTAGAGTCCTGCCGCTGCGCCCACGCCGCCGCCTGCCGAGAACCATGTGGATATGAGCACGGTGACGGCCTCTCCGGGCAGGCCGAAGAGCTCCATGACCGGCGCGCACGCCCGGCCGAGGCCGTCGAGCAGTCCGCTGGTCTGAAGCATGGCGATGAGCGTGAAGGCGATGACCACGTTGGGCAGCATGTTCTGCGTGGCGACCTTCCAGCCCTTGACCGTGCCTTCGACGAAGGCGGAATAGAGATTGTCCATCAGTCTGCCTCCCTGTTTCGTTCCGCGAGTCGCAGATACAGTCTCATGAGGTTGGTGCCCGCGACCTTGTAGAAGAGGATCACGCCGAGGGGCAGAAGGTGCGGCACGGCAAGGAACGGGAAAAGGGCGACGCCCATGCTGAGGTACACCGTGACGGACGAGGCCGAGGAAAACTGGAAGGCCGCGAACACGGTTTTTTCCTTTTCCGTGATGAGTCCCTTGTCGTGCAGGTCTTTGGTCATGGCTGCGCCCGCGTCCGAGCTCTGGAGGCTGGAAATGAGGGCGAGTCCGGCCGCACCCGGCAGACCGAGCAGGGGCTTCATGAGCGGGGTGAGCAGCTTTTGCGCGGCGTGCAGCGCCTGCATTCGTTCGGCCATTTCCACCACGCCGAGGGCCAGCATGATGCCCGGAACGAGCGACAGGGCGAAAAGAAAGCCGTAGCGCGCCCCGCCGCCGCCCTTGCCGAGAAAGGTGAAGTCCCCGGCGATGTGTCCGAACGCGCCGCTTGCCGTGGTGAAGTCCAGGCAGCCGAGCACGCCCGGAGCGCCGGTAAGCGCGCCGGAGAAGAACACGACGGTCAGCGCCAGCGCGACGTAGGCGCGCAGAGGAAGCGGACGGCCTGAGTTGTGGAGTTCAGTCATGACGCTGCTCCTTCATGGCGCGTGCCAGGCGTCGGGCCTCGGCCCGGTCGGGCTTGTCCGTGCCCGTGCGCGGAAGGGCGGGCACGTGAAACGTCTGTTTCGGCCGGGCATGGCGCGGCAGACGGGCGAAGAAGGGCGTCCAGTCCTCCTCTTCCTGTCCTTCCGTCAGCATGACCACGGCTTCCCCGAACTTTTCGTCGGGCACGGCGGTGATCTGGAAGGGGCAGGGCATCACGGGCCGAAGCAGCTCTTCCATCTCCTCGATCTGGATTTTCATGCCGCCGCTGTTGATCACGTTGTCCTTCCGGCCGAGAATGCGGAAGCGCCCCGACGCGTCCAGCACGGCAAGATCGTTGGTGACGAGTTCCGTGCTGCATACCGCGGGGGCGGATATGCAAAGCGCGCCGTCGGCGGTGAGGCGCAGGGACACTCCCTCGAAGGGGGCGTACCACTCCGAGGCTTCCGGTCCGTTCAGCCGCCGCAGATCGATGTGCGAAAGCGTTTCGGTCATGCCGTAGGTGGACCACACTGCGTGGGGAAAGTCCCGGAGCCTGCGGCCAAGCGCCGCGTCCACGGCCCCGCCGCCGATGATGATGTGTCGCGTTTCGCGCAGAAGTTCGGCTTCGCACGGGTCTTCCAGCGAGGAAAACATCTGCGCGGGCGTCACGGCCAGAAAGTCCGGCGCATGCTCGAGCCCTTTCAGTGGATGGCCGGAAGGCTCGACGCAATGAAGGTCGAGTCCCTGTTCAATCGCCCGCACCACCATCATTTTTGCGCCTATGTAGCGCAGAGGCATGCACAGAAGGGCGCGATCGTTCGCCCTGAGTCCGAGAAAGGAACAGGTCATGCGGGCGCTCGCCCTCATGCGGGTCTTTTCCACGCGCATGACCTTGGGCGTTCCCGTGGAACCGGAGCTCTGCACGGCAACGGTGGGAGATTCCGCGTGCCATTCCTCAAGAAAGTCCGCAAGCTCTTCGCGAACGAAGCGACGGGACGAGGCGCGCAGCATGTCGAGGTCGCCGGGCCCGAAGGCGCGGCCTTCAAAAAGAAGCGTGTCGTGATTCATGGGGCGGCCTCCTACGGAAAGGTCGGCGTCTTAGAAAAGTCGGGACGGCGCTTTTCCAGAAAGGCGCGGCCGCCTTCCTGCGCTTCATCGGTGAGGTAGTAGAGCAGCGTGGCGTCGCCCGCAAGCTCCTGTATGCCCGCCTGTCCGTCGAGTTCCGCGTTGAGTCCCGCCTTGATCATGCGCAGCGCAAGCGGGCTGTGTGCTGCATCATGGTTTCCGCCCATTCCACCATTTCGTCTTCCAGGCGTTCAGGTTCGACCACCTTGTTCACGAGCCCCATGGCCAGCGCTTCCTCCGCGCTGTACTGGCGGCAGAGAAACCATATTTCGCGGGCCTTCTTCTGTCCCACCACCCGGGCCAGATAGGACGCCCCGAAGCCCGCGTCAAAGCTCCCCACCCTCGGGCCGGTCTGGCCGAAGCGGGCGCTTGACGACGCGATGGTAAGGTCGCACACCACGTGCAGCACGTGCCCGCCGCCTATGGCAAAGCCGTTGACCATGGCGATCACGGGCTTGGGCAGCGAGCGTATCTGCTTTTGCACGTCGAGCACGTTGAGGCGCGGCACGCCGTCCTGTCCCACGTAGCCGCCGCGGCCCTTGACGTTCATGTCGCCGCCGCTGCAGAAGGCCTTGTCTCCGGCTCCGGTCAGCGCCACCACGCGGATGTCGGCCGATTCGCGGCAGATGCGCAGAGCGTCGCCCATTTCGGAAACCGTGGTGGGCGTGAAGGCGTTGCGGCGGTGAGGCCGGTTGATGGTGATTCTGGCAATGCCGTGGTGAAAGTCGAAGAGAATGTCTTCATATTCCCGTATGCGGGTCCACTGTCGGTTGCTCATGGGCTTTTCCTTTGCGTGATGCGGTTGGTGACGCGGCAGGTGGAAACAAGCCGTCCTTCGTCGTCGACGATGTCGACGTTCCACACGTGAATGCCGCGGCTCTGATGCAGAATGCTTGCCGTGGCCGTGACTTCGCCGCCCATGGGCACGGCGCGAACATGGTTCGCGCTCACCTGAATGCCGAGCGGTGATTCATGCTCGCCGCAAAGCGCAAGCGAGCCGAATCCGGCCAGCGTTTCCGCAAGCGCCAGAGAGGCCCCACCGCTCAGAAAGCCGAAGATCTGACAGACCTTTTCTTCGACCCTGAGCCGGGCCCGGACCGTGCCCGGCTCCGAGAAGATGAGCTCCATGCCGAGAAGGTCATGGAGAAAGACCGGCTTCCGCTCGTTTTTCGACGCGCCGTCCGGCGCGGATCCTGTGATGTCGTGCATGGCGTGAAGGGGTTGAAGGTGGCGCCGTTCCGTGCTCCGGTGCCGGGGAAAGCGCCCTGAAGGTCGGCCACGGGACGGAAGGCAGGGAGCGGAACTATACCGCAGTCGACTCTTTTGGGCAAGAAAAAGAACGATTGGCCGTTGCAGCATTGTGTAATGATTGATTCAAAAATGAATCATGCAAAAAAATCGGCGCATGACGGATGACAATAAAGACGCAATTGAGCTCTTGAATGAAGAATATGCGGAGTTTTTTTGTTCATCATGGACAAGATGAAGGAAAGTTGAATAACGTATGTGTCCATGATCACATTTTTCCGGCGTCATGCGGACGCAGTGCGGAAAAGAAAGGAGCAGCCGGGGCGCCGCCCCTGCCCCCGGAAAGGCAGGAAAGGCAGGAAAGGCAGCGGGGGGAATGATTCCCCCCGCGCCCCCCTGTTTCGCCTTGCGGCTTCGCCGCGCGGCGGGAACGT
>NZ_CAJJIC010000158.1 GCF_905187505.1 uncultured Mailhella sp.
ATGGTCCAGGTGCGCTTTGCAGCTTCGGTCATGAAGTCCTTCATGGCCTGAGTGGGTTCGGAAACGGTGCCGCCGTGGCTTTCGATTTCGGCGATGGACTTCTTGTCCATATCCTGCACGAGCTTCCAGACGTCTTCAGCAGCCATCTTGGCGGCTTCGTTGAACCAGGCCTTGTCCTGATCAGGCAGGGACTGATAGAGCTTTTCGTTGATGAAGAGGCTGTGGATGACGAGGATGTGGCCGGTCAGAGTGATCTGGGGGCACTTTTCGTACACCTTGGTGGAGGTGATGTCGGAGAGGGGGCTGTCGCCGCCGTCGATGACGCCCTGGTCAACGGAGCTCATGACTTCGGCGAAGGGCATGGCCTGGCCGTTGATGCCGCATTCCTTGGCGAAGGTGGTGTACAGGGTGATGTTCGGCACGCGGAGCTTGAGGCCCTTGATGTCGTCAATGCTGTGCACGGGATTCTTGGTGTAGAAATGACGGAAACCGAGAGGGAACATATTGAGGGTACGGAGGCCGGACTTTTCGGTGAAACCGTCGGTGAGGAGGTCGAAGACGCCGCCGTTGATGGCTTTGTAGGCGTGTTCATAGCTGTCGTACAGCATGGGGGTTTCCATCATGGCCATGGCGGGATGGAACGAAGCGACCTGGGTACCGGTAGCGCACATTTCAATGGTGCCGCGGCGGGTGTCGGCGATGTACTTGTCTTCCTTGCCGAGGGAGCTGTTGGGGTAGACCTTTACCTTGTACTTGCCGTTGGAAAGCTTTTCAAGATATTCGCCGAACTTGTGCATGCCGATGGTTTCGGGTTCACCTTCGGCCTTCATGCCGGCGATCTTGATGACTTTGGCGGCCTGAGCGGTGCCGACCATGGCCGTGGCGCCGATCATCAGACCCATGATCAGGGAAAGAGCAACAAAGCGTTTCATAAGTCCTCCTCAGAACTTGTTCAGGTATGCCGCCTTTTGGCATACGCGTTGCGACATTCCCGCGAACCAACGGGAATGTCATGCCCGCAAACGATCATCGGCGTCTGCGAGTATGTCTTTCGTGTACTATACTTCAGCCCTTTAAGCAATACAAAGTCCGGTCTTTTTCATCCCTGCGCGGAAGAAACGCTTTTTTGTTCGGCGGAGGGGGTGTCTCCTTCAAAGGTAATGGAAGGCAGTTGCTGAACGGTTTTGCGGCCGGGACGGCAGAGCTTCATCATGGCGTTGAGGTAGTCGCGACGCTTGTCGAGATAGAAGGCCAGAGGCTGCGAAAAGTTCCGTCCCACAAGGCCGTCCACAAAAAGCTGGCTTATGTCCCGCTCACGCAGAAGCACGAGCTGGGAACGGGCGAACACGGTTCTGTCGGCCTGGCTCATGTTTCTGACCATGCGGCGGAAGGCGTCCTGTGCGCGGGGCTGATAGAACCAGAAGTACATGAGGTCGAGGGCGTTGATGATGAGGGCGAGTTCCAGCTTTCGGGCCTCTCCGCTGAGCTCGTCGACGCGGCCTTCGGAGCGGGCGAGCTTGATGAGTATGTCCTCTTCGGGGAAGAGCAGCTCGAGTCTCGTGTAGCAGGCGAACACGCGGGCGATCTTGCCGTCGTAGTCCCAGCGGCGCATGCGGCGGTTGTTCTGGCTGTCGGCGTAGCCTTCGATGACGGCGGCCACGGTGTCGGAAGCGAGCTTGGAGATGATGGCCGCGCTCGGCACGGAATAGAAGAGCGGATCTTCCACGCCGCACAAGAGCAGGATGGCCACGAATGCCTGGTTGTACCAGGACGAGACGGGAATGGCGAGGGCGCTGCGGAAGAGGTTGCCTATGGCGGCCTCACGGGGGAAGCCGCGATAGATGTTGTGGGTGCAGATGTAGATGGCGTTCACGAAGTTGAGCACGGCGAAGACGATGCCGGGATGTTCGCGCACGCTGAGTCCGCACAGATCCTCGAGCAGCCACACGCGCACGATGACCGCAAGGAGCGCGACGGAAATGCCGGTATACATGAGCGAGTCGCATATGCGGCTGATGCTCACGTGATCCTTCCAGCGCAGAAGCGTGGTGCGCGTGGTGCCGTTGCCGGCCACGACCATCTGAATGATGTTGCGGATGCCGGTGATGCCGAACCATATGAAGGTGCCGAACCAGGCGAGGAACCACCAGTCCTGGGTATAGAGGAAGGAGGCCACCGAAGGGATGAATCCGGCAAGGACCTTGATGCAGTTGGTCACGGTGGTGCTCAGGTAGGCGGAACCGGGCTTGTCATCCTTCTGCGGCTGCTTTTCCTCCAGAAGCGCGTTGGCGGGAGGCGTGTTGATGCCGCCGAGACTCACCACGTTGCCGGAGCGGGTGATTTCGCTGTTGTCGTCTGGCTGCCAGGCGCGGTTTCTGGGCTGAAGGAAGTGACGGAAGCCGGGAATGTGCCGAATGACGCGCGTGAAGGCGGAAACGCTTTCGCTGTCGTCCTCGTAGCTCACGCGCTCCTCGATGCGGGTATGCACGGGAATTTCGCCCACATAGCGGCTGTTTTCGCGCAGGGTCTTCTTGGCGCGGGAAGGCAGGGTTTCGGCGTAGACGAAGCCCATGCCGAAGGAACGGCCGTTGTTGTCGCGCACGGAGTTCGAGCCTATGCGGCTCTTCAGAGGGTTCTTGCGGTAGTATTCCCAGAGCGTGGGAATGTTGCTCTGAATGCTGCGGAACTTCTCCGCCCTTTCGGTTTCGCCCTTCTCCTCGAGGCTGTCGAGGATTTCATGCACCATCTGCTTGATGCGCGGCCCGCGGCCCTCGTTGAGCACGGTCTGAAGCTCGTTGATGGCGGGCAGGTCGTTGAGAAGGCCCTCGTGCCAGTCCTTGAGGTTGAAGAGCTCGAGGTGGGTGATGCAGCAGTCGCAGTCGTAGAGCAGCTCGAGCACGTCGCGCACGTTGAGACCGGCGAGGTTCAGGATGAGACGGTAGCCGGTGTGCAGGGTGGAAAGTTCCTCCACCATCTGAGCGGGCGAGCGCGTGAACATGGCGGGCAGGTCCTTCTCGTCCGAGCCTATGACGGGCAGGTCCGAGCCTTCCAGCCAGTCGCGCGCGATGACCGCGCTGGTCAGGTTTTCCAGCTCGAGTATTTCGCGTTCGGCGGCGCCGTCCTCGTCGTCTCCTGCGGCCACGCGTTCTTTAAGGGCGCGGGCGCGCTCCTTGGCAAAGGGCAGCACATGACCGTGCATGCACTCGGCAAGATGCTCGAAGGAAGGCTGACCGAGGCCCACGCAGGCCATGAGGCGTCCGGGCTTGATTTCGGGGATGTCCATGCCCCACGCGGCGGAAATTTCGTGTCTGCGGCCGGAGTTCCAGCGATCGAGGGCCTCGAGGGTTCTTTGCCTGCGCCAGTCCACGGCGGCGCGGCCCTGCTCGGTGAGGGCGCGCATCTTGTCCGACTCCAGAAATTCCAGGAAGTCGCCGGAGGCGCTGAAGCCGCGCGGCACCCACACCATGCTCACGTAGCGGCCGCGGAAGGGACAGCGCACCTCGAGCCCCACGCGCACATGAATGCCCATGATGGCCGCGGCGTCCAGAATTTCTCTCGCGGCCGCGTAGTCTATGTAGTTGGAGTACACCACGGTCAGATAGCGCAGTCCCTTGATCCACGCGTCCATGATGAGGTGCGTGGGGGTCTTGCGTCCGCGCGAATGGGCGTCGTACACGTGGTCGTCGAAGGAGAGCTGATTCCATTCCTCGGGCATTTCCGGCAGATGATAGCGGGCGAGCATCTTGCGCACCACGCGCGGGGTGCCCTGGGCCGCCTTGCGGAAATCGTGCGCCAGCTTGAGCTGGGTGAGCGGAGAATCCTGCGCGCGCACAAGGTCCTTCATGATCTGCAGAAGCACGCGGGCCGTGTTGCGGCGCAGCATGGAATGGGCGCTGCTCATCACCTCGTCGTAGAGGGCCTGAAGCGCCATGATGCGGTCGTCGGCCTGGCCCACTTCCAGATTGGTGAGCAGGTTGATGACGGCATAGGCCACCCTCGACACGCGGGAAATCACCAGTCCCTTGATGCCGTGGGGATGCAGGTTGGCGTCGAACACCCGGCTCTGGGCCTTGTCCGGACATTCCAGTATCCTGTTGACCATGGTCAGGATCTCTCTGTCCTGCCTGTCAAAATAAAAACTTACCGACATTCTGTGCCTCTTTCCCCAGTTGTCGCTGTTGCAAGAATCGCGCATATTCCCGTCCGGCACGCGGACAGACCGCAGAAAAGCCGCTTTTCCGGGAGCTTCGCCATCCGCCCGCACCGTGACGCGCCCTTTCGAGCAGTCCGTCGGTTCCTCAAGAACGGCCGTGCCGCTGGGCGCTTCAAAAAACGCCTGTCCCGGGAGAATTCGGGACGCACCTTCGCGTCATCTTCGTCTCTCCCGGGAAAAAAGCAAACGGATCGAATTAAGAGAGTGTAGTCTTTGTTACACCAGTGTGTCAATAGTGTTTTTTTTCACACACTGCATTTTTCCCATCATTCTTTTCCCTTGCCGAAAGAGGTCCGTTGCTTTTATACTTCTCGCACTTCTTTGCAGGATGACCCATGAACAGAGCAGACAGCCGAAAAAAGAATCTTCTTGAGTTTCTCAACAAGCGCGGCTATGCCACGATTGAGGAACTGGCCCAGCACTTTGCCGTCACGCCGCAGACCATGCGGCGTGACATCAATCAGCTTGCCGACGAAGGCCGGGTGCAGCGCTTTCACGGGG
>NZ_CAJJIC010000159.1 GCF_905187505.1 uncultured Mailhella sp.
CGGGGCAGATACGTCTGCTCAGTGTAATGAGCTCATGAAATGAGTCAAGAGGCAGGCCCGGGACGCGGACGCGAAAAATTGCTTGAGCATACGCTCAATATCTTGTTTTACCAGTATAAAATGACGATTCAGAAAAATTGTTTGAGCGCTCAATTTAATTTTGGGGGAAGGAGGCGTCGTGCCGGCAGCGTCGCAAAGAGGGGATGGGCGACGCTTCGGATCGGGAAGAATGGGCGGTCGACACGGCCGGTACCGGGGAAGGCGGGAGGCCAGTCGTCGGAAAGAGCGTGAGCGTGCGGGCGGAACGATGCGTGCGTTCCTTTTCCGGTACCGGTGAGGATGCGGAACGAGGCGCTCTGTCCCGAGGCGCGGCAAGGCGGCGGGGACGAAGAACGGCGGCGGGGCCGGTCGACAGGACGTTGCGGGGAAAACGTGGGTGAGCGGAGGGCGTGGAGGGCGTGTCTGGTCGAAGGGCGTCCCGTCTGCCCGGGGCACAGGGGCCGCGGCCGTCTGGAGGTCGGGGCATGGAACGGGGAGGCTGTCCCGGCGGGAGCGGTCTTCACGGGAAAGAAGTTGCGGCCGGGTGAGGATGGATGGGACGGCGCGGCTGCGGAGACGGCTTGCGGAAGCGGAAACGGGGATGTGCCGGGGCGTTTTTTCTGTCCACGGGACGGCCGTTGTCCGTGCGGCGGAAGTGCGCGGAAGCGAGGAGGGGAACAAAAAACGCTGTCGGGGAAATGGGTGAGGGAAACGGATCGCTCCGCCGGAAAAGGGAGAACGGCGACGCGCGTTCCGAAAGATGAGGGAAAAGGAGGCACGCTGCTTCGGGTAGTCTGGCCGGGGCGCTTTATGAAAGAGAAAGTCCGCGGCGCTATTGAGGCCGGGTTCTTCCGGGAGGCGTGCTTTTCAGAAGGGCGGGGCGCACACGGGAGGAAGCGCTCCGAGCCTGCAAAGGGCAAAAAAAAAGTCCCGCAACACATGTTTGCAGGACCTTGAATGGCGAAGCGGATGGGACTTGAACCCACGACCTCCGGCGTGACAGGCCGGCGTTCTAACCAACTGAACTACCGCTCCACTTTTCGCATGGTGGGCAGTACAGGACTTGAACCTGTGACCCCCGCCGTGTGAAGGCGATGCTCTACCAACTGAGCTAACTGCCCATGCGCAGGTATGTGTTTATGGAAAATGCCCCCTTCTGTCAACAAAAAATTTGGCCTTTTCGCAATTTTTTTTGAAAGAATGGTCAATGTTTATTCTAATACATTGATAAAATTGAATTTTTATTTATTTTTCAGACAAAGGCGTCTTTTCGGCGACGTCGTCCGGCAGCGGATGCGTAAAGAACGTCCCCCCGGCGTTGCGTTGGGAACGGCATTCGGGCGGGAAGGGGCAGGCTTCGGGCAGAGGAAGAGAAGACCTCTGAAAGCGGCTTCTCTGCCCCTGCGGGGAAGGCGGAGGATGCGGGGAGGATGGGAAGGGGCGCTCTTGTTCTGGAAAAGAACGGGACCGGGACGAGGAAGCGCCGGGGGGACCTGCCGAGGCCGGAAAGCGCAGGGCACGCTTTTCGGGCGGAAGATACGGCGCATCGGAAAGAGGGGAGAGCCCCGGACGAGGAAGCGCCGGGAGCGGAGATCGCGGCAGGGACGAAAGCGCGGGCGGGAAGAGAGGGGGCCGTTTCGTCGGGCACGGGAGAGCCGGTCCCGGCGACGGGCCCGGAGCACGGCCGCGCATGGAGGGCGGGCACGTGTGGGGAGGCGCGGGCAGGCGTCGCGCGTGCTTCGTTCCGGCGATTCGGTCGCGGGCGCGTATCCTTTTGCCGGAGCGAGGCGGCGGCATGAAAAAAGGCCGGGGAAACGTCGTTCCCCGACCTCTTTCATTAAAGAAGGAACCCGGCGCAGGAAAGGATCTTCTACCTGTCGCCGCCGGCACGGAGCAGTCCGCGCTTTTTCAGCTCCACCTCAAGGCAGGCGAGCGCCGCCGGGGTCACGCCGGAAATGCGTCCTGCCTGTCCCAGGGTCAGGGGACGGATGGCGGAGAGCTTTTCCTGAATTTCCCGCGAGAGCCCGGAAATGCCGTCATAATCCATGTCTTCGGGCAGGCGTATGGATTCCTGACGGGCCGCGCGGCGAACGAGTTCGTCCTGAAGTTCCAGATAGCCGGAATAGCGGAGGATGATTTCCGCTTCCTGAATGACGTCGTCCGGCGCGCTTTCAAGCTCGGGCAGGAACACGGAGAGCCGGCGCAGCGGAAGCTGCGGACGGCGGCCGAGGTCGGCCAGCGTGACGGCCTGACTGGGGCAGGGTTCGTCGAGATCGGCAAAGGCGGCCTGCGTGGCGGCGTCGGGGGTGAGGCGCACGGAGCCGAGCTTGTCCATGAGGGAGTGCAGCTTCTGCTGCCTGTCGCGGAAGACGCTCCACTGTTCATCCCCCACAAGGCCGATGTCGCGGCCGCGCGGGGTGAGACGGGCGTCGGCGTTGTCCTCGCGCAGAAGAAGACGGTATTCCGCGCGCGAGGTGAACATGCGGAAGGGTTCGTTCGTGCCCTTGGTGACGAGTTCGTCGGCCAGCACGGCCATGTAGGCTTCGCTTCTGGCGGGCAGGAAGGGTTCGCGTCCCTTCATTTTGGCGTCCATGTTGAGCGCGGCCCAGAGTCCCTGGGCGGCGGCCTCTTCGTAGCCGGAGGTGCCGTTGATCTGACCGGCCAGCCACAGACCTTCCACCTTGCGGGTTTCAAAGGTGGGGCGAAGCTGCACGGGATTCACGTAGTCGTACTCGATGGCGTAGCCCGGACGCACGATCTTGGCGTGTTCGAGGCCGCGGATGGAGCTCACCATTTTTTCCTGGATGTCCAGCGGCAGGCTGGTGGATATGCCGTTGGCGTAATATTCCTCGCGGTTCAGGCCTTCGGGTTCGATGAACACGTGATGGCGTTCGCGCTCGGGGAACCTGGCCACCTTGTCTTCCACCGAGGGGCAGTAGCGGGCGCCCACGCCCGTGATGACGCCGGTAAAGAGCGGCGAGCGGTCGAGGCCGGAGCGGATGATGTCGTGGGTGCGTTCGTTGGTCCAGGTGACGAAGCAGGGCACCTGCGGCAGCACCGGGCCGGGCCCGCTGAAGCTGAAGCCCTGCGGCGGATTGTCGCCGTACTGGGCTTCCATGGCGTCGAAATCGATGGAGCTGGCCAGAAGGCGGGGAGTGGTGCCGGTCTTGAGGCGTCCGAGGGTGAGGCCGAGGGAACGCAGGGAGTCGGAAAGCTCCATGGCCGCGGAGTCGCCGAAGCGTCCGGCGCTGTAGTGCACGAGCCCCACGTGCACGAGCCCCTGAAGGAAGGTTCCCGTGGTGAGCAGCACGTGATCGGCAAAAAATTCCTTGCCGAGCTGGGTGCGCACGCCTCTGACCCTGCCGTTTTCCGCGATGATCTCCGTGACCATGTCCTGCCAGATGGTGAGTCCTTCCTGCGCGAAGAGGTCGCGCTTTGCCGCGGCAAGGTAGGTTTCGCGGTCTATCTGGGCGCGGCGGGCGCGCACGGCCGGGCCCTTGCTCGCGTTGAGGATGCGGAACTGTATGCCGGCTTCGTCGGCCCATTTGCCCATGCAGCCGCCGAGGGCGTCGATTTCGCGCACCAGGTGCCCCTTGGCCAGGCCGCCGATGGCGGGATTGCAGGAAAGATGCCCGATGCGGTCCACGTTGCTGGTGATGACGAGAACGTCATGGCCCAGACGGGCGAGCGCCATGGAGGCTTCACAGCCGGCGTGTCCGGCCCCGACGACGATGCAGGAGTAATGTGTCATGGTGTTGAGGGAGCTGAGGTTGGAAAAATGCGCGTTCCGGCGCGGAATCGGCAGAAAATCCGGGGAGCGGAGGGAGAAAGGCCCGTTCGTCATACGGCTTCGGGAAGCTGCGGCATGACCGTGCCGCCCTGCGCGCTGCGCCTGTAGGCGCGTCGCGAACGCTGCGGCCCTGCGCGGAGCACTGGCTTCCGACGTGCCGGACCGTGCTGCCCCCGGTACGCCATGAGGCCGCGCAACCGGAAGAACCGGAGGCCGCGGCCTCATGAAGCTTGGAAAACGGAAGCGGCCCGGACGATGGACTCGTCCGGCTTCCGTTCCGGCATCAGTTTTCGTAGAAGGAGCGCAGGGTCTGACTTCTCACCGGATGGCGGAGCTTGCGCAGGGCCTTGGCTTCGATCTGACGTATGCGTTCACGGGTGACGTTGAAGAGCTTGCCCACTTCCTCGAGGGTGTGGTCGGACTTTTCGCCTATGCCGAAGCGCTTGCGAAGCACCTGTTCCTCGCGGGGCGTGAGGTCGGCGAGCACGGCGGCGATCTGTTCGGAGAGCTTGGTGTTCACCACCTCTTCGGCGGGGGCCACGGCCTTCTTGTCCTCGATGAAGTCGCCGAGGCTGGAATCCTCCTCGTCGCCGATGGGGGTTTCGAGGGAGATGGGTTCCTTGGCGATCTTGAGCACCTTCTTCACCTTGTCCACGGGATAGTCCATGCGTTCCGCGATTTCCTCGGGAGTGGGGTCGCGGCCGAGCTCCTGCACCAGATAGCGGGAGGTGCGGATGAGCTTGTTGATGGTTTCTATCATGTGCACCGGAATGCGGATGGTGCGGGCCTGATCCGCGATGGCGCGGGTGATGGCCTGACGGATCCACCA
>NZ_CAJJIC010000160.1 GCF_905187505.1 uncultured Mailhella sp.
ACCCGCCGCTGCGGTGCCGCTCATGCTCAGGAAGAGAAAGTCCGCTTTCTTTTCCACTCCGCTGCAAGAAAAGACCGCCCCGCTTCTTTGCGGGACGGTCTTTTCTTTTATGCATTTGAGCCCTCGCTCAATACTCGCAGAAAAACTCCAGGCTCTCTCCGGCAGGACCACTGCAAAATCCGTTGCGCATCCGAAACCGGCGACCGTTCTCCCCATCCTCCATGATGTTCACTTCGCCGGCAGGACGAACGAGTCCGCATCCCGCGGCAACGCAGCGCTCCAGCATGGCGTCCACGTCTTCAGGACGTTCCGTGCCTATGGCAACATGGGAAAACACGCCTGTTCCCGAACCTTCCGCACCGTACACGATTTCAAGAATGCTGTTTCCGAAGTCCAGCATGGTAATGTGACGCGGTCCGTTGCTCCAGCTCCGCAACAGCGGGAGCCCCACGACGTTTCTGTAAAAATCCACCGTTCTTTCGTAGACGTCATGATCCGCAATGGCCATGGCAACATGATGCAATCGAATACCTTTCATGATTCCGCCTTGTTCCGTTTCACCTCGTCAGCGCAGCAAGGAACGAAATGAGTGAAGCTTGTAAAATTCATCCACATAGGGAAACTGTTCCTGCATGATTTCCACTCTGCGGGGCAAATAGTCGCTGTAACTCTGACGCATGATGATTTCCGCCACGGGAGAAGCCAGCATATTGCTTTCCTTCTCCAGCCAGAGAGCCTTTTCCAGGGTCGCCTCGGAACGGGCGCTCTTTTCCATGTCGTGCCAGTCCCCGGCGGCAAGTCTCAGCGTTCTGCACAGAACCCGGAGGGAATACAGATTGCCGTACACGTCAATGTCGCGTTCATCCTGAAGAATGAACAGTCTGGACTCCTCCCAGCTGGACCATGTGCGGCAGAAGGAATCCACGGATTCGCGCAGCTGCTCCGAAGAATGCAGGCCGCTCATGACGCCGATCACGCCTTTTTCTATGGTGATGCGGGCTTCCTTGACGTAACGCTCTTCCCACGCGGCACCCGCGCTGTCGACGCCGGAGGCACGCGCCGTCGCGCGGGCCTCCCACGGAACGATAAGGGAGGGTCCCAGAAGACTGACAAGAACAAAAAGAACGAAGCATATGTTTTTCATGAAAAAACCCGGAATATCATGACAGATGCCTTCCCTATAACGTAAATCGCCCATGCCGACAAGATGGGAAAGAAAGTACGGCCTCTTCTGCACAGCCTAGCGTCATGCCGCAGTACCCCGTTCATCTCCGGCAGCGTCGTCCATAAATCAGACTTGACACAACAGCAGCACCTGACTTTAATGACGTTCCGCACACGCAATTCCTTATATTATAACGGAAGGGAAAGGATACTCCCATGCGTTCTTATCGCCTCGTCATGGTTTTTCTCGGCATTCTGGCCCTGTCTGCTTCCGGCTGCTCCAAAAGTACGCTTCAGACGCCGTCCGCATCTGTGCCAAACCGCCCCGTCTCCTCCATGGAATTTTCCGACCAGACTGCGTCATGGCATGAAGCATGGCAGAATCTTTCCGTAAAGCTGCAGAGAGACGGTCTGGACACTGTGCGCACGAACGCGCTCTTTGCCCGGCTCGACATGCCTCCCTCCGCCGTTCCCATGGGCATAAAAGTCAAGGAACTCTATACGAACAAGTTTCTTCCAAGGCCCAAGGCGCAGCCTCAAAAAACCTTCAAGACCAAGCTCGGCATTCCCGGGCCGTGGTTCAAGGGCGTAGTCACCACGGCCAACGCAAAAAAATGCAGAGATTTCATAGACCAGCATGCCGTGGCCTTTGCCCGGGCCGAACTGAACTACGGCGTTCCTTCAGAAGTGGCCGCCGCCCTGCTTTTTGTGGAAACCCGTCTCGGCGGCTACCTCGGCAAGCACAACGCCTTCTACATGCTCGCCAGCATGGCCGTCACCAGAGATCCCGCCGACATTCCCGAGTACATGAGCAAGCTGCCGGGCTCCGAAGGACAGATTCCCTGGATACGCGAAAAAATGGCCGTCAAGGCGGACTGGGCCTACAAGGAACTCAAGGCTCTGCTCTCCTACTGCTATGCCAACGGCATCGATCCGCTCAAGGTCAAGGGGTCCGTCTACGGCGCCATGGGCCTTTGCCAGTTCATGCCCAGCAACATTTCCCGCTACGGCGTGGACGGCAATGCCGACGGCGTCATCGATCTGTTCACGGTCGACGACGCCGTGGCCAGCCTGAGCAATTACCTTCGCCGCAACGGCTGGCGCTCCGGTCTGAGCGTGACTCAGCAGACAAGAGTGCTTCGTACCTATAACGCCATGGACATTTACGCGCATACCATTCTTGCTCTGGCCAGAACCATCCGTCAGCTCGGATGACCGCAAAGGCCGCGTTCTTCGCCGTCACTGCACTCCTATGCAGCGCCATTTCGAGCGAACACAATAGCGTGACGTACGCCGTCATCGGAGTGAGCCGCTGTGAACGTACTTCACCCACCAGCATGAAAAAACGCTGCCGGAAATGTTCCGACAGCGTTTTTTCACCATGACATCACAAAGCTACATCGATTCCTTCTTCACCTCGGAAAAAGGCCTGAGCTCCGGCGATTCCGCCATGACCTTGCGGGCCGCGCCATACAGCCGGTCCAGTGCCCTGTCGGCAATCATGCGCTCCTGCATGGCGGTAATGACGCCCGCCTCCCAGATGGTCTTGCGCAGATCCTCATAGTTCTGTCCCGTGCCCTTCGTCATGGCACGCACGGCATCTTCGGCCTCCCTGCCGCTCACATGAATGCCCTCGCGCTCGGCCAGCGCCAGAAGAAAGGTGTGGCCTTTGGCCTTCTTGCGAGCAAACTCCATGGATTCCTCACGCATGTGCTCCAGAATCTCGCGAATGGTGTCCTCGTCGGCATGCTGCTTTTTCAGGTAATGCTCGGCGTCCCGCTGATGTTCGCGATAAAAGCGCATGACAAGACTTTCCGGCAGGGGAAAATCCTTTCCTTCAAGCTGCTCTTCCATGAGTCTGGCCTTGCCGTCCCGCTGGATCTGACGCATATGCGCGGCAAAGGTCTGCTGCCACACTTCCTGCTTCAGAGCGTCAAACGTGTCGAAGCCGAGCTTCTGCGCCGTCTCGTCGGTAAGGGGCGGCAAAACTTCCCGCTGCACGCGGCGCAGAACGACGTCAAGCTGCACCTCCCGTCCGCGAAGGACGGGATCGGGGTAGTTGTCCGGACAGATCATGACGCCATGACCTTCTTCCCCCACGTTCAGCGCACGCACGATGGGATCCATTTCAGGCACCTTTGCCCCGGGCTGCACGGGCAGAAGCTGAAGGCGGAAATTGTCGGCCGTCATGCCGGGCAGAGCCTTGCCGTCCACGGTGCCGCGCACGTCCACGGTAAGAAGATCGTGGTCTTCGGGCTTGCGGCCGGTGACATCCTCATACCGGGCGAGCCGACGCAGTGCCTGATCAAGCATGGCGTTGAGCGCATCCTCGGAAGGAGAGGGATCGGGAACCACCACGGAGAGGGTCTCAAGGTCCGGCAGATCCACATCGGGCAGGATGTCGAACGATGAAGCATAGGAAAAGCTCTCCCCCTCCACCGCCGGCCGACCGTGATACTGAGAAGGACAAAGCGGCCGGATGCCTTCCTTTTTAAGAATGTCCATCATGTTGTCGTCGGCCAGAATTTCCGTGGCGTCGGCCGCCACCCGGGACGCGAAACGCCCCTTGATGACGTTGACGGGAATCTTGCCCACCCGGAATCCCGGCAGATTCATGCCCTTGCCTATGGCCTTTGCCGCGCGGTCAAACGCTTTCTTCACCTCGTCCGCACTGCACGTCACGGAAAGCCTGATCGACGTGGGGGACGTTTTCTCTATGCTGTATTCCATGAAAAGCTCCTCGTTATTTCCAGGGGCGAAAAACCTTTTTCATCAGTTCGTTCAGGGCGCGTTCCTCAAGCATTGCTGCGCGCAGCTCAAACAGTTCCCCGGTGCGGGCAAGACTGTGCCGATAGCTCTCCGCGTCCATGTTCTTTCTCGCCGCGCGCACGGAGATCACCCGTTCAAGCTCTCCGCCGGGCACCTCCAGCCCCTTGAGTTCCGCCCAGCCGAGGAGCAGCGCACGGGCTCTGGCCTTTCTGCGTGCCGTTTCTCCGGCCTCCGACTTCATGACGGTCAGCGTTTCCTTGAGCTTGTCCACGGAGTCGAACTGATGCTGCAGATACTGGCGGGAACGACGCAGCGCCTCGCGCTGACACTGCCTCACCAGAGCTTCGGGAGCGTCAAAGCCTTCCATGGTCTCCAGTCTGTTCTGAAGCGCCTTCTTGCCTTCCGAATATTTATGGACTCTGTCCATTTCCAGAGCACGGGCGTGCGCGGACGCGGAAACGGCCCCGGCATCATGGAAGCCGAGACTTTTCGCCACCTCGTCCGTCAGGACGGGAAGCTCTTCCCGCTCAATGCCGCGAAGGGTGACCACAAGCTCAATCTCCCTTCCCCTCATGGAAGGATCGGGATAATTGTCGGGACAGGGGGTCGTGCC
>NZ_CAJJIC010000161.1 GCF_905187505.1 uncultured Mailhella sp.
GTGATCGACACCTCTTCCCTTCTGACAAGAGAACTGAAGGAAGAACTGGATCGCGTGTGCTACCTTGTGGGCCATCACCACACCTACGCGAACATGGACGGACTGGACTACCGGATGCTTGTGGAGGCGGACTTTCTGGTGAACCTCCACGAGGATCACGAAAGCGAAAAGGCCGTGCGCGCCGCCCTCGAGCGCATCTTCCGCACGAAAAGCGGCCGCAGCCTGTGCCGCGCCATGTTCGGCATAGACGACTGACGTCCCCGGACGGAAGAGCCTGCGGACTGCCCCGGGCAATGGAATGCCCTGCCCCTCCCCGCGGAAAGCGCCCGGCACGGCCCCTTCCCGACCGGAGCTCCGCGCAAGCGACGCAAGCGGCTCTTCCGCGGAAGACAAGCCCGCATGAACGCCGCGTTCCCGGCATTTTCCGGAGCGCGCCGCCCTCCGCGAAATCGCCTTCCGTTGCGCCCCTTCCGCTTTCCCCGCGCCGTTTCTTCGTGCAAACGCCCGCCTTCCTCCCCGCGCCGGGCCCTGAACGAGACGCGCCCGCTACGACACAGGCGCCCCGTCGCCTTTCTGCGCGCGAACGAGCCGACCGAAGCCGGAAGAAACGCCTTGCCTCCGCCGCGACAAGGGCTCAACGCCCCTTTCCTGCGCTCCGAAGCCTTTGTGGCGCCGCCATATGCCAAAATTGTTGAAGTTCCCCCTCGCCGTGCGGACACAGATGTGAAATTTTTTGAATATTCAAAAAATTAGTCTTTGTTTTCAAATGGTTGCATTTTGTACTATTATTGACAAAATCCGGCATACGGCATAAGCTGCACACAGCTGACGTTCCGTTGCGCCACAACACCGGAAAAGCCTTTTCCCATCACCCCCGCAAGTTTCAGAGGTGCATTTCCTTGAAAAAGTCTCTTGCCGTTCTCATGTCTCTGGCCATGCTTCTCACCGGCGCCGCTGCCGCCGAAGCAAAAATCACCCTCAAGGTGGCCAACTCCGGCCCCGACACTCCGGAAAACCGCACCGTGTGCGCGGCCGACGTCTACACCGACATGGTGCGCAAGGCCACGAACGGCGAAGTTGAGCTCGTGTTCTACCACGCCAGCAAGCTCGGCGGCGAAGCCGAAGCGCTGGAAGGCATTCAGATGGGCACCATCGACATGGGCACGCTCACGAGCGGCCCCGCCGCGAACTTCATGCCGCAGACCATGGTGTTCGACATTCCCTATCTCATCCAGAGCAGCCCGGCCGGCTGGGAATTTCTGAAGTCCGACTTCGTGAAAAAGCTTTCCGACGAATTTCTGAAGAGAACGGGCGTCCGCATTCTCGCCGTGGCCGAACACGGCTTCCGTCACTTCACGGCCAAGGGCGTCGAGCTGAAGAGCCCGGCCGACATGAAGGATCTCAAGATCCGCGTCATGGAAAACCCGGCCCACATGGCTATGACCCGCGGTCTCGGCGCGTCTCCCACGCCCATTTCCTACAGCGAGCTCTACATGGCTCTGCAGCAGGGCGTCGTGGACGGCATGGAATGCCCCATCGCCAACATTTACGACTCCAAGTTTTATGAAGTGCAGGACAGCCTCGTACTCGACGGCCATCTGTACGGCCCGCTGCTCATCTTCATCAACGAGGACAAGTTCCAGAGCCTGACCCCCGCCCAGCAGGAAGCCCTGTACAAGGGCGCCGAGGCCTTCTGCATCGTGCACGCCGGCATCACCGCCGCGAGCGACGCCGCGGCCCTCAAGGACATGGCCGACAAGGGCATGAAGATCCATCAGCCCACGCCCGAGGAACAGAAGATGTTCCGCGAAGCCGCCCAGCCCGCCGCCCTCAAGATCATCGCCGACCGCATCGGCCAGCAGTGGGTGGACGAAGCCATAAAGGCCGCAAACGACGCCGAAGCCAAGGTGGCCGGCAACGAAAAGCAGCTCATGGACGAATGCATCCGTGAAGCGCAGGAAATGGTGAAGATAGCCCGCGGCAAGTAAAACGCCCACGGCCTTCATGTGTTCCCGGGAAAGGCTTTTTCTGCGGAATGAGCCTTTCCCGATTGTTTTGTCCCGTAACATCCGCACGGTCTTTTGACGGTGGCATCGTCCCCGACTTTTTCCTGTGCGGGCCTTAGCAGAAGCGCAGGGTACGCGCTTCTCCTTCCCATGAGGTTTACCCTAATGAAAAATGTCATGACGTTGATTTCCCTTCAGGTCAACAGGCTGACGAACCTTCTCATGAAGATCAGCCTGTGGCTGGGCATCGCCCTCTGCATTGTCATGGTCGTGGCCACGCTGGGGCAGGTTTTCTGCCGCTTCACCCATCTGTTCACCTTTGAAACCAGCGAAGAGATCGCGCGCTTCAGCATGTGCTGGATGGCCATGCTCGGCAGCGCCGCCGCGCTCAGACAGGGTCGGCATCTCGGCGTGCGCATTCTGGTGGAGCATCTGCCCTCCGGCGTGTACGACAGATATCTCGCTCCCGTCATTCAGCTTGTCATGCTGGCCTTCTTCCTGCTCGTCACGGTGAAGGGCTGGTCGTTCGCCATGCGCGGCGCCATGCAGGTTTCGCCGGCGCTTCAGCTTCCCATGATCTACCCCTATTTGTGTCTGCCCGTGGGCGGTGCGCTCATGGCCCTTTCCATGATCGCCGACATGCTCCAGGACCGCTTCCCCACCGAAGCCGGTTCCAACGCCAGCATCGCGAGCACCGTCATGGAAGACATTTCCGAAGTGGCCGCCACCTGCGAAAACCCGCAGGACGCCCAGGTCTTCGACCCCCTGAACCAGAACCACGACAGCAAGTAGGGATCACGTCATGCTCATGCTCATCTTTATCGTCTTTCTGGTATCGCTGTTTCTCGGCGTGCCGGTAGCCCTGTGCCTTGCCTTCACCACCGTGGCCGGTCTTCTCATGCACGACACCTCCCTGCTCGTGGTGGTGCAGCGAATGTTTCAGGGCTTCAACTCCTTCTCCCTGCTTGCCGTGCCCTTCTTCGTGCTCGCGGGCGATCTCATGAACAAGTGCGGCATCACGCAGCGCCTCATCGACTTTTCCTACATGCTGGTGGGCCGCATTCCCGGCGGTCTCGCCCATTCCAACATTGCGGCCTCCATGTTCCTCGGCGGCATCAGCGGTTCCGCCGTGGCCGACGCCGCGGCCATAGGCTCCATCATGGTGCCCGGCATGATAAAGAACGGCTACAATCCCGGCTTCAGCGCGGCCGTCACCGCGGCCGCCTCCACCATGGGCCCCATCATTCCGCCCTCCATTCTCATGGTCATCATGGGCGTCACCACCGGCATGAGCATAGGCGGTCTGTTCATGGCCGGCATCGTGCCCGGCCTCATGCTCGGCCTCGGCATGATGGGCTACAGCTACTTCGTGGCCATCCGCGAAAACTATCCGCGCGACCCCAATCCCCTCACCATAAAGCGCTTCTGCCGCGAATTCTGGAAGGCGCTGCCCGCCCTCATGGCCCCCACCATCATCATGGGCGGCATCATGTTCGGCATCTTCACCTCCACCGAGGCCGCGGCCGTGGCCGTGCTCTATGCGCTGCTTCTCGGCATCTGCCACCGCACCCTGCGCATGAAGGACCTCATCGAGGTGCTCGGCTCGAGCGTGCTCACCACCGCGGTTCTGCTGCTCATCATCGGCACGGCCAACGCCTTCGCCTGGCTGCTCGCCGCCGAACAGATTCCCAATCAGCTCGCGGCCATCATCCAGTCCGTCACCAGCAACAAGCTCGTCATTCTGCTGCTGATCAACGTGCTGCTGCTCTTCGTGGGCATGTTCATGGAAGGCGGCGCGGCCATCATCATTCTTGCGCCCACGCTGCTCAACGTGGCCACGCAGGTGGGCATCGAGCCTCTGCACTTCGGCATGATCATGGTGCTCAACATGGCCGTCGGCCTGCTCACGCCGCCGCTCGGCGTGTGTCTGTTCGTGATATGCGGCGTCACCAAGCTCGACCTGTCGTACGTCATACGCTCGGTTCTGCCCTTCATCGCCGTGGAGCTCGCCGTGCTGCTGCTCGTCACCTACGTGCCCGCCTTCTGCCTCACCATTCCCAGAATGCTCGGGTATCTGTAAAACGTCCGAAGACGCAAGGGCAAAAGGACCTCCGTGCTCCGCACCGTCCTGCGTCTTCGGCGCACCGTTCCGGTTCCGCGGCCCGCCGCACCGGTTCTCATTTCTTCACGCGCCGCCCGCCCACGGAAAAGCCCGTTCTTTCCCGTGTGCGGGCGCAGGCGTTCCCAACCTCAGCCGGGCGGCAGCAAGGCCGCTTTCCCTGAAAAAACGGTATCGTCATGAACACGAAACTCAGTTCCCACGTCACGCCGCTGCGTTTCAGCGTCATACGCAGCATGCTCGAAAAAGCCTCGGCCTATGACGACGTCATTTCCCTCAGCATAGGCGAACCCGACTTCGACACCCCCTCCTTCGTGTGCGAGGCCGCCATGAAGGACGCCCTGAAGGGCTTTACCCACTACGCGGCC
>NZ_CAJJIC010000162.1 GCF_905187505.1 uncultured Mailhella sp.
GGGCTGCAATCTCAGTGCAGGCGTGCGCCCTGCGCCCGCCTGCCGTGGCCGACCGGTGTTTCCGCTTCGCGAAAGCACCGGTGTTGTTTGTAGGATTTCCAGATTTTTAAGGGAGTGCGTTTGCCCGAAGCTCTGGAAAGCCGTCGTTGGTAAAGAACAGTCGTGTTTCAACGATTTGGCGGGCCTTCGTTCGCAGCGGAATGACCGTCTCTCAACGCTCGGGGCCCCGGGCGACATCAGGAGCCCGGTCGGTGGTCGTGAGCAGGCGGAATTTACTTCCGCCGTTAAGCGAAATGACCGTCGTGCAAGTCCTGCGTCCGTACAGCGTGTCCGGGGCTGACGGGAGGCGGCGTCACTCGGGCATCGGGATGCAAGCGCCAGCCTGCCGTGGCCGACCGGTGTTTCCGCTTCGCGGCAACATCGGTGTTGTTTGCAGGATTTCCAGATTTTTAAGGGAGTGCGCTGGGTCAATGCTCCGGGCAAAGGTTCACCACTCCGCGCCGGAGCTGAGCAGTGCGAGCATGGCCGCTTCCTGTTCCTTCTTTTCCTCGGGCGACGCTTTCACGAGCGTGAGGGCATGGGTGGGACAGGTGGCCACACAGGGCGGCTGTGAGGTTTCCATGTCGTAGCGGCCGAAGCACAGATCGCACTTGACCATGGGGCTGCGCCCCTGTTCGGGGAACTGCGGCACATCGAAGGGACAGGCCTTCTTGCAGGCGCGGCAGCCTATGCACGTTTCCGCGTCCACAAGCACGATGCCGTCGGCATTTTTGGAAATGGCATGGACGGGGCACACCTTGAGGCAGGCCGGATCGACGCAGTGAAGGCAGGCAACGGAGGCGTGACGAAGGCGGGGCATGGCCTCACCACGCTGCCAGATGGTCACGATGCGGCGGCAGTCCATGCCGAGCGGACGTTCACGCCAGGTTTTGCAGGCAACGGCGCAGCCGTGACAGGCCACGCAACGGTCGGGATTGAAGGCAATGGCATATTCGAGATTCATTTTTATGTCCTGTAAGGCGCGTGTTCAGATGTAAAGGTTGATGCCGTGCACCGTGTGTCCATGGAACAGTCCCCCCTGCAAAGCAGGGTGGCGGGTCTTCTCTGTCCGGGGAACAGGCCTCGGACGGAAGTGACGACACATAGTGGACACACTTCTTCCTCATCATACTCCTCAAAGAAGAGAAGGTCCAGAGCAAATACGTATAATATGCGCTCCGTCTCCCCCCGAACACGCTGTACGGTCGCAGGACTTGCACGACGGACATTCCACTTAACGGCGGAAGTGAATTCCGCCTGCTTGCCGCCGTCGGCGCGACCGCCTGAAGGCAGGTCGCGGGCCCCCGAGCGTTGAGATACGGTTGTCCTTCGCAAACAAGGTCCGCCCGAGCGTTGAGAGACGGTCATTCCGCTGCAAACAAAAGCCCGCCAGACCTTCGAGAGCCGGCAGGTCATGCCAACGACGGCTTTCCAGAGCTTCGGACAGACGCTCTCCCCTTAACAATCTGGAAATCCCTTCAAACAACACCGGTGCTTTCGCGAAGCGAAACACCGGTCGGCCACGGCAGGCGGGTGCGGCAGCACACGCCTGCACTGAGATTGCAGCCCGTAACGCGCCTTGCCGAGCCTTCCGGCCTTGGCGTCACTCCCCCTGCTATCCCGCCATTTCAGAGCCCGACATCCGGCACCCGCACGACCCCCGCCGCGCGGCGAAGCCGCAAGGCAAATATGGGGGCCCGGGGGGAATTATGACATTTTCCGACGCCTGAGTAACACGGCCTCCCGTCTGCTCCAGACACGCTGTACGGGCACGGGGCTTGCACGACGCCCGCCGCGCTTAACGGCGGAAGTGAATTCCGCCTGCTTGCGGTCGTCGGCGCGGGCTCCTCAGGTCACCCGCGTTCCCCCAAGCGTTGTCAACAAGCTGAAAGAACCAGGGGGGCGCGGGGGACTCCCCGCCGGGGTCCGGGGCGGCGCCCCGCATTGCCTTTCCTGCCTTTTCTGCCTTTTCTGCGTTTTATTTGACGGGAGGGGCGGGGTTGCATAAGGTTCAGGGAAGCATGGGAAGGAGGAGCGTATGCCGCACAGGAGAGGACAGGAATTCGGCAAGGGACAGACCGGGGCGCTGACGCTGGAGGATGCGGAGGCGCTGGCTGCGGCGCGTGGCGAGGCAGTAGTGCCGACGTGGTGCGGGATGTGCGGGCCACGGGGCAACTGTGCGATTCATGCGTTTGTGAAGGACGGGAAATTTCTTCGTGTGGCGGGCATGGCGGAAGCGCCGCACAACCGCGGGGGGCTGTGCTGCAAGGCGCACGCGGCTCCGCAGTGGGTGTATTCAAAGGACAGGCTCACCGTGCCGCTCCGGCGCACGGGCGAAAAGGGCGAAGGGAAATTCGAGCGCATAGGCTGGGACGAAGCGCTCGGCATCATTGCGGAGAAGCTGAAGGCGCAGAAGGAGGCGTACGGGCCGGAATCGCTGGCCATACTGTCTCCGGCGCGGCGGGACTACAGCGAGTATCTGTATCGACTGCTTGTGGCGCACGGAAGTCCCAACTACGGGCACAGCGGAATATGCGCGATGCAGCTTCATTTCGGTTTCTGCCACACCATAGGAATGCGGCCGACGCCGGACTACAGGAATGCGGACGTCATTCTCATCTGGGGCAGGCAGCCGGTGTATTCCGGTCCGCCGCTGGGATCGGCGGAAGCCCTGGTGGAAGCGCGGGCGCGAGGGGCGCGCATTTACGCAATCAAGCCGTCGCTGGAAGCGGACGGCGGCTTTGCCACGGACTGGATACCGGTGCGTCCCGGCACGGACGCGGCGCTGGCGCTTTCCATGCTGCACGTGGTGACGCGCGACGATCTCATCGACCATGATTTTGTGGAAACGTGGTGCTTCGGCTACAGGGAGCTTGCCGAACACGTACGGCAGTACTCTCCGCAGTGGGCGGAAAAGATATGCGGGGTTGCCGCGGAAAAAATTGAAGAGCTTGCCCGCACCTACGCCACCACGAAGAAGGCGACCATAGACGTGGGCAACGGTCTGGAGCACGCGCCCTCTGCCGGGGACGCCATACGATCCATAGCCATGCTCATGGCGGTGACCGGGCATCTGGACAGGAAGGGAGGCAATCTGTTTGCCGGGCCGGGCTCCACCATGCCCGCGCCGCGCAGCGTGCATCTCAAGGAGAGGTACACGCAAGCGTGGCTGGACAAGATTGTGGGGCCGGAATTTCCCCGGGCGTTTCAGCCGTTCAGGGAAGGCACGTCCGCGGCGTACGCGCGGCTTTTTGCCGACGTTCTGAGCGAAAAACCGACCATTCATGCCATCATTGCGCCCGGCTCCCAGCCCACGGTGAGCACGCGCAATCCGCGCGGGGTCATTGAAGCGCTGAAAAAGCTGGACTTCTACGTGGTCATCGACACGCACCGCACGGCAGACATGGCCTTTGCCGACATCGTGCTTCCCGCACTCACGCCCTATGAAATCGACCATCCGTTCGAGGTGCGCGGGCCGTTCATCATGGCGCGCAGCAAGGTGATCGAGCCTGTGGGAGAAGGCCGATCCATGCAGCAGATCATGCTGGACATCGGCACGGCTCTCGGCTACGGCGACGACTTCTGGCACGGGGACATGACGGCCTGCATGAACTGGCAGCTCGAACCTTTGGGCATGAGCATGGAAGAGCTGCGCAGTCATCGCACGGGCATCGTCTATCCTCCGGCCGGGGCGCGGCAGTATGAAAAGTACGAAACGACCTTTCACACCAAAAGCTCGCAGCTCGACAAGGCTCCCTACCTTGCCGAAGGGAAGGTCGCGCTTTTCAACACGCGCTTTGCAAAGGCGGGCTTTTCGCCCATGCCCGAATGGCGGGAACCGGTGGAAAGCGTGTCCGGCACGCCGGAACTTCTGAAGGACTACCCCTTCGTGCTCTCGGACTATCATACCTCACGCAGCTTTTCCGCGGGCTGGCAGCGCAACGTTCCCTACCTGCGCGAGGTGGAAAAGGAACCGTCCCTGCATATCCACCCCAAGAGCGCGCGTTCCCTCGGCATCGCCGACGGCGACAAGGTAAGAGTCACCTCCCCGCACGGCAGCCTCGTGGTGAGAGCGCAGTACTACCCCGGCATCCGCGAAGACACCGTCATGCTGCTTCACGGCTGGTGGCAGGGCTGCCCGGAACTCGGCCTGCCCGACATGCCCCTCACCGACGGCGGCGCCAACGTCAACCTCCTCTACTCCCCGGACATCGAAAAAAGCGCCGACCCCGTCGTCACCGCCATGGGCAGCCAGACCCTCGTCAACGTGACCAGAATATAGAGGAAAGAGAGGAAAAGGACAGCCAGAGCCTTTTAGGGGGGAATGCCGACTTGTTTCTTCTCCCGAGCAGCTCCCTCTCCCGTCAGCCCCGGACACGCTGTACGGGCGCAGGGCTT
>NZ_CAJJIC010000163.1 GCF_905187505.1 uncultured Mailhella sp.
ACGCCACGACATGATAAGCAGAGACAACCTGCTCATCATGATTCCGGCCTTCACCATTTCCGAGCTCACCAAGGCCTTCCAGATAGGCTTCGTGCTCTATCTGGCCTTCGTGGCCATCGATCTCATCATATCCAACATTCTGCTCGCCATGGGCATGATGATGGTTTCTCCCACCACCATATCGCTGCCGTTCAAGCTGCTGCTTTTCGTCACGCTCGACGGCTGGCTGAAAATCAGTCAGGGACTGATGCTCAGCTATCAGTAACAAGACGGAGGTTTATCGTGCAGATCAGCACCACTCTCAAAGACGGCATATCCGTCACCCGCATATCCGGCCGCATGGATGCCACCACGGTTTCCGAGTTCAATGAAGAATGCCAGAATCTTCTGAAATCCGGTTCCGGCCGCATCATCATCGACCTTGAAGGGCTCGAGTACATCAGCTCTGCAGGTCTGCGCGGCATACTCACCATGGGCAAGGCCTGCAAGTCCGCCGGAACGGCGCTGGCCTTCTGCTCCATGCAGGCCATGGTGGCCGACATGTTCAAGCTCTCCGGCTTCACGTCCATTCTCAAGGTCTATCCCAGCCTTGACGAGGCTCTTGCCGGCATGCGCTGAAAAGCGAGGCGGAGCCTGCCGGATGCACCGCCCGCCTTGTCGCCAGCAAGTCCACGCTTGTCAGAACGGAAATCGGCCGCGCCATGAGCGTCGCCCTTCTCCATGCCGCAGGAGACTTCCATGCCACAGCTCCATGTTCCTGCACGACTGGAACAGCTCGCCGCCGTCAACAGTTTTCTTTCCGAGAACATCCCTCCCCGCTTTCTTCCCGTCCTGCTCAATGTGGAGCTGGTGACGGAAGAGCTGCTGGTCAACGTGTTCAGCTACGCCTATCCGGAAGGCACTACCGGCAATGCGGAAATAGCGCTGCGCGAAGTGTTCTTCGACGGCGAGGACACGCTCTGCTTTTCCGTCAAGGACTGGGGCGCTCCCTTCAACCCCTTTGCCGAAGTTCCCGATCCGGACATTTCCCTCGATGCGGAAAACCGTCCGATCGGCGGCCTGGGCATCTACCTCATACGAAGCGTCACCAGACATCAGGCCTATTCCCGCGAAGACAACGCCAACCGCATCGACGTCTATTTTTCCCTCCCCGAACAGGAATGAAGCCGTGCCTGTCAGACGTTTCAGAAAGCAACTTCCACAGCTTCGGGCAACGTCCGTTCTTCTCGGTGTGCTGTTGCTGCCGCTTCTTTCGTCGGGACACGCACTCGCGGGACGCATTCTGTCCGAGGAAGTCAGCGTCACGGAAACCAGCATTCTGGAAAGAAAACAGACACACGAATTTCTCATCGACAGCATGGACGTTTCCAGCCTTTCCCCGTCCGCCAGATTTCTTGCCATGCCCCGTCCCATGATCACGCCGGAACTTGCCGGAGCCATGCATGACGGAAAAGACTGCACGGCACCGGAAGAATGGAAGCGCATCATCCGCAAGGCGGCTGAAACCTATCGTCTGCCGGAATCTCTCATTGCGGCCGTCATACGCACGGAATCGGACTTTCAGGCCAACGCCTTGTCGCCCAAAGGGGCTCGCGGAGCCATGCAGATCATGCCGGACACCCAGAAGGAACTGGGACTGGAAGACCCGTACGACGCCGAAGCCAACGTCATGGCAGGCAGCGCCTATCTGCGCCGCCAGCTCGACCGCTTCGGCTCGCTGGAACTTGCGCTCGCCGCCTACAATGCCGGCCCGGCCAACGTGATAAAATACGGCGGCATTCCGCCGTTTCCCGAGACACGGGAATACCTGAAACAGGTGACCGCCCACAAAAGCGCAGAACAAAAAGACGATGCCGCTCCCTGATCCGGCACATTTTCGGACCCTTTGCCGGAAAAATCATTCTTCCCGAAAGATCAACGGAAATCCCACATGAACAAGCTATTCATCACCCTTGTCGGAATAAGCATTACCGCTCTCGTTCTTGCCGTCGGCTGTGGCTCCTGGCTGTTCCTGAAATCCTGGGAAGAGGGAAAGAAACTCGAACGGCAGAATCAGGAGCTCAAGGCATCTCTGGAAGCCTCGCGCATCCGCATTGAAAATTTCTGTGAATATCCTGCCGAAGCGCTGTGCAGCGTGAACGAGACACCGAGTGGCAGCGTGAGCGGAGCCATGGCGGACATCGCCGATCTGACCAGAAGCATGCCCTCCCCCGCCGAAAAAAACGACGGCCGCGCCGATGCCGCATCGACGACGTCTTCACAGGCCGCTCACGCAAACGCAGACAAGCCCGTGTCGGGCATTTCGAAGCCGTCCGCTTCCGCAGCAACGCCGATGCTCCGGGAATGGGATGCTCCCGCGCAGGAAACACGCCGGGCGGCTGCACATGCAAACCCCGATTCCGAACAGGAAAAAAACGCCGTTGCGGAAACGCCTTCCGATAACGCGGCCCTTTCGGAAAACAACCGGACGTCTCTTTCAGGCACACCGTCGGACAAGGCCGTTCCGGCGTCGGACAAACGGCTCAAAAAGACGTGGGCATCCCTTACCCGTACCAAGAACTCCATGGTGCTCCGCATCGCAGGAGAAGGCCCTGCGCTCACGGCCGAAGGCAGACTGCTGCGCGATCCGCTGCGCTATGAAGTCATCATGCACGGAGAGTGGAGAGTCTACGACAAGAATCCGGACAACAATCTCGTCAAGGAAATGCGTATCTCTTTTGAAAACGGCGACACCAGCCTCATCTTTCCGCTCTCCGGGGAGCCGAAACATTGCAATGTCTCCCAGGAAGATCCCAGGACCATAGCCATCGTCATACGCTGACCAGACGCATGAGGCCTTTTCGGGAATGCTTCCATAACAATATGAATCCATTCATAAAAATATATTTCTGAGCTTCAAGGGAGCGAGCGTTTCAATCTTCTGGGCGGGAATCGGACGCTCCGGCTCGTGCCGCTTCGTCCTGTAAAAAGAGGCAAGGACTGCCCCTGGACTGTCTTTCTCCGGGCGAAACGCCGAAAAGCCTCCGTCCGTGCGTTCACTGTCTGTGCAGGCCGCCCTTCCGCAGAAAGCGGGGCTCAGGCTGCAAGAAGCCTGCTCAGCATTCCGGCAAAAGGCCTGGCCATGGCAGGCAGAGCAAACGTTCTTCCCTGCACGAAATCCCGAAGCAGAGCGTCAACGCTCTCTCTGTCCGCAGAAATTTCCGTAGGCCGAATCCATGCCCCGTTTTCATCCACTTCCGCGCGACTCAGCACTATGCACACGTCTTCGGAAAACCCCAGCGGACGCACCACCAGCGTTATTCCGCTGCCCGTAGCGCAGCCGAGCTCCAGAATCTCCGCATAGCGTCCCGCACGGCGCTGCAGCGCGCTCATGACGGCATCGCTCTTCAAAAGCTTGTTCACGCCGGCGCGAAGCAGCGCCGCAGCAGAATCCTTCATCATGCTACTTCTCCTTTCCGGCCAGAACGATGGACTCACCGAGAATGAAAAGCACCTGCGCCGTGGCCTGAAGAAAAAGCATGGCCTCCTCTGCGGAGCGTCCCTTGACGGTTCCGCTCCAGGTAGCCAGCGCCATGATGCTCCAGTTTCCCTTGATGCACGCAGCCAGACGATCTCCGGCAGACGTGCCGCCCGGCATTCCCGCAAGCTCCAGAGCCGTGTCGTCAAGATACTTCATGCCCCGTTCACGGGAAAGCAGCACGAAAAGATTGCTTTTGAGAAGCTCCTCCCCAACGGCGTCCCACAAATTCGCCGCCGCCGCTCCGGCAAAGCAGCAGGAGCCCAGAACGGCCAGCGGCTCCACATGGTCATACAATGAGTGATACTCGCGTATGCAGTGCTCGAAAAACGTACGCACGAGACCGGACAGCTCGGGAATGCTGCGTACCGAATCCTTCAAGAATCCGGTCTTCACCGCCTCCGAGGCAAGCAGATTCTGAAGTCCGTTCCTATAATCCGCGAGTTCCTTGAGCAGATCCTTGTCGCTGCCGCCTTCCATAGCGTACCTCCTGCCTTTTCCGCATCGTTTGAAAACAAGCAACGTAGCAGCAAGCGTCACGCATTTCAAGTCGCTCCCGCACGGGAGCCGCCCGACAATGACGACGCTTTCTGCCTTCGGTACCGCTCTTCCCTGAAAAACAAACGGACCTCTCCTGTCGTCCGCCATGCTCCCGTCGACTTGGCAGAGCTCGGGGAACATGGTAAAAAACGCCCCGACAGAAACAAGCTCCGGCATCCTTGTCCGATCGGTCGTCGAAGACAGGCCGCCTGCCCTTCGGCGTGTCCGCGCCACGAAGTCCGATTCTCATCCTTTGCCAACGACGCCACGGCAGGCGCCCGTCTTGTCGTGCCGTGGCGACACCAT
>NZ_CAJJIC010000164.1 GCF_905187505.1 uncultured Mailhella sp.
ATAACTATAAGTTTTCGGGAACCCCCAGCCTAGCTGGGGGTTTTCTTTTAACCAATAAAAAATGCCCTGCAGGGCATTTATTACAGGATTTTGCCGGCAGAGAAAAGAATCTTCGCTCGCACGACATCGATCCGGTGCATTCTCAGGTCAGCGGAACACAGCATAAGGGGACGGGGGATGACGACTTCGGACATCGTTTTCCCCCGTCCCTCAATGCAGGAGACTTTTCAGGCTGCGGAGAGCTTTGCTAGTTGAATATGGCCAGGAGCACGGGAAGCAGTGCCAGACTGTAAATCAGCGTAAGCAGGAATGCCAGCACGCACAGGAAGAAGATCCACTTCTTCTGCACCCATTCCGTGTTGCTCCATATCAGTGCGGCGTTGCCAGAGGCGGCGGGCGTGCACACGGCCACCTGAATAGGCAGTACAATGACCATCATCATGGCTATGGGGTTGATGCCTATGGTTGCGGCCAGCGGCAGCAGCATGGGCGTGATGACCCGGGCGAGCACGGTGTTATGGCTTATCTGGGTGAGCACGCCCACGAAAAGCACCACGACGAATACGAATCCCACCGTTCCCATGCTTCGGGTCAGCGGTTCGAATATGGCGATGAACTGATGGAACACACCGGTCTTGTCGGACTCCAGCATATTGGCCATGGGCGCCGTCACGGCTATGCACATGATGAGGTTCCAGTTCATGCCCGTTTTCATGAGCTCGGAAAAATTCATGAGCGCGACGGACTTGCCGTCTCTGATGACGTGCACGATGCTGAGAATGATGAAGATGACCGTGGCTATGCCGACCAGACCGAGCTTGCCGAGGATCCCCACAAGGGGCCAGCTTTTAGGAAGATTGCCAGGAGCAAACAGCGCCAGCAGAAAAATGGTGAACGCACTGATGGCTATTTTCTGTTCCGTGGTCATCTTGTCGTCGCGCATACTGGCGAACAGATCGCCGGCCCGCAGCAGCTTGCTGGTATCGGGCCGGATGATGAACCGGCATATCAGCCAGAATATGAGAATGAGAATGTAGCTGATCGCGGAACGGGAAAAGAAATAGACCAGCGGATTCATTTCTATGCCGGTACTTGTTCTGAGGGCATCAAGATAAATGACCGACATCACCTGATAGGGAAGGCAGACGGCACCTACAAGTCCGGCAAAAACGATGCCGAAAAGCATGACGTTGGTATAGGCATCCTTGATGGTGTAGTCGCAGCTTTCCAGAATCTTGTAGAAGAAGCTCCAGCTGATGATGATGGCCGCCGATCCGTTGGTGAACACGGAAAGTACAAATGCACTCGTGAGCACCATGAGGCTCATAATCCACGGTCTCCCCACGGACAGCTTGCGGCTGGCGAACCAGCGGGAGATGAAAAGACTCAATCCGCTCTTTTCCATGTAGGCGGCAAAAAGCAGCACGCTGATGATCTGAAGCGTGAGATTGTCGCCCACGGCGCTCTTGAAGGCTCCGGCCATATTAGTGTAGCCGCTGAGCCCTATGGCTACAATACCGAGGAGGCTCGGCCACAGCATTTCCATGGTCGACCATCCGTAGAGCATGCCGACAAAAATACCTATGGCCTGCATACCCGTCGGAGTAATATTGCCCACGGGAGGAAGAAAGCCCGTACCAAACGTAAGCAGCAGGCAGATAGCCGCGTGCAGATGGTATCTGCGTCTTTTTTTCAGCTCAATGTCAATGGAAGATATTCTCTCCATATCGTCCCCCAAACATGCTGCCATAACGCACCATGAATGACTATATATTTTTACATTTCATCACTATTGACACGCATCAGATATGAATGTTCAAAAAATTCTCGGCATTTTTGCAGAAGAATTTTTCCCAGACTTCCTTTCTGAGCATGGATTTGCACTGCTCGACGGTATACTGCATGGGAGATGCAGGATATGTGCTGCCGAAAACGAACTTGTCCTGAAGCCGGTAGTTCGCCCCGACGACGTAATCCTGCGAGCCGGGATGCCTGACCAGATAGCTGTCCGGCGCAAGCCATATGTTGTCCCAGTTGATGGCCGCCGCGCAGGCCGCAACGGTCCAGGGCCATCCTGCATGGGAAAGAAGAATGTGGAGCCTCGGGAAGGCGGCTGCCACATGCTCGGCCAGCAGCGGAGAATACAGGCCGGAATCCGGGGCGTCGGGGCGATGGAACACACCGCCGAGCAGCACATTCAGAGGAATGCCCAGCGACTCGCACTTCTCGTATATGGGGAACACCCGTTCATCATCCATTTTCCAGGGCACAGGATCTATGCCCGGCTCCATGATGAGACCGTGACAAGGCCCGTGAACGATAAGCTCGTCGATGTCGCGAAGTATCTGTTCCATGGGATCGGCCAGAGGACGCACGCCGATGAAGCCTATGAACCGATCCGGCCAGGACTTCAGAAGCTCCAGCAGATCGCCATTGTCCAGCGTGGGACTTTTTCTCAGCGGCACAACGGCTTTGCGTATGCCCGACTCGTCCATCTCGCGAAGGTAGTGATCCATGGACTTGTGCAGAATGGAATCCGGCATGGGAATGTCCATGTTGGCAAACTTTCGGGCAAGGCCCATGCCCTTTTCCGAATCATTGACATTGAATACCCACTGATCGGCAAAGCGGCCGAACGGCGGACGGGAACGCATGTCGATAATATTCATGGCTTCTCCCCGCATTCGGCGTCATGCAATGTTGAAAAGACGGGCCGCATTGCCATACATGATCTTTTCCGCCACCTCTTCACGCAACACACTGCGGTAACGGCTGACGGCCTCCTTCAAGGACACGATGGGATAGGCGGAGCCGAACATCATCTGATCCTGAAGCTGATAGTTGGCGGCCGTGACGTAGTCCTGCCAGCCGGCAGTAAAGTTCATCATGTAGACGTCGGCGGAAATGTAGATGTTGGGATGCTGCACCGCCGCATGGCACATCTGCACGACGTGCGGCCAGCCGCCATGACAGAACACCATCTTCAGATCGGGAAACATGAAGCCGAGACGGTCCGCATACACAGGATCCAGATACCCCTGATCCCGCACCAGTCTTCCGCCGTAGGTGAACAGAAGAGGAATGCCGTTCTTCTGGCACTTCTCGTACACGGGAAAAGCCCTGCTGTCCGTAATGTACCACTGCTCGGGGCTGCAAAGATGGTTGGGTTCAATGATGATGCCCCGGCAGGGGCCGTTGATCACGTAGCGGTCTATTTCGTCGAGAGCCGCCTCGCCCTCCATGGGGTCTATCTGGGGAATGCCTATGAACCGGCCGGGATACCGGTCCAGAAGCTCAAGGAGCTCCTCGTTGCGGCCGCCGTTGGTTTTCCGCATGGTCACGACGCCGAGCGTGACTCCGGCTTCATCCATTTCCTCAAGCAGCCGTTCCATGGACTTTTCCAGCACGGAAGGAGCAATTTCGAGACCGCGGCGTTCCGCCATTCTGCGATTGCCTTCCACATTGTACAGCATGCCTTCAAGAAAGCCGCCGAAAGGCGGACGCATTCTCATGTCGATGACCTTCATTTCGTTCCCTCTCTGTAGTTTTCGGTTCTGTTGCCGGGGAAATTCGTGCGTATCCGTTCCGTAAATGCCGGAGGAGGACAGGCCTCCCTGGCGTACTGCAGGCTCTTCATGAGCCATGCCATGTTTCTGCCGAGCATCTTCAGCGTCTGCACGCCCTCCTCGTCCCTCATGGCTTCTTCAGGGCTCTTGCCGAACAGTCCGTTGTGGTACTGGCTCGGCACCATGACGATGTGGCTGGGCATGAGATAGTTGTTGAGCTGATGCAGAGCCGTCACGCCGCCGGAACGACGCAGGGCGGTAACCGAGGCGCCCGCCTTGAAATGCATGGCGCGCGTCATCTGCGATGCGTAGAAAAAACGGTCGAGAAAGGTTTTGGCCGGTCCGGGAATCCCGCAGAAATAGGTGGGAGCTCCAAGGAGTATGCCGTCGCAATGCTCAAGCGTTTCAATGGCACGGTTGACCATGTCGTCAATCACGCAACGGAAGCTTCCGCTTTTGCGGCACATAAGGCAGTCGGTGCACCCGCGCAGCGGAGTTGATCCTACTTGCACAAACTCCGTGTCTATGCCTTCCGAATCCAGCGCATCGGCAACAATTTTCATTGCGGTAAACGTCACTCCATTGCTATGGGGGCTCCCATTGATCGCCAGCACCTTCATAACTTTTTTCTCCAATAACTTTAACAAGTTGTATAAATAAACCGATTTCTAATATACAAACATTTATAGGTGTCACAAGAGATTTTTTTAAATTTATGACAAGTTTTTGTTGTGACATGACGGGCGATTCGTCCCCCGCGCGGCAAAAATGAAAAAAGT
>NZ_CAJJIC010000165.1 GCF_905187505.1 uncultured Mailhella sp.
AAAACACCCGCTGAGCGGGTGGAGCACAAAACGGTTATACCTAAAAAACACCTTTTTGATCAGACGGCGTTGTTCAGGCTCCCGTCCACATCGAAAAGGTGTTTTTTTATGACGGGAGAACAAGGTCTGGCATATTGCGGGATGGCTTTCATCTTGTCTTTGCTCCGAAGCGCAGTGCCGTGAAGAGATGGAACCATGAAGCCTTTTCGACGGCAATTGAAGAAGACAGATGAGGGCTCATGTCCGTATGCCTGGCATGACTTTGCTGAAACCTTCCATGTCGTCGGTCATGAGAAGAAGGGAAGTTTGCTTATGGGGTTTGATAAATATTCCCATAGGTGAAAGGCGGGGCGGATGATCAATGTTCTGAAGCTTTTGACAGCATGCCGGTAGAAGGATTGAAGGACGCGGCATCAGAAAACAGATAAGGGGCAGAGCGGAGAGAACATCATGTCCGCAGGGAGAACGTGCAGGGCGTATGCGGGGCCGTCCGGTTCGAAGCGCGGAAGGCTTCTGCGGAGAAAGGCGGGGTGCCCTCAAGGAACAGGGAAAACTGAAGCGCTGAAGCGGGAAAGGAGGGCCGACCGGGAATTCCATGCTGACATCTTTGAGGCTCGTGCAGGTGACGGACGCTCATACGGCCGGACTGTCCGGCTGTGTCACGGCTGTTTCTTTAAAAAAACAGGCGGGAGAGGATGTTCGTCCTCTCCCGCTGGTATTATCTATTCATACGAGCGAACTAGGCCCGCATTGAATTAGAACTTGTACTGGAAGGTAAGAGCGGTGCTCCAGGAATCCTTGTCGGTTTCGTTGGCAGCAGCCCAGGCGCGATGGTCGCCCTTGTCGTAGTCGGTGATGATGTAGGCAAGTTCGAGGCAGGCGCTCAGGTTCTTGTAGATCTGATAGGTGCTGGCCAGGTTGAATTCCACCGCGTTGTCGTTGGTGGTCATGTACTTGACGGGGTTGATGCTGGAATCGTTCTTGAGAACGCTGCCGGAGTCGTTGGTACCCTGGAACCAGGTGACGGTGAACTTGTGGGTCAGATCCTGCAGGAAGCTGACGTCTTCGATACCGGCCTGGATGCCCCAGGTGCCGGCGATGGCATGACGGCCGTTGTTGCTGTAGAAGCCGAATTCACCGTCGGCATAGGCGAATGTGGGATGGAAACGGCCGGCCCAGCCGGGAATCCAGTTCTGACCGAGGTACTGCACGTCGTCATCGTCGCCCGAGCCGTACCAGGCGCCCAGGATGGGAGTGCCGTAGGCGGTCTTGTAGGAAGCCTTGGCCTGCACATACCAGCCGTTGCGGTCGTTCCAGTTTTCGCTGTCGTTGTCGTAGGTGATCATGCCGTAGGCGCCGGAGACCTTCAGCACGAAGGGATCAAAGTAGCTCAGCACGAAGTTGGTGCCGGCCCAGAAGGCGTTGCCGTCGGCCTTGACGGTGGCGAGGCCGAAGCCGTCGGTGCTGCTGTCAAGAGCGTTGTCGCTGCCCTTGTCCAGAGAAGCGTACATGACATAGGGCGAGAAGGAGAATCCGTCGAACTTGAAGTTGGTGACGGCGCCGAAGAAGTCGGACTTGTTGGACTGATCGGTGTCGTTGTTGTTCACGTTGTCATACGCGCCGCGCAGCCAGAAGGCGGACACGTCGAGCCAGTCGGTCACGGGCGAAGCGACGGAAATGCCGTCGCGGCCGTTCCAGCCGGGATGCATGACGGCGTTCTTGCCGAAGGCGTCTTCAGGCAGACCGATGAGCTGACGGCCCATGCGCACCTGCACGGTGGTCTGAGGAATCAGCCAGTCGACGTACATCTGACGCATGCCGACGCGGGTGTTGTTGCCGGCGACGTCGGAACCCCAGTCGTAGTTGGTGCTCTTGTCGGTACCGGAGCCGATCTGCAGCTGCAGGTAGCCGGAGAGGTTTTCATTGGCGGTGAAGGTCATGCCGAGACGCAGACGCTGACCGGCTCTGTCGAAGTTCTGACCCGTACCCGCGTATTCGCCGGTGATGAAGTTGAACAGGTACTGTCCGTCCATCTTCACGTCAACGGCGGAAGCAGGGGCAGACGCGGCAAAGATCATGCCGGCAGCCAGAAGAAGCGTAGTAAGCTTTTTCATTGCAATCATTCCTTTGAAAAAAAGTGGTTGGTAAAACCGGTATGGAAAATCCCTCTTTTTCCATGAGCGGAGCTTAGAATTAACTTGTTATTTAATCAATAAAAAAATGTTAACAAAATGATAATTTTCAAATAAAAAATAGAAAAAATTAATATATTTATATGCTATTTCAATTAGTTACATAAAAGATTGTACGCATTGACCAAAAGCGCACCGTTACATGAAAGATTTGCAAAAATGTATGGTAATATATTGAAATAAAATACTATAATGAGCTGTTTTCCGAATGCGGGAATCCGGCGTGAAGAGAGGACGGCGGTCGTGTTTTCCGGGGGACAACAGCGTCTTCCGGGGAAAAAATGCCCCGTAACCCGCTGTTTCAGGAGGAGTTGTTGAAAATTTTGCATCAGGGAAGGGCGGGCGCGGACAAGATGCGAGGTGAGAAAGAGGGGGCATTTTGCGCGGCGGGCGTTCGTCTTTTTTCCATCTCCGTCCGCTTTTGCTTTTTAAGGAATGGTTCGGCAGGCTGCGGTGAAAACGTGGGGCCTTGAGAAAGGAACATGGGAATTCGGCGAAGCCGGTGCGCCTTTCCCTTCCCTCGGTTTTGCGGTAGCACAGGCAAAAACAATGTGAGGTTTTCCATGAGCAAAGAATATGATCCGCGGATGCATACGGCAGAACACACGCTGAGCGGGGTTCTGATCCGCCGTTACGGCTGTCCTCGCTGCTTTTCCACCCATATCAACGCCAACAAGTCCAAGGTGGACTTTCATTTTCCCCATGATCTTTCTCCCGAAGAGGTAAAGAGCATCACCGAGGAAGTGAACGCCGTTCTTGCCCGTGACCTGCCTGTCGTTGCCCGTGACATGGACAGGAACGAGGCGGCGAAGAAGTTCAACCTTTCACGCCTGCCGGAGAGCGCCGGAGATACTCTGCGCATTGTGTACGTGGGAGATCCCGATTCCCCCGAAGGCGCGCTGGACGCCTGTCCGTGCATAGGAGAGCACGTGGCCCATACGGCGGAGTGCGGCACGTTCATATGGGTTTCACACGAATGGAAAAGCGATGACGGAGGCGTGCTGCGCATCCGCTTCAAGCTGGACCGCTAGCGCGATGCTGAGCGGCAGAAGCGGAGGACACATCTTTTTTCTGACCACGGCATCAGGGGCGCAGCGGCTGTCCGTGCCGATGGAACCGGTGCGGACAATGCGGCAGGGCGGCTGACCTTTTCAACGCCGTGCGGCGTCGCAGCATGGTGAAAGGATGCTTTTTTCGAGGTTCCGGCAGAGTTTCAGGCGTCTGTCGGAGCCTTTTTATTTAATGGACATGATAGGCTCGGCTGACTGTCCTGACGGCAGGGAGGGCGGACAGTTTTTCGACGTCCTTTTGAGGTGGGGGCGCATTGTGCGGAACTTTTTCGGCTGAGAAATTTCGTTTTTGCGCAGAAAAATACTTTATCAATAAAAACAATATATTGTATATATTTTGAAAATATTTTTCAAAAAGAGCTCTGAAAAAGGATAAAAAATAATTGACATTGAAATTCATTTTCATTATTTCTGTTTTCAACAAAGGACGATGAAGAGCGGAAGATTCGCAGGATGTCCTTTGCTGTCAGGGGCGGCTGCTGAACCATGACGACAGGCCTTCTGACAGACACTGTTCCTTGACAAATGCACAGAGTTCGCAACGACCGATGAAGGACAAGTTTTTGACCTCCCCCCCCGGCCGTCTGACGATGGCTTGACCCGGCTTGTGCCGGAGGCGTCAGACGGCAAAATTTCCGCAGGGCGATTCGTTCTGCGTCATGTTGGAGCGCGACCGGGTCGCGTTCCGTGCTGAGGCTTGGACCTCAGTCTCCTGGTGCGGCGAGGGCCGTTCCCCACTGCGGGGGACGGCCCGAGGAAGCGCCGAAGCCTGTTGCCATAACAGCGTGAAGAAGTTCCGGCTTCTTCGCGTCTCCATACGAACGTCGCAGACTCCGAGGCGGCGTTTGCGCCGGGGCACGTGTCTGGGTGTTCCGGCAAGATTTCTCTGCCCAGCGGCAGGAGCATGGGGCGAAGCCCCTTCCCTCTGCATGTTCGCCATGCTTTCCGAAAAAGACAGGTGATTTCGGGAAGCTCTCCTCCGCATTGCCGGCATGCACGCCATGGCCTGCCGGCAAAATTTGCTCTGGAGTCGAAAGGCTCCAGTCTCCTCCCCCCCCCAGCCGGGCTTCTGA
>NZ_CAJJIC010000166.1 GCF_905187505.1 uncultured Mailhella sp.
ATAGGCGGAATTCACTTCCGCCGTTAAATGAAATGACCACCGTGCAAGTCCCGCGCCCGTACAGCGTGTCTGGAGCTGACTGGCGGTGGCGGTGCTCGGCGGGCGGAAATTCCCTTGCGTCACTCGTGGGGCGGCAGATTCCCGGAGTGTTCCATTCTGTCGGCGTAGGCAAAGGAGAGCACGGCGGCAACGGTGAGGGCGACGGCAAGGGCGAGGCCGGAACCGAACAGACCGTTGAAGCTTCCGGCCTGGTAGCACAGCCCGAAGAGAAGCGGAGCCACGGCCTGCCCGAGACGGAACATGGTGGAATAGGCGGACATGATGGAGCCGCGCGTGTCCGGCGTGGCGGTGAGGGAGACGTGTCCGGCGCAGCAGGAATTGAGCATGCCCGAGCCCGTGCCCACGAGAAGGAGTGCGGGAGCGGCCTGCCGCAGGTCGGTGGCCGTGAGCAGGAGCAGCATGGACACGGCAAGCTGCGCGCCGCCGAGAAAACCTATGCTGCGGGGGGCGAGACGGGCGGTGCACCACTGGGTGAGCAGCGCGCCCGTGAACATTCCCGCGGCGTAGAGGGAAAAGAGCATGGCCGTGTTTTCCGGGGAAAGATGCAGCCCCTCGTCGACGAAGAGAGGCAGGTGGGGATATACGGCCCCGAAGATGAGCAGGGAGGACCCGAGCCGTACGGAAAAGAGCGAAAGCACGCGGGAGGAGGAGAGCAGTTCCCGCAGATGGCGTCCGTACAGTCGGAGGCCGACGCTTTTCGAGGGCCGGTAGGGAATTTCGACGGGCAGGCAGAGCAGAAGCGAGCCGAAGCCGAGCGCCACGGCGAAGAGAAAGCCGTACCGCCAGGAGCCGAGATTGAGCAGCCATGTGACGATGACGGGCGTGAGCGCAATGCTGAAATACTGAACCGCCGCCACGCGGGTGACGAGTTTCAGACGTTCCCGGCCCTGGGTGATGTCGCTGACGAGCGTGTTGCTCATGGCTTCGAGCGGGGTGATGGACAGTCCCTGAAGCGCACGGCCGACGAGCAGCCAGAAGAAGCTGGGCGCGGCCCAGCAGAGAAGCGAACCTGCGCCGCACAGAAAGAGGGCGGCGAAAAGCAGCGGACGGCGGCCGAGCCTGTCGCTGAGCATGCCGTAAAGCGGGATGACGAAGACGCCGGGCAGGGCGTACACGGAAATGATCATGCCCATCTCAAGGGGCGCGAGCTGGAAGTCCTGCATGATGAAGGGCAGGCTCGGCAGAACCACGGGATTGCCGATGGCGGACACGAACGACAGCAGGTAGATGAGAGCCATGAGCGGACGGCGGCCGGAAAGGTGCATGACGGCTCCCTGAAATCGGAACGGAAAAAGGTTCCGGAAAAGGTGAGGGGGAGAATCTTCCCCGGCGGGGGCTGCGGCGGTGGCATCGTGCGCGGAACGGCACGGCGTGACTGCGGCATGAAGGGAAGAAGCCGTCGTCGCGGTCGCCGTCAGCTCGGAAAGCACGGCTTTGCCGCGCAGCGTTCATCGCAGTGCCTCGAGCCTATGCCCAAGCGTTGCCGTCGTAAAGAGTCGCGTGATTTTTTTTCTGCGGCGGATGCCGGATTTTTGCTTCGGGGCCGCGGATTCATGGCTGTGCCGGGCCCGCGGCGGAGCGCCCGGGCGTGCCCGGCGTCATGGCGTCCGGGGCGGAAGCCCGCGTTGCCTGCCTTCGTCCGTGTTCTGCCGTCCGCAGATCTGGGAGGGAAAGCCCCCGGAAAAGACGCGTTCCCCGGGGCGGGCGCGCGGCTTGAGGGACGCGCGTCGGACCGCCTTTCTCCGGGGAAGGAGGGGAGAGGGACGCTTGCAAAGTCGGGATTCTTTATTTATACTCCGCTGTTTCAAAGAGCAATCATGCAGCCATGGGGCCGCAGGGCCGTCCGCTCCGGCAATCCCGGGGGCGGCTTCGGGACTTCCGGTTCCCGCACAGGCAGGCTGTCGGAAGGTCTTGCAGGGCCGTCCGGCGCAGGCGGCATCCGGCGGCTGTGACATTTCAGAAGAACAAGTTTTAACAAAGGAAAGCGAACGTGAGCTCTCTCGCCCGTAACGAATCTCTCCGTAACATTGCCATCATTGCGCACGTCGACCACGGCAAGACGACGCTGGTGGACGGCCTTTTCAAGCAGAGCGGCATGTTCCGCGCCGATCAGGTGGTGGACGACCGCCTCATGGACAGCATGGAACTGGAACGTGAACGCGGCATCACCATTTCCGCCAAGAACTGCGCCGTGGGCTGGAAGGGCGTGCGCATCAACATTCTGGACACTCCCGGCCATGCCGACTTCGGCGGCGAAGTGGAACGCGCCCTTTCCATGGTCGACGGCGTGATTCTGCTCGTGGACGCCGCGGAAGGTCCGCTCCCGCAGACCCGTTTCGTGCTGCGCAAGGCCCTCGGACTTTCTCTGCCGGTCATCGTGGTGCTCAACAAGATCGACCGCAAGGACGCCCGTCCCGAGGAAGTGCTCAACGAAGTGTACGACTTGTTCATCGATCTTGACGCCAGCGAAAGCCAGCTCGAGTTCCCGGTGCTCTACGCCATCGGCCGCGACGCCGTCGCCATGAACAACCTGAACGACGAGCGCAAGGACCTGTCCCCGCTCTTCGACGCCATTTTGAAGTACATTCCCGCGCCGTCCTACGACCCTGAAATGCCCTTCCACATGCTGGTGGCCGACCTTGATTATTCCGACTATCTCGGTCGTCTGGCCGTGGGCCGCATCCGCAACGGCCACGCCCACACCAAGGACGCCCTCGTGTGCATCGGCGAAGACGGAACCCCCCGTCCGCTGCGCGCCACGCGCTTCCAGGTGTACAAGGGCAAGAGCATGGTCGACGTCGACGAAGTGGACGCCGGCGACATCGTGGTCATGGCCGGCATCGAGGACGTGACCATCGGCGACACCATCTGCACCGCCGCCGACCCCTCTCCGCTGCCCCGCATCAAGGTGGATGATCCCACCGTGTCCATGCGCTTCGGCATCAATACCTCGCCCCTCGCCGGTCGCGACGGCAAGCTCGTGCAGGCCCGCAAGATCCGTGAACGCCTCGACCGCGAAGCCCTGCGCAACGTGTCCATCCGCGTGGAGGACACCGAAGACAGAGACGCCTTCCTCGTGAAGGGCCGCGGCGAATTCCAGATGGCCATCATCGTGGAAACCATGCGTCGTGAAGGCTTTGAACTCACCGTCGGTCGCCCCGAGGTCATATTCAAGGAAATCGACGGCCAGAAGTACGAGCCCATTGAAGAAGTCTCCATCGACTGCGACGAAATCTACATGGGCGTGGTCACCGAAAAGCTCAACTTCCGCAAGGGCCGCATGACCAACTGCATCAACAACGGCACCGGCCGCGTGCGCCTGACCTTCTCCGTGCCCGCCCGCGGTCTCATCGGCTACCGTGACGAGTTCCTCACCGATACCAAGGGTACCGGCATCCTGAACTCCGACTTCAGCGGCTACGAACCCTATCGTGGTGACTTCCTCACCCGCATGACCGGTTCCCTCATCGCCGACCGTCCCGGCAACGCCGTGGCCTACGCCCTGTTCAACCTCGAGCCCCGCGGCCGCCTGTTCGTCGTGCCCGGCGACCCGGTCTATGAAGGCATGGTCGTGGGCGAACACAGCCGCGACAACGACATCGACGTCAACGTCACCAAGGAAAAGAAGCTCACCAACCTGCGCGCCGCCGGTCACGATGAAAACATCATCCTTACCCCCGTGCGCCCCATGTCCCTCGAACAGTGCCTCAACTTCATGCGCGAAGACGAAGTGCTCGAAGTCACCCCCCACGCCCTGCGCCTGCGCAAGGCCGTGCTCTCCTGCACCGAACGCTACCGCATGGGCGGAGGCCGCAAGCGCGTCTAAGCCGCGCCCTGCGCGTCCCGCCGGACTCCCTGAGTCCTGACGCCTGAAATAAAGCCCTCCCTGCCATGCCGCAGGGAGGGCTTTTTCGTGTCGGACGGAGAGGGGAGAAAAGAGAATGCCAGGAAAGGCAACGCGGGGGGGGAGAGAGAGAACAGGACGCCGCCCCGGACCCCGGAAAGGCAGGAAAGACAGGAAAGACAGGAAAGGCAGGAAAGGCAGCGGGGCTCCGCCCCGGACCCCGGCGGGGGAAATAATTCCCCCCGCGCCCCCCTGTTTCGCCT
>NZ_CAJJIC010000167.1 GCF_905187505.1 uncultured Mailhella sp.
GGCTCGCAGCGAGTATTTCTGCGCCTACGGGCTTGCGGGATACCGCGTCGATCATGATGCGCTTCACCTCTTCCATGCCCTTTTCGCGCATGACGTCGCGTATGGGGTATTCCCTGTCGTCGAAGAGACAGGTGCGCAGGTTGCCTTCCGCGGTGAGGCGGAGCCTGTTGCAGGAGCGGCAGAAGCTCTGCGTCACTGAGGTGATGAGACCGAAGCTTCCTCTGGAAACACGGCCGTTTTCATCCTTCAGCTTCCACAGCTTGGCCGGACCTCGTTCCTCGGCGGCCTGACCTTCGTTTTCCTGTCCGTCCTTTCGGCGCAGGGACACGGGATCGAGACTCCAGTGCCTGCGCGCGGACTCCAGAATGTCGGCCGCGGGCCAGAACAGGTTGTTCGACCAGATGGTGGAATCTCCCATGGGCATGAACTCGATGAAGCGCACGTCCACGGGCCAGTCCATGGCCATGGAGGCCAGAGCGGGCAGCTCGTTGTCGTTGACGCCGCGCATGGCCACGGCGTTGATCTTGAGGGGAATGCCGAGATCGAGCATGCGGTGCATGTTGTCGAGCACGGTGGGCAGGACGTCCTTTCCGGTGATGGCGGCGTACTTCTGCCGGTCCAGCGAGTCGAGGGACAGGTTGACCGAAACGCCTATGTCGCGGAGCGTTTCCAGCGCGGGAGCAAGAAGGGTGCCGTTGGAGGTAAGCTTGAGGGCCACCTGCGGAAAGCGCCGGTGTATCTTTATGAGAAAGTCGAGAAAGCCCTTTCTGGCGAAGGGCTCGCCGCCGGTAAAGCGCAGCTTGTGCACGCCGAGCTCTATGGCGGCCTCGATGATCCTTTCTATTTCCTCGAATCGCAGGATGTTTTCATGCGGGATGAAGGGAACGCTGTCGTCCCGGCAGTAGCGGCAGCAGAGATTGCAGCGGTCCGTCACCGAAATGCGCAGATAGCGCACCGTTCTGCCGTGGGAGTCGGTGAGCGGCGAGGGAAGGGCTTCGTTGGGTTCCGCCATGTTTCAGCTCCTTCCGCAGTCGCTCATGTCGCCGTTCAGTTTTTCCAGCGCATGAGGCAGCACGGGCAGAAGCGCGGCAAGATTTTCCTGCGCGGCAAGGCGACTGCCGGGCAGGGCGATGAGCATGGTGCGGCCGAGCGTTCCGGCAAGGCAGCGGGAGAGCACGGCGCGAGGCGTGTGGGTCAGTCCCTCGGAGAACATGACCTGCTCGAAGCCGGGCAGACGGCGGTCCAGCACGGGAATGAGCGCCTCGGGCGTGAAGTCGCGCGGGGAAAGACCGGTGCCGCCCGTGGTCACGATGAGTCCCCAGCCGGAGGCGGCAAGGTCCTTCACGAGCTTTCGCAAGGCGCGCGGATCGTCGGGCAGCAGGAAGAGCTGACGTTTCGCCGGGGCGAGTTCCTTCAGCATGTCGAGCAGGAGGGGGCCGCTTTCGTCGACGCGCTCTCCGGCGTAGCCCTTGTCGGAAAGGGTGATGCAGGCCACGGCGAGACCTTCGCCGCGCCATGCTTCCGGCGCGGGACGGGGCTCGGGCAGCGGCGCGGCATCCACCTCAAAGAGCATGGGCTCGTCGGTCTTGAACAGGCCGCTCTTGCCGCCGGACTTGAGAATGAGGCGCACGTCACGGATGACCACGTCCTTCTGCACGGCCTTGACCATGTCGTAGATGGTGGCCGCCGCCACCTGCGCGGCGACGATGGCCTCCATTTCCACGCCGGTGCGTCCGGCGGTGCTGGCCGAAGTTTCAAGGATGACCGAAGGCGGTTCGTCCACCACCTTGAAGCGCACGTCGACATGGGTGAGCGGCAGGGGATGGCACATGGGGATGAGTTCTGCGGTCTTCTTGGCCGCCAGAATGCCGGCCACCTGCGCCACGGTGAGCACGTCGCCCTTGGGCAGGGCCTTCGCCTTGAGCAGCTCCAGCGTGCGGGGATTCAGCTCCACCACGGCGCGGGCTATGGCCGTGCGCTTCGTTTCCGCCTTGGCGCTCACGTCCACCATGCGGGCGTTGCCCGAGGCATCGATATGAGAGAATTCAGACATGGGAGCCTCGGAAGTTACGCCTGGGGAAGAACCTGCGGCCGGAAGGTGATGCGGAAGCTGTCGCCGGGCTTCACCACGCCGCCCTTGAGAATGCGGCAGAACACGCCGCGGCGAGGCATGATGCAGTCGCCGACCTGCTGACGTATGGCGCAGCCCATGTGACATTCCTTGCCGATCTGCGTGAGCACAAGCTCGATGTCGTCGCCGATGACGAAGCGGGTGCCTACGGGACAGGTGTAGAGTTCCACGCCTTCGGTGGTGATGTTTTCGGCAAAGTCGCCGGGATGGACGTCGGCTCCCATGGAACGCATGTATTCGATGTCTTCCATGGCCAGCAGGCTGAGCTGACGGTGGGTGCCGTCGGCATGGACGTCTCCTTCGACGCCGTGATTGGCCACAAGCGTCACCTGCGGCTGATTGACTTTCTTTTCCCCCTTGCGGGCACTCGTGGATACGGCAACGATACGCATGCTATTCTCCATCCTTGCGGAAAAAACGGTTGGTTTTGGGGTGACCTGGTCTTCTAGGACTTTTTGTTGACGATACGTATTTCCCGGGCCTGCAGAGCCGCGGGAATGTCCCTGTCGTGCGTGGCGCATACCACGCTTACGCCCTTTTCGCGAAGAGAGCGCACAACATTGAGTATGGCCTTTTCGCTTGCCGCGTCAACATTGGATGTCGGTTCATCGAGCAAAAGTACGGATGGGGAGAGAATAAGTCTGGATGCGAGGGCGATGCGCTGCCTCTCTCCGCCGGAAAGTTCTCCGGGGCCGCGTGCTGCCATGCTGTCCGGATCGGAAAAACCCACGGCCAGCATGCTTTCCCGGTAGCCCTTGCGCTGTTCCTTCGTTCCGAACCCGCGCAGACGCAGTCCGAGAGTCACGTTCCAGAACACGGAAGCCTTCATGAGGTAGGGCTCCTGAAGCAGCAGCGTGATTTCCTTTCTGGGATCACTTTCATTGCCGAAGTAGCGCAGCGTGCCCGAAGTGGGAGTCTCCAGAAAGGCGAGAAGACGCAGCAGCGTGGACTTGCCGCTGCCGTTTCTGCCGGTGAGCGCCACGGTTTCTCCCTTTTCCATGGAAAAGGAGGGGAGGTGAAGCGCGGTGATGCTGCCGTAGCACTTGCGAAGATCGTGCGCTTCAAAAAGAGTGTTCATGCGCGCCCCTTGTGTCTGAGCCAGGTCAGAAGAAAGTTCACCAGAAAGGCGATGAAGAGAAGCACCAGTCCCAGCGCTATGCCCTGGGCGAACTCGCCCTTGCTTGTTTCCAGCGAAATGGCCGTGGTCATGGTTCTGGTGGAATAGCGTATGTTGCCGCCGAGCATCATGGCCACGCCCACTTCCGTGACCACGCGGCCGAAGGCCGTGACGCATACCATGCCGAGATCATAGCGTATCTCGCGGATGGTGTGCAGGGCGACCTGTGCGGGAGAGGCCCCCAGCGTGAGCAGAGTTTCCCGGCATCGGCGGTCCAGGCTTTCCACGGCCTGAGCCGTCCAGGAAACGACGATGGGCAGGGCCAGAATGCTCTGGCCTATGACCATGCCGGGTACGGTGAAGAGCAGACCGAACTGTCCGAGCGGTCCGCGGTAGGTGATGAACACATAGACGACGAGGCCTATGAGCACCGTGGGAAAGGCCAGAAGAGTGTCGGAAACAAGGCGCAGAAGCTTCTTGCCCGGAAAGCTGGTGTAGCCGAGCAGAAATCCCATCGGCAGCCCCAGAACGGTGGCGATGATGAGGGCGCAGCTTGTGGAGGTGAGCGTGGCCTCTATGGCGGAAAAGGTGGCGTCGTCCATGTGCAGCAGAAGGTTTATGGCCTTCTGCATGCCGTCGCTGAAATATCCCATGATGACCTGCGGAGAAAAAAAGGGAACGCGGGCCGGAAGACCGGCCCGCGCCGCGGCTTACTTGCCGGCGTTGGGGAAGAAGAGCTGCTTGCCTTCCAGCTTGTAGTCTTCAATGAGCTTCTGGGTCTTGGGGTTCACCCACCAGTCCTCGAACTTCACGGCAAGATCCTTTTTGACGTTGGGGCAGAGCTTGGGATTCGTGGTGATGACGCTGTACTGGTTGAAGAGAGCGCTGTCT
>NZ_CAJJIC010000168.1 GCF_905187505.1 uncultured Mailhella sp.
GCCTATCTGTATCCGGGCCTTGCGCACGTGCAGTTCCAGATCGTCCACGCTGCCGCGCAGCAGGGCGAGATCCGAGGCGTGAATGGTGGGGACGGGAAAAACGGAAAGGGACACTTCGCCTATGCGGCACTGCACGGAAAGTTTCGATTCCAGAAGCTGAGACACGGTGGAGGCCAGACGCGAGGGCTGAAGCCATGCGAGATAGCCGTAGACCGCCAGTGTGAGAAATATTCCCCACAGCAGCAGAAGTATGGTTCCGAGACGCGGTTTCCGCATATTCCCTCTTGACGGGCCGCGGTACTTTTCGTACCGATTTTTCATGCCCGGGCTGCCCGCATAGTAGAAAACTTGCCGTAAGTACACAAGTAGTAGGAACAGGGCCGCCGCCGACGCGTCGGAAGGGCGACAGGAGTATTCATGACTTTCTATGTCTGCGCGGCCCTTGCCGTGCTTCTCATCGCCGGTCTTTCCGGCGCAGTGCTTCCTTTTGTTTCCGTGTGGGATCACAGACTGGCCACGGCACGACGCCGTTCACTGTACGACAAGAGCGCCGGGCAGACGGAGGCGTTCACGGCGGTTCTTCAGGTGCTTGTCGCGCTGGCTCTCGCCGCCGACCTTCTGGCCGGAGGCTGGATCAACCGTCTCATGACGGGGCCCTGGGCCTTTTTGTGGGAGTGCCTCGTCATTGCTTTTGCCGTGGCGGCGCTGTGCTCCGTGGCGGTGCTTTTCGTGAAGAAGACGGGCCGGATGGTCTTCGGCGTCCTGTCCGGCCTTGCGGGCACGCTTGCCGCGTGCCTTCTCTGCGTGCTGGTCTGGGGCTTCTGCCTCGGTGCGCTTTCCGCAGGTGCCGGCGACGAGGAGAAGGCCGTGCAGTCCTTCATCGTGCTCATGGCGGGCATGCACAGCCTCGGGTTCATCTTCTTTGCGGCCTTTTCCCTTTTTCTCGGACTGACGGGCGCCTATGCCCTTGCTCTGTGCTGGCACATCCTCAGCCGCAACCGTGACGACTTCGGCCGGGATTTCTACACGTTCACCTTGTCCATGCGCGCCCGCCAGGCCTTCTGTTCGGCGCTTCTGCTCACGGTTTCCGCCGCGGCCATGTTCTGGCTCACTCCCGTGGTCGATGCCGGGCACGCGCTGGAGCTGCTGCCCTTTGCGCAGGAATATGCCTCCCATGCCCTGACGGCGGGAATGTTCTGTCTGCCTCTCGCCGCGCTTTTCTGGTACGCCATGGGGCGTGCATCCGTGCCCATGCAGAAGCGTTCGTTCGCCTTCCTTGCGCTGGTACTGCTTTTTGCGGGCACGTATTTTGTGCTCGGCCGCGTATAGCCTGTTTTTCACGATGCAAAAAGCCCTGTCTGCGGAATGCCGCGGCAGGGCTTTTTTTCGTCGTCGGCGGGAGGCGCAACGTTACGGACTGAAGGGACGCAAGCGCGATTCCGGAGTCGGCTGCGTCAGGCGTCGAAACGATGGAGGGAAAGGCGCGCAGGGAAAGCACGTCGCCCGGTCTTGCTGCTTCAACCGGGAATCAGAAAAAGGCACGGCGCAAAAGTGCCGGAGCTTCCTCCTCGATGCTTCGCCTCGTGCGGAGAGGCCGGGCAAGAAGCCGGAAGCCGTTTTCGCGCAGGACATCAGCGGGGGGCAAGCGCTTCTCCGGCCAGCTCCTCGGGGGACTTTCCGCACTCTCTTGCCAGACGTGCTTCCATGGCCTTTGCCCGCTCCATGCGTCCGGCAATGGCGGCCACGGCCTCGGGATCATCGGGATAGCAGGCCATCTTGCTGCGGAAGCGTTCCTCAAGCGGCACGGCTTCTCTTCCGCGCACGAACTTGTCGGCAAGAAAGACCAGTTCCCGTTCGGAAAGAGGCACGTCGTCGGGCACGGTCATGTCGCGGTGATCTTCCACCAGTCTTGCCATGGCGTCCATGCCCCATCCGCGAAGCAGGCGGCCTGCAGCAGCCTCATGGTGCGGTTCTCCCTTGCACACGTCGTGAATGATGCCTCCGGCTTCGGCGAGTTCCTCATCGAGCGTTCTTTCCCCAGAAGCGGCTCTGGCCTCATTGAGCGCCGCGGCAAAGCGGGCGGCCACGCGGCCTACGGCAAGAGAGTGCGTCACACCGCGTTCCTGAGCATGCCGCACGGCAAGAAGCTCCCGTGCCTCTTCCGTCGACAGGAGAGACTGCCGCGGGGCGAGTCTTCTCAGCGCCTCGTATTCGGCGGGAGTGTCCATGTCGCGCAGAATGAAGGAATCCGCCACCGGAACCATGACGGGCGAGAGCCTCTCCACGATGTTCCGCAGACAGGCGTCGTCGCCTGCGGTCAGCACGGCCTTCCGAACGGAGGCGGGAAAGAGCGGAGGGTGTCCGGCCTTCCCCCGGAACGTGGGAATGAGCGGTCTGTCCCCGCAGAACTGAGCGGCATCCAGAAGAGAGCGTACGGTCATGCGTCGCACGAGAGGAATGTCCACAGGATGCACGAAGAGGGGACCGGCATCCCCGGGCAGGGCGGCCATGCCCGCGCGTATGCTGGAGAACATGCCGCGCTCCGGGTGAGCGTTGATGGCGAAGGCGGCATTGAGCCTTTCGGCTTCGCGTCCTGTTTCGTCGGCCCGGTTTCCGCCGACCACCAGGGGAAGAACATCTTCCGACGCGTAGAGCTCGCACAGGGCGGCAAGGGCGGTCTTTTCCCCGTCGGGCAGGGGCAGAGGAAGCAGCGGCTTGAAGCGGGGCGTCATGCGTGAGGAGAATCCGGCGGCCAGAATGAGAGCGTATGCAGGCATAATTCCTTCAAGTAACGGTTGAAGAACAAAAGGAATTCAGAAATGGGGCCTCCGCCGGAACGTGAACGCTGAGGCGGTGGAACGGGATCGTAAGAGCGACGGCCGCGGCATTGTTTTCCCGGGGCAGGGGCGGGCCCCTGCCCCGGGGCGTCGGAAATCATGCGCCGAGGTGGGAGGGGGCGAGCGTCACTTCTTCCGCCATGTCACGGGCGCGGGGGCGTGACGACGCACGGCAATGCATTCGGCAAGAATGCTCACGGCGATTTCTTCCGGCGTTTCCGCGCCGATATCGAGACCTATGGGAGCATGGATGCGGGCGAGATCCTGTTCGGTGAAGCCGGATTCCAGAAGCTTTGCATAAATCTGTCGACGTTTGCGCGTGCTGCCTATCATGCCTATGTAGTGAGCCGGCGTTCTGAGCGCCTGCGCCGCGGCCACGCCGTCGAAGAGATGCCCGCGCGTGACGATGACGATGTAGTCGCGGGGCGTGATGCGGAGAGGCCCGAAGCAGTCGGCGTATTCCGGCGTGACGTGCACCTCGGCGTTGGGGAAGCGTCCTCTGTTGGCGTATTCGGGCCTGTCGTCGAGCACGTGCACGGCGAATCCGGTGAGTCCGGCAATGGCGGCCGTGGGGCGAGACACATGGCCGCCGCCCACGATGATCATGCGTTCCGGGGGCTGGCAGCGCTCGCAGAAATACGTCGTCTCATGGCAGGGCACGAGCGCGGCTTCATCAAGAGGCGCGGCGAGAAGAGAGGCCTTCACCTCCTCGGGCAGAGGAGCTCCATCCGCCGAACCGTCGTCGTAAAGGAGCGTCCATGCCGTGCGGGATGAAGGATAGGGACGCACGATGCGGCAGCCTGCTCCCTCTGCGGCCGTCAGAGCCAGAGAGGCCGTGCGCACGAGGTCTTCCCGGTTCGGCGCAAAGGGCTCGATGAGCACGCGCACCTGACCGCCGCAGATCATTTCCGAGCGTGCGGCCAGCGTGCCGTCCATGGCGATGTCGAGCACGTCCGCTTCCTGGGTTTCACAGGCCTTGCGGCAGGCTTCTATGACTCTGGCCTCGGCCAGACCGCCTCCCGTGGTTCCGCCGAGCAGGCCGGAGGGACCGGCCAGAAGACGGGAGCCCGCGCCGCGCGGCGCGGAGCCTTCCTGAAAGACCACCGTGGCCATGGCGGCGGTTCTGCCTTCCGCCAGTTCAGAGCACAGAAGACGCAGCAGTTCTTGCATGAAAACCTCCTTTGCGGATGAGGCGCAGCACCGGCGCGCCGTCGATATGAACATAGCGTCCCCGCAGGGAGGAAAGCCGCCTGAGGGGACTTTTGCAGGCGCATGGGCCGGGAAG
>NZ_CAJJIC010000169.1 GCF_905187505.1 uncultured Mailhella sp.
GAGATTGCAGCCCGAACAGCGTCCGCCGAGCCTTCCGGCCTTTGCGTCACTCCCCCCTGCCCTGCCGCCTTTTCAAAGCCCGACATCCGGCATCCGCACGACGCCCGCCGCGCGGCGAAGCCGCAAGGCGAACCAAGGGGGCGCGGGGGGAATTATTCCCCCCGCTGCCTTTGCTGCCTTTGCTGCCTTTCCTGCGTTTCTTCTCTTGTGGCGCATTCATCGAGGCGGAAGGGGCACTGGGCGGCGTGTTTTTTTCTGGTTTCGGGGTCCATGGTTTTTCGTATCTCGTTGATATCGTCGGGGTTCATGAGGTCGACGACGGAGAGGCCGAGTTTTTTTATGATCCAGAGCTTGAGGGATTCTGCGCCGAGGGAAGCGGTAAGGCAGACGACGCCCATCTGAGCCTGCACGGTAGCGTCGGGCATGATGAGGGGGAGGAGGAAGGCGCAGCCCAGGGCGAGGGATGTGGTGAGGCAGGCATTGACGAGCACGGTAGCGGTTTTCTGGGCGACGGTGCGCTGTTTGAAGCCGCGGCGCATCTGGCAGAGGGCGGAGGTCACGGCCACGGCCGCGGCCAGAGCGATGAGGGGCCAGGAGCCGCGCACCACGCCTATGTATTCCGCCGCGTGTTCAGCGGAGTTTCTTCCTATCTGGTCCATGAGCCGCCCTCTCCTGTCGCGTTGAATATCCACAGGGAGAGGCGTCCGGCGTCATCGCTGTTCATCCACACTCCCGGCGTGCCGTTCAGTTCCAGTCTTTGCAGGCTCGAGAGCACGGGCAGCGTCGGAAGAGCCGGGGTTGAGCTGGGAGAGGAGCACCCCTGCGCCGTCAGCAGCAATGCGGCGGCGCACATCGGCAGCGCGCGCCGCGTCCATTTTTTCCAAAAGCCGCAGTCCCGCCTGAAGCAGGGCGACAAGAAGGGCCGTCCACGTCTCCACATCACTTTCCCGTCACGGCGCGCACGGCCTCTTTCACTTCTGGCGAGGCTCCGTCGGCCTGCGCTCCGCGGTTCTGGGCGACGTGTCCGGCAAGGGCGTGCAGCCAGCGATAAAGCGAGGCATACCATCCCGAGGTCTGCGAAGGCGCGGGCAGCCAGATGGTCACCACGGCCGCCACGCCGCACACCGAAAAAAGCACGCCGAGCACCACGGAAATCCATGCCGCATCGGGATACTGCGCGGCCAGTTCCTGAAGCGTGGAAAGCACGAAGTCAATGACGGTATCTTCCACAACATCCCCTTGAATCCTTAAATATGGTCATGCGCTTAACGCCGGAAGTGAATTCCGGCTACTTGCGGACGTCGGCCGGGCTCCTGACGTCGCCCGTGGCCCCAGAGCGCTGAGAAGACGCACGGCACCCATCTTCCTGCCTTTCAGGATATTGCCAGAGGCCGGAGCGCATCTGTTCGGCGAGTTCGAGGGCGCGATCTTTCACGTCGCGGCGCCATTTGGAGTCGAGCATTTCGCGGGAAGCGGTGTCGAAGTTGCCTTCACGCAGGGCGGCGAGGGCCTTTTTGAAGCCGAGCAGACCGCGGACGCCGAGGTTTAGGGCCATGTTGAGAAGCACGGCCTGTCTGGGTTCAGAGAGGCCGCGCCAGCCGGGCAGGGATCTGTCGAGGGCGATGCCGCAGGAGCGCATATCGAGTTCAAGGAGCTTTCCGGCCTCAAGTTCGCTTATTTTGTCATCGGGGCCGAGGTTGGGCACGGGATTGGCGTCGATGTTGTGTCCGTAGCCTATGGTCAGAAAGCCGGCCGGGCAGCGGTAGGGAACAAGGCTCAGTCCCTCGTGCCTCTTGAGCTGGGCCACGGCCAGCGGATGATGTTCTATTCGCATGCAGTCACTCCTTTTTTTCGGAGCGTGACACGCAAAACGATTGCGGCACAGAGGAAAAAGGTACTTGACCCAACGTATCCCCCATTTTAGATTCTCTGGCAAATCATTCCTTCGGAGAAGTCTTCTCATGAGTTCAACAGCGGCCGCCAGGCTTCCCATGCTGACCAGCACTCAGCAAATAGAACATCTGAAAAAGAAAGGCGTTACGTTCCAGCTGTGCAGTGAAAAGGAAGCGCAATCGTATCTTGAGCATCACAACAACTATTTCAAAATACGTTCCTACCGCAAAAATTTTCCCAAAAGACAAGGCGGCCCTCTTGCAGGAACCTATGTCGGACTTGACTTTGCCATGCTGCGCGATCTTGCCGTCATCGACATGAGAATGCGCTATACGTTTCTCCATCTCATTCTCGATGTCGAACACTTCTCCAAGGTAAAGCTGCTCGACAAGCTCACGGCGCATCAGGTCGACCCCTATGACATTGTCACGGAATTCCTCATGCAGCAGCCCAAAGCCATCACCGACATCAGCCGCAACATCAGCAACCCCTACTGCGGAGGCATCATTCAAAAATATCTCGACAATATGCCGGTATGGGTGCTTCTTGAAGTCCTTTCCTTCGGCATGTTCGTTGCTTTTTACAAGTACTGTGCAACGCGACTTAACGACATGGATCTGCAAAGCGATTTTCATGTGCTCATCAATATCCGCCAACTGCGGAACGCCTGCGCGCACAGCAACTGTCTCATCCATAACATGAACGAGAAAAACGGACGCGGGAAGCTGCCTAATGAAACAGCCCGGGCGCTGAGTCAGGGAGGCATTCCCCGAAGCCGGAAACATCACATCGAAAACGAGTCCATACGGCAGATAACCATTCTGCTCTACGCTCATTCCCACATGTTCAAAGGACGGAAGCTCTCCGAAAGAACCCTTGCAGCCCTGCACGACCTTGCTTCACGAATGATCAGGCACCGCGCCTGGTACGTCAACAACCAGATCATTCCCGGAAAATTCTCCTTTCTGCGTGACGTCATGTACTGCTTCTTTCCCGGGCTGCGCTCCATGGACGCGCCGAAAAAGCCGCCCGTCCGCTGCCTTCGCGCCCGCGCTCTCGCTCACGCCCTGCAAAAAACACGTCATGCGAATATCGACAAAACCCCGGAAAGCAAGCTCGGACATTGACATCTCCAGTGAAAAAACCTATGTCTGGGCCATAGCAGAAAAATGCTCCGGCATTTTTGTGAGGGCAGAATCGTCAGCCGATGATTTTGCCCTAGTTTTTTAACCGACGCTCCCAACGACATTTTTCTTCTCCCGAGTAACCACAATAGCCCGTCTGTTCTGGACACACTGTACGGCCTCTCCACTTGCACGACGCCCGCTGCGTTTAACGCCGGAAGTGAATTCCGGCTACTTGCGGTCGTCGGCCGGGCGACATTTCCGCGACGCCTGGGTACCGCTCACGCCCATCTGCTCTGGACACGCTGTACGGACACGGGGCTTGCACGACGGGCATTACGTTTAACGGTGGGAGTGAATCCCGCCTGCTTATGCCCGTCGGCGCGACCGCCTGAAGGCTGGTCGCGGGCCCCAGAGCTTCAAGAGAAGGCTGTCCGCTGCAAGCAACATCCTGCCCGAGCGCTGAAAAACGGCCGTTCTGGCAAACGAACGCTTACCAGAGCGTTGAGAGACGGTTATTCCTCTGCAAGCGAGGCCTGCCCGGACGCTGAACGCTCGCCGTCCGCTGCCAGCGAAGGTTTCCCAAATCGTTAAAAGACGACTGTCCTTTGTCAGCGAAGGATTCCCAGAGCTTCGGGCAAGCGCTCCCCCGTAAAAATCTGGAAATCCTTCCAACTACACCGATGTGACCGCAACGCGGGAACATCGGTCGGCCACGGCAGGCGGGTGCAGCCGCACACGCCTGCACTGAGGTTGCAGCCCGAAACGCGTCCGCCGAGCCTTACGGCCCTTGCGGCACGCCGGCCTGCCGCCGGCTGGCAGCCCGGCAACCCGCGT
>NZ_CAJJIC010000170.1 GCF_905187505.1 uncultured Mailhella sp.
GCCTTCGTTCGCAGAGAATGGAATTCTTCCGATCCCATGTTTGATCTGAAAATTCTTGCCAGAGTGCCGGGGCTGCCCGACGGCATGGCGGCAACCTTCATCAATTACGGTTCCTTTCAGGGGCTGTCCCTGTTCTTTTCCCTGTATCTTCAGCAGGTGCTCGGCATGAATGCCTTTCATGCGGGCATGATTCTCATGATGCAGAGTCTGTTCCAGACCTTCTTTTCTCCGCTGGCCGGAAAACTGGCCGATCGATATCGTCCGGGAGTCATTTCCACGTCGGGCATGGCGGTGTGCGGTCTGAGCATACTCAGTCTCATGCTGCTCGATCAGAACAGCTCCGTATGGCAGGTCGTGGTCAGTCAGGCGGCCCTCGGAACGGGGGCGGCGTTCTTTGTGGCTCCCAACATGACGGCCACGCTGGGCAACGTGCCCAGAGAGAACCTTTCCGTGGCATCCGGTCTGCTCGGCTGTCTGCGCACCATGGGAGGACTCATGAGTCATATCGTCATGGCCTGCATGATAGGCCTTTTTATGGGAGACACCGCCGTGACGCATGAGAATTCCGGCTTGTTCCTCCATGCCATGCGCTACACGCTGCTTCTGTTCGGACTGTTCAACCTCATGGGGGTATGGCTCAGTCTGAGAGCGCTCCGTCATCACCGCTAGAAGGCTTGCCCATCAGCTCCCGCACGTGTAGCATGCACGTTTTTCGGGGCGGAAATCTGATCGGCAGCATCGTCGTCGCCGCCTGAGCACGATTCGCCGAATCCGCCGGAATCTTGTCATGTTCCGGGAACGGATTATTAATGTCCGTAAGCGGCCTGCGGCTTGCGGAAGGCGGCAGCCTGTCCGGCGGCCGCACGTCGGCAGCGTTCGGAGAGGGCCGTGACGCCGCTCAAGACGACCGGCGTCATGTCACGGTTTTGAGAGCATTGCATGGTGCGCCATGCAGGCAAAAGGAGAACATATGGGAGTTCTGGGCAAACTTTTCGGCGGTCGGGGCACACACAGCAGCACGACGGTCAGACAGCCCCCTCTGAGAAACAACACGTCCAGCGATTCCGCCCCGGACAATGAAGGGCCTTCTTCCGCCTTTCCGGGCAGGCATTTTGAAGGACTCGGGGATGTATGGTCGGCATTTTTTCCCGAAGGCAGCCGCGAATATGTCGGCAGTCTGCAGAGCGTGTTTGAAAAAAGTGCTCCTCAGGGACCGGTCATGCACAGAAAGGACGGCAGCAGCGTCATTCTGCTGGCCAGTCCCGCAAGCGGCGGCATATCCATCCACTCGCACATCATCATGACGCAGGGAAAGGGCAAGGCCGACTTTGTGGGAGGATATCCCGCCTTTGAGGGCCTGCCTGCCCCTTCCGTCATCGAACAGGCGCACATCTGGTCCAACGGCATATCCGGCGTGGTGGCTGCGCGCACGTCCGGCATGGGCATGCCCGTGTCGTTCTTTCTTGCGGGATTTTTTCAGCATGTGCCGCAGCTTCAGTTCGGAACCCGGGCGGAGTTCCACATGGCGGGACTGGCGCTTGCCCTGACGAAGGCGGAGGTGACCGACGTCGTTCTGGAGCCGGGGTCCGCGGCATGGAACGCGGCGCTCAAGGCCTTTCTTGCGGCTCATCCTGAAAAGAAGGTCGGAGACTTTCAGCCGAAGGTGATTTCCTCTCACGGAAGGGGGCTGCTGCTTCCCACGGAGGTGGTGGGCATGTGGGCCTTCCAGGTTCCTGTGCTCGGCACGGAAAGGGTGGAATTCATGGGACGGCGCTTTTTGCGCATACTTACGATATTCTCGGGCATGGGAGAAGATTCGTTGCGCGGGTACCTGTATGCGGCCGATCATGTGCTGAAGGGCTATGAGCCGCAGACGGGGGATGATGTTGCAGGAACGCTGTGGCTTCAGGGCGGCATGGATCAGTACCCGGCCTGATTGCGCTCCGTCGTCACGCCGCAGAGAACGGAAGATATGTTCCTTCACGCGTGCCTTCCTTCCGGCGTGTGCCGGCTGCGGCGAGAGAAGGAAAAAGAAAGGTCCTGCAACGCTTCGTTACCGATTGACAAATCAGGATGATGTGATTAACCGTGCGGAATGTCAGGATATCCTGAATGAAACGCCTGGCGTGGCACGCTTGCATAACGGCAGGCAGTGCGCTATGTCTTCAAATAGGTTCCTGTCCAGTTGTTATTGGAAGAGGTAAAAGCATATGGATAGACGTACCTTTCTTTGTTCTCTGGTGAGTCTGTTTACCGTCGGCATGACGGCTACCCTGCTGCCTCGCGAAGCGGAAGCAGCTCCGCCCCACGGTCCGGATCGTCGTCCTGCTCCGAGACCGGGTGCTCCCCGTCCCGCACCTCGACCGGCTCCCCGGCCGGGCAGACCGGCACCGCGTCCCGCGCCGCGTCCCGGAGCTCCCAGACCCGGAGCTCCCAGACCCGGAGCTCCTCGTCCCGCGCCGCGTCCCGGTGCACCGAGACCGGGCGCACCGAGACCTGCGCCGCGCCCCGGGGCTCCCAGGCCCGGAGCGCCGCGTCCTGCCCCCCGTCCCGGAGCCCTCAGACCCGGAGCCCCCAGACCCGGAGCTCCCCGTCCCGGTGGCCCTCGTCCTGATCCCAGACGGCCGATGCCCATCTGAGGTCGTGTCCTTTGACCTCGAGCGGTGAGGATTGCCTATGAAACTTCGTTGGTTTAAGTGGGTTTGCGTCGCGGTCATGCTTTGTGGACTTGCAGGCTCCGCCGTTGCCGGTACGGCAACGCCCGCCGACTTTACCGGAAAGGAGTGGCAACGCTCTTCCACGTCGGAAAAGCTTGCGTTTCTTTACGGGGTTTCCAGCACCGTGGCCATTGAGCATCTTGTGGCTGAAAAACAGGGAACGGAGGCATCCGTTTTTGTGTCGGCCTGGCTGAAGGCCTTCGGCGATGAAAGCTGGACGCAGATTCAGAAAAAGCTTGACGACTGGTATGCGGCGCATCCGGCAGAGTCAGGCCGTTCCGTTTTCGACGTGCTCTGGTATGAGTTCATGGCTCCGGACGACAAGTGATGCCGGAAGCACTTTGGAGTGTCATGATGAAAAAGTTTCCCGTTATCGTACTTCTTGCAGGGGCTCTGGCCCTTGGCCCCGTGGGCTGCACCAATATGTCCCGCACGCAGCAGGGGGCGCTCAGCGGAGCCGCCGGAGGGGCGCTCATCGGCGGCGGACTGAGCACGCTCACCGGCGGCAGCGGAACGACCGGCGCGCTCATAGGTGGAGGGCTGGGAGCTCTGGCCGGAGGTATCTACGGACATCAGCAGGAACGTCATGATTATGGCGGGCACGGTCACCGCTGGTGACGTTCACAGAACGGACCGTCGGACAGGAACCGGAAATCCGTGCGCTGCCGGGTGAGGTGTCCGGAGCATGGAGTTTTTGATTCCGACATGAAACAGCGCCTCAAGGCCCCTTCGGGGGCCTTTTTCATGGCCTGTCGTCGGTCTGCCCGGGACAATCAAAAGAGCGCGGTCCTTCCGACAGGGAGAGGCGGTATGTTTCGGAAGCGGGGGAGGACTCCTGATCTGCCGCACTTAATATGAAAGGCGGCCGGGAATTTCTCCCCGGCCGCCTTTTGCGGAACGATGTCCGGTCAGGTTCAGCGTTCCCTGAGCCTCGGATCCAAGAGGTCGCGCAGACTTTCGCCGAGCAGGTTGTATCCCAGCACCGTGATGAGAATGGCAAGGCCCGGATACAGCGAGAGCCAGGGAGCGGTGTCCAGCGTGTTTTTGCCGCGCATGAAGTTGGTGCCGCAGTTTGCGACTGGGGGGTTCACGCTGGGCGCGTTAGAGCGGAGGGACGA
>NZ_CAJJIC010000171.1 GCF_905187505.1 uncultured Mailhella sp.
CGTGGCTCTGGCCTGTCCCTTTCCGCTACTTCCCGATGAGCTCGAGGGTATGGCAGGCTCTGGCCGTGGCCTTGAGGCGTTTCAGGTGGTTGTTGAGCTGGAGCACGCAGCCGGGGCACTGGGCGGTGACGATGTCGGCGCCGCTTTCGATGACGGCTTTTGCTCTGGCCTCGCCGAGTTCGTCGGCGATGTCGGGGTTCTTGAGGCTGGAGATGCCTCCGCCGCCGCAGCAGGCGCCGGGGTCGGGCAGTTCCACGAGTCTTATCCAGGGTTTTGCAGCGAGTTCCTCGCGTATGGAGCGCTTGACCTGATTGTCGAGGCGGAAGTGGCACGGGTCGTGCACGGCGACGACAAGGGGATCGGTGGCGCTTATGGGGCGTTCCTGCTGGCGCAGCAGGGCGGCCGCAGGCAGGGGCGGCAGGGGAGAGTCGAAGCCGAAGCGCGCGTCGTGACGCCGCAGGAACACGGCCGCGTCCACAATGCGTCCGGCAAGTTCCTTGCCCGCAAGAGTGTATTCGCGCGAGAGCGTGCGGTGACAGGTGGCGCACAGGGTGAGCACGGGCATGTCGGGGCAGGAGGCGAACACTTCCGCGTTGTGGGCCTGCGCCTTTTCAAAGGCATCGCCGAAGCCGCTGAGCTGGGCGGGCGCGCCGCAGCAGGACTGCGCGCGGGGCAGAAACACGGTATAGCCGCGCGCGGTGAGGGCGTTCACGAGCCGGAGCGAGGCTTCCACGTTCACAAGACCGCCGAAGCAGCCGGTGAAAAGCGCCACTTCGCCGATCTGCGTGACGTTGTCCGGCGGCATGATGCGCTCGGGCAGAATGTCGTACAGAGACTTGCTGGCCAGAGCGGGCATGCTGCGCTTGCCTGCCGCGCCGCACAAAGCGTCGGGAAGATGCCGTATGCTGCCTCTCCGGTCCAGGGGAAAAAGCCACTGGAAGAAGGAGCAGGCGCGTATGACCTTGCGCGTGAGCTCGCGACGGGGCAGCAGGGCGCAGGTGACGAGCTTTTCGAGACGGCGCTTCATGGTGAGCTTTCCGTCGCCTTCGGCAAGGCGCGCGTCGAGAATGATCTGTGCGCCGTCCACGCCCTTGCCGCATATTTCCGTGCAGGCAAGGCACTGCATGCAGCTTTTGATGGCTTCGTGATAGCGTTCGCCGGGGGTGAGCTCGCCGGAGGCCACGGCGCGGGCAAGATCGATGCGGGCGCGCGGACCGAAGGTTTCCACCAGATGATGCCGGTAACTGGGGCACACGCTGAGGCAGCGGCCGCAGTATTCGCAGGTGGGACCGTTCATGGCTACCTCTCCAGCTTGCCGGGATTCATGATCCCGTAGGGGTCGAACAGGCGGCAGATGCCGCGCATGATGCGCATCTGTTCGTCGCCGAGCTGCATGGGCATGTAGGCCTTCTTTTCAAGGCCTATGCCGTGTTCGCCGCTGATGGTGCCGCCAAGTTCCAGAACGGCGCGGGTGGAGGCGTCGCAGAAGGCGTCATAGGCCGCGGCTTCCTCGGGCCTGCTCGGGCTGTAGAGCACCATGGGGTGCAGATTGCCGTCGGCCGCGTGGGCGATGGTCACCACGTTGCAGTGCGTTTCGGCGGCCAGCTTTTCCATGATCTTCAGCGCGCGGGGCAGCAGAGAGATGGGCACGGCGTAGTCGAGCGTGACCAGTCTGTCGGCCTGACGCACCAGCGCGGCCGTGCCGCCGCGGCGGGCCTTCCACAGAACGTCGCGTTCCTCTTCGCTGTGGGCGAATTCCATGCCGATGGCCTTATGTTCGTTGCATATGGCCTCGATGGTCTTCATCTGGCCTTCGAGCACCATGTCCGCGCCGTCCACTTCAATGAGCAGCGCGGCGCCCGCGCCTTCGGGACAGGGCACGCCGTACACCTCGGCCACGGTTTTCAGAAACACGCCGTCCATGAGTTCCAGCGTGCAGGGCAGAATGCGGTGGCTCACGATGTCCGTGACCACGGAACCGGCTTCGGCGGCGTCCTTGAAGTAGGCGAGCGCCGTGCGGATGCTCTCGGGCAGGGGAACGAGCTTTACCGTGACTTCCGCAATGAAGCCGAGAAGTCCTTCCGAACCGCACAGAAGACGCGGCAGATCGAAGCCGGTCACGTCCTTCTGGCAGCGGTTGCCCATGCGCACGATTTCGCCGCCGGGCAGAACCACGGTGAGCCCGAGCAGATAATCGCGCGTGACGCCGTATTTCGCGCCGCTCGCGCCGCCGGCGTTGGTGGACACGTTGCCGCCGATGGTGGAATACAGGCAGGAGGTGGGGTTCGGCGGATACATGAGACCCTTTTCCGCCGCGGCCTTCTGAAGATTGCCGGTCACGCAGCCGGCCTGCACGCGGGCCAGACGGTCGGTGACGGACACCTCGAGAATCTTGTTCATGCGCGAGCTGCAAAGGACGAGTCCTCCGAGCACCGGCACCGGAGAGCCGGCAAGGCTGGTGCCCGAACCGCGCGGATACACCGGAACGTGATGCTGATTGCACAGCCGCATGACGGCCGAAACTTCCTCCACCGTGGCGGGCAGGGCCACGGCGTCGGGCTTGTGATTGGCAAAGAGGTCGTAGGCGAAGGAGCGCAGATCCTCTTCGCTGTCCAGAAAGCCCTCGGGTCCGAGAATCTTTTTCAGCTCGTCGGCAATGCCGGAAGGCAGGCTCATGAAATGTCTCCTTGAAATCTGTAGGGAAGGCGGACGAAGCAGCAGGGCTCATCCGCCGCAGGTGCGGCCCGTTGTATCCCCATGCGCCGGGAATGTGAAGATTGCAGGCGCAGGCGCGCGGGGCGGCAGGGGAAAAGGCGGCCCGCAGAAAAGGCCGGCGGGCCGCCTTGCGGCGCGCCCGCCGGGATTGGCCGGAAAGAGCGGGGGCGGAGATCGGCCCGCCTCCGTCTTTCGCTACTTTGTTTTGAGATAGTCTTCGATGCGGTCCATGGCTTCGGAGAGCTTGTCCTCGTCCACGGTGCAGGCGATGCGTATGCAGCCGTCCACGGTTTCCGCCGGGCCGAAGGGGAAGCCCGGCACCACGATGACCTGCTTCTTGTCCAGAAGGTCGAGGGCGAAGGCGAGAGAATCGCCTCTGGCGGCCTCGATGTGCGGGAACAGATAGAAGGTTCCCGCAGGTTCCAGACAGCGCACGCCGGGCATGGCGTTGAGGCGCGCGGCGGCAAGGTGCGTGCGGCGGCGGTAGGCCTCGCGGAAGGCCTCGAATTCTTCTTTGGGGCCGGTGAGCGCGGCAAGGGCGGCGCGCTGGTTGGGCGTGCCGGTGCTGGCCACGGAGTAGCTCAGCACCTTGATCATTTCCTTCATGATCCATGAGGGGCCGAGCGCGTAGCCCACGCGCCAGCCGGTCATGGCGAAGGCCTTGGAGAAGGAGTTGAGCACCACCGTGCGCTCGAACATTCCCGGACGGGTGGCGATGCTTTCCGGTCTGCCGCCAAAGCAGATGCTGTCGTACACTTCGTCGGAAATCACGATGAGGTCGTGGCGCACGGCAAATTCGGCGAGCATGTCCAGCGTGGCGGCGTCGAGCACGATGCCCGAGGGATTGCAGGGCGAGTTGATGAGCAGGGCGCGGGTTTTCGGCGTCACGGCCTTTTCCATGGCTTCGAGGGTGGGCAGAAAGCCGTTGTCGAAGCTGGTGGGAACCTGCACGAACCTGCCTCCGGCAAGAACGCAGTGGCCGAGATAGTCGGAGAAGCAGGGCGCGGGGGAAATGACTTCGTCCCCTTCGTCGAGAATGGTGCGCATGACGGCGAGAAGGCCGTGCATGGCGCCGGAGGTGATGAGCAGGTTTTCGCCCTGCCAGGGCAGGCCGG
>NZ_CAJJIC010000172.1 GCF_905187505.1 uncultured Mailhella sp.
CAAAAAGACCGACGACAAAGGCTATCAGCTCTACATCAGCATCGGGCAGACTTTCTGATGAACGAAAAAGAACACGACGACCTGGTGGAAAAGAAAGCAGCCTCTTCCAAGCCATCAGAGCATGAAGAAAAAAAGGAAGGGAAAAAGAAACGCCTGCTGCGCATTGCGGCCTGGGGGCTTTTCGGTGCGCTCGGCATCATGGCTGCATCTGGCGCAGGCGGCCTGATTTTTCTGCGCAGCCCCACAGGGGAAGCCTGGCTTGCCCGCACCGTCAATGAAGCTCTTGCCGAGCTGCCTTCCGGACTGAGCGGGCATGTGGAATCGCTCCACGGCCCGCTTCCTTCGCGCATCACGCTGTCCGGCATAACGCTCAAAGATGATCAGGGGATCTGGCTGGAAGCAGAGACTGCGGAGCTTCGCATGGATTGGACCACGCTTCCCGGCACGCTTACGATAGCGGAACTTTCTCTGGAAAACCCGCATCTTTTGCGTGTACCGCAGACGAAACCTGCCGCCGTGGAAGAATCCGCAGCCGCTCCTCTCTCATCCCGGCAGATAGCTCATGAGATGAAGGAATTTTTCCGGAACTGGCCGGGGTGGCTTCCGTCGTTCAATCTTGAACGGCTGAGCATACGCCGGGCGTCTCTGGCGGAATCCATAACCGGCATCGCCCTTGCGGCCACGCTCGAAGGACGGGCTTCCTTGAATCGTGACGGAGCATACGCTTCTTTCACTTTGAATCGAGACGACCTTGCGTGCATGCCGATATCGGCAAAATCCACGCTTTCCCCCGAGCTGGAAATCTCGCTTCTGGCAGACGGTTCGGATCTCGGCCTTGCCGCGCTGCTTCCCGACGGCTCAGGCAGCAACACTCATGCTTCGTTTCATCTTTCCGTTAAAGGAAATCCAACGCTCACGCGGACGGACCTTGCACTTGCCCTGTGTGAATCAGACACGGAAGAAAGCATATTTTCCGCCTCTGCCCTCGGAGAGTTCGTCATGCTCGACATCAGCGGGGAGGGCCCGTCGGGCTCCGTGTCCCTGCGACTGGAAAGCGGTCCTGCCTCAAAAAGGCTCTGGGCCCTGGCTGGACAGGAAAACGGCAGACTCAGGGCTTCCCTCAGAGCACAGACACTCGGCGGAGAACATATTCGCTCGTGGATGTCCGCGAACTTGGAACTTTCCGACATGACCTGGAAGGATGCCACCCTCTCGGATCTTTTCGGAAGCAACTGTACGCTGAGCGGGGAAGGAAATGTCTCTCTGAACAGCTCTGGAGGAGTGCAGGCCGCAATCAGCGCCCTGACGCTTCAAGCCTCCGGCCTGCGGGCCTTTCTCACCGGCAGCGCGACACTTCCGGAAGGACAGCCCCTTTCTCCCCACAATCATGTGACCCTTCACACGGAATGCGAATTTGACAATACGGGTGCGCTGTCGCCGAAACTTTCCGGCAATGCCCGATTCTCGGGAGATCTTTCCGGGGCGATGACCAACCTGAACACCAGACTGACGCTGAAAAGCGACAAGCTGAACGTTGCGGGAACCACGCTGGAAAAAACAGAGGCGGAAATATCCATTCCCCACGCCGACATTCCCCGCATCATGGAAGAGCTGCCCCGCATTTCATCCGGCCTTCGCCCGGCCACCTCTGAAAAAAAGGCTGAGGGGGCATCTTCTCTGACGACTCCGGCCTCCACGCCGCTCGAAGAAAAAAAAGAAGATTCCCCCCTGCTCACAGGGCTGGTGCGCGCCTCTGTAAAAGTCAACGGCCAGAACGCCGGTCTGGACACGCACTGGAGTGCGGAAGAGCGAACCTTGGAAAAAGGCAGGGCTCTTCACATTGATCTGGAAAAGCTCGACGTTCACGTCGAAGGCAGTTCGCTCAAAGGTCACCTGACGGCGGCTTTTCCTTTTGAGGATTCCCCGGCGGGACCGGGAACCGTGGCCGCCCTTCTCGGAATGATGCCGCCGGCATTGGACGGCGCGCTGGACATTCACGTCCCCCGCTGGACGCCTCTTGCCCGACTGTCCGGTCTGCGTCTTTCCGGCTCCCCTTTCAGCGCTGCTCTCAAGCTTTCCTCCCAGAAGAATCAGAAGCTGCAATGGAAAACCCGCCTCGACAACTTCCACATCCGTACAGTCCAGGGAGAACTCTCCCTTGCCGGCCTCAAAAACGACATTGACATCAAGGACATGTGGGGCATTCCCGACATCAGGGGCGATGCCGGACTGACCAGACTGACGACGCCCTCCTTTGCCCTGTCCCGCATGAGGGCCGAAATCAGCGGCAACAGAAACAGTGTTCAGGGGACGCTGCAAAGTTACGGCGACGTCCGTTGCGACACGCTTATCCGCTGGAAACCGGACGTCTGCACGCTCGACAGACTCGACCTTGAAATAAGCCCTTCCATGCTCGGTCTCTCCGGCAGCGATCCTGCCGGAATACGGCTTGATGCCCCGGCTTACATACGCCGCAAGGGCGACAGATTCTTCCTTTCCAATACGTCACTCACGGCGCTTCCTTCTGGACGCCTTTCTCTCGTCGGTTCCTGGGGGCCAAGGCATCTTGAGATGTCGACAGATGTCTCCCGGCTCGAACTGAAACGTCTCCGTTCCTTTTTCCAGGAGATTCCCGACGGAGAAGTGAACTGTCATGCCGAGGTGTCCGGCACCATGGAAAGGCCTGCCGGCAACTTAAAGCTATACTTGAAAGACATACGACTTCCCGGCTCCACGCTGCCTCCTATTTCCGCCGACGTCACGGGAAGACTCGGCGTATCGGGCAAACGCCGCCAGCTTTCCCTGGAACTGGAACTGCCCGACGAAAGCAGAACAGCCCTCGGCCTCGGCGAATGCGCCGTTCAGATGTCGCTGCCCTTCACGTCGCCGACGCAAGGCATGTCCATGCCCGACCCGCGTGGGACGCTGGCAGGAAACATACGCCTGACAGGAGAACTCGGACAGATATGGAAGCTGCTGCCTCTGGCCGATCAACGTCTATCCGGACAGATCAACCTGACGTCCAGCCTGTCCGGCACGCTGTCCGCTCCAGATCTGACGCTTCATGCGTCCGTCGACAACGGCCGCTTTGCCGATCTTCTTCAGGGCGTGGAGCTGAGGAACATACGCCTGCGGGCCGATGCCGACCGGCTGAACGTGATCAGACGCTCGGGCTCGCCGCTCACTCTTTCCTTCTCTGCCGGAGACGGGCGCAAGGGGACGGTGAACATGGACGGCTGGTTCGACCCTTCCGATCTCCAGCTCTCCGTCTCCGGAAAGATGGACCGGCTCTCTCCTCTGCGCAGACAGGACATAAACATCATGCTTTCCGGCACGTTCGGCGCAGACGGCAGCATGAACGCTCCCCGGGTACGGGCCGACATCACGGTGGACAAGGGACAGATTCAGCTTGCCGACCTTCCCGGGAGCGACATCGTCACCCTTCCCATTGAAGAGCCGGGACAAAACTCCCCCCCTCCTGCCAGTATCCCGGGAGGTTCCATGAACGTGCATGTCCGCATTCCCAACCAGTTCTTCATCCGCGGCTACGGACTCGAGTGCGAATGGAAAGGCGACATCCGGGCTCGCGGGTCGTTTTCCAAGCCCGCCGTCACCGGCAACGTTCAGGCTGTACGCGGGGGACTTGACCTTCTCGGCAAGCACTTCAACCTTGCCGAGGGACGCATCTCATTTGACGGCGGATGGCCGGTCAGCCCCATGCTCAACATCATCATGGAATACACGGCCTCCACTCTCACGGCCGACGTCACCGTGAGCGGACCGGCCACGA
>NZ_CAJJIC010000173.1 GCF_905187505.1 uncultured Mailhella sp.
GGGAGCGGACGCGCCGGGGAGAATTTTTCTCCGCCGGGGTGACGCCGTTGCATGGCCGTCGCCGTTCTCCTGAAACACGCCGTGCGGTCGCAAGGCCTGCACGACGCCCGCCCCGCTTGACGCCGGAAGAACATGACGACCGGTGAGCGGACGCGGCCGGGCAGCTCGAAGGCTGCCCTTCTCCGGCGCAAAAGGCCGCCCACGGCCCGGCATCCAGTCGCAGGCCAGAGAGACCGTTGTCCTTTGCGGGCAGCGATCTCCCGGCGCGGTGAGCCCATCGGCCCTTGGCAGGCAAAGGCCCGTCCGTGCGTCCCCGGGCCTTTTTGAGGCACGGAGAAAAGCGGCAACAAGGAAGCCCCCAGCTTCCGGCGCTGAAAAGAGAGATGCGTCCCCCTTTTTGCCCGCGGCGGAAAGGCAGGGCGAATCAGAGCCCCGGGATACGGCCGCCGTCGGCGCAACGCGCCCTGCGCATGACGCAGCCGCGCCGTCATTTTCCCCGGCGAGACCGAGGACAGCGCCCCCGCGGCGTCCCTCGACGTCTTCTCTGCTCCCTTCCCCGATGCTCCCCGCCTGCGCTCCGGCGTCCCTTCCCTGCCTTCCGGCCGGGCTTCCTTTCTGCTCGCCCTTGCCCGGCCTTTCTTCTCCCCGGCGCCCCCTTGCCTGCCTTCCGGCCGGGCTTCCTTTCTGCCCGCCCTTGCCTTCGGCCCGGCGCCCCCTTGCCTCCGGCTCCCCTCGCTTCTCCGCTCCGCGCCCGCCTTCCGTCTTTTTTGCGTTTTAAGTTGACAATGGTTTTCACTTCCATTAGTTTCAGTCTGTCCGTCATGGGAACGAGATGTCATGCGTGACAGTCGCCGTCTTCGAGCGGACTCTCGGCATTCGGCCTTTTCAACGTTCATTTTTTTTTCGCAATAATTGAAAAAGAATTTCATTTTTATCAGGAGGACCCCATGTCACAGATGAATCTCCGCCAGCTCGCCCCGGGACGGGAAGCGAGCATCGTCAAAATCACCGCTCACGGAGAACTCGGACGACGCATCCGCGACATGGGACTGGTCCCCGGCATGTCGGTGCAGGTGGTCGGCAGGGCTCCTCTGCGCGATCCCGTGGCCCTGCGCATCGAAGGTTCCACCATCGCGCTGCGCAACAGCGAAGCCGACTATGTCGACGTGGAGGTCAAATGAGCTGTCCCATGTGTGAAAAGCGCGGCATCGCCGGAGAAGCCGCCCTTACGGAAGAGGAAAGAAAGAACGGCGTGCGCATCGCGCTTGCGGGCAATCCCAACTGCGGCAAGACCACGGCGTTCAACGCCTGGACGGGGGCGCATCAGCACGTGGGCAACTACCCCGGCGTGACCGTGGAAAAAAAGGAAGGCTGGACGAGCTCCGGCGGGCAGAAGGTGCTGCTCGTGGATCTGCCCGGCACCTATTCGCTTACCCCCTACTCCATGGAAGAACGGGTGGTGCGCGACGTGCTGGCGCCGGAGAATGCCGCGGAGCGGCCGCGCGCGGTCATCGACGTCATCGACTCCGCCACGCTGGAACGCGGTCTTTTTCTGGCCGTGCAGATACGCGAGCTCGGTCAGAGCGTGGTGCTCGCCTGCAACATGATGGACGAAGCGCGCAGGGCGGGCATGACCATCGATCTCGACAGACTTTCCGAACGTTTCGGCGTGCGTGCCGTGCCCACGGTGGCGCGCTCGGGCGAAGGTCTCGACAAGGCGCTTGCCCTGGCGCTGGAAGAAGCAAAGAAGCCTTCCGAACCGCTCGTCATAAGCTACGGGCCGGACGTCGACCCCGCGCTTTTGCGCATGACAAGGCTCATTGAGGAAAAAAAGCTCCTCACCTCCCGCTATCCCGCGCGCTGGACGGCGCTGAAGCTGCTCGAAGGCGACGAGGTGCTGCGCGCCCAGACGGAAGGCGCGGACGCCGAAACCGCAAGGGAACTTGAGGCCGTGCGCAGCGCGCTTGCCGAGCACCTTGCCTCCACGCTGGAAACCACGCCCGACGCCGTCATTTCCGACTACCGCTACGGCTTCATCAACAGCGCGCTCCGGGGCGGCGTGGTGCGCAAAAGCAGCTCCAAAGACCGTCTTGCCTTTACCGACAAGCTCGACAAGGTGCTCACCAACACCATTCTTGGGCCGGTGATCATGCTTGCCGTGGTGTATTTCATGTTCTGGACCACGTTCATCGTGGGCGCGTATCCGCAGGGCTGGGTGGAAGACTTCTTCGGCTGGCTCGGCGAAATGATGACCGGCGTGCTTCCCGAAGGGCTCGTGCAGTCGCTGGTGGTGGACGGCATCATAGGCGGCGTGGGCGGCGTGCTCAGCTTCGTGCCGCTCATTCTCATCATGTTCCTCATCGTGTCGTTTCTTGAAGACAGCGGCTACATGGCGCGCATGGCCTACATGCTCGACCGCGTCATGCGGGCCTTCGGACTGCACGGCTCCTCGGTGATGCCCTTCATCATTGCGGGCGGCATTGCGGGCGGCTGCGCCATTCCCGGCGTCATGGCCACGCGCACCATGCGCAGCGAAAAGGAACGCATGGCCACCATGATGACCCTGCCGCTCATGACCTGCGGCGCGAAGATTCCCGTGTTCCTCATGCTCACGGCGGCCTTCTTTGCCGACAATCAGGCGGGCATCATGTTCGCCATCACCCTGTGCGGCTGGGCCGTGGCCCTGCTCGTCTCCCTGCTTCTGAGAAAGACCGTGTTCCGCGGCGCCTCCACGCCCTTCGTCATGGAACTGCCGCCCTACCGCCTGCCCACGCTGCGCAGCATTCTCACGCACACCTGGGAACGCGGCTGGATGTACATCAAAAAGGCGGGCACCGTCATTCTGGCCATATCCGTCATACTCTGGGCCGCGCTCACCTTCCCGGCGCTCACCGAAGAGCAGTCCGCGCCCTTTGAGGCGAAAATCGCCGCGCTCGACGAACGGCTTGCTCCCCTCGATGAAGCAATCGAAACCCTGAAGGCCCAGCTTGAAGGCGAAGGCTCCGCCGACGCCGCCATGCAGACCATGCTCGCCTCGCTGACGCAGCAGAAGGAGGAACTCGAAAACGCGAAGGCCGACGAAGAAAACGCCCTTGCCTCCGAAACCGTGCGCAACACCTGGGGCGGCCGCATAGGCCAGTTCGTGGAACCGCTGTTCCGCCCCCTCGGCTTCGACTGGCGCACCGACGTGGCCCTCATTTCCGGCGTGGCCGCCAAGGAAGCCATTCTCTCCACCATGGGAACGGCCTATTCCATAGGCGAGACCGACCCCGACGAACCGGATTCCCTGTCCGCAAGGCTGGCCGCCGATCCCGGCTGGTCCAAGACCGTGGCGCTCTCGCTCATGCTCTTCGTGCTCATCTATTCACCCTGCTTCGTCACCCTCGTGGTGCTCAAGAACGAAGCCGGCGGCTGGCGGTGGCTCTTCTTCAGCATGGTCTTCAACACCGCCGTGGCCTACCTTGTGGCCTGGGGTGGAACGCTTGTCGGCCGCATGATCTGGGGCTGATCCCCCGCACTTTCTCCGCGGCCGCCCTCTTTCCCGCGGCCTCATTCCGAAGGGACGCCCCGGCACGCCGGAGCGTCCCTTCTTCTCCGCAACTTCTCCGCAAACGCGGCGCGCGTTCTCTGCATCCTTTCAGCGGCGCTCTGCAACGCTCCGCAATGCTCTTCCCCTATTCCTCAGCCCCCCCTTTCCCTCCCACCCCTCCCCCCCCTCCCTCCTCCCCCTCCACCCCC
>NZ_CAJJIC010000174.1 GCF_905187505.1 uncultured Mailhella sp.
GCTTCGCCTTTTTGGAACTCCCCGCATAGCGGGGAGTTTTCAGTCTTAAAAAAAATCAGCCTGTTCATATATGGATGAACAGGCTGACCTCATAAGGGAAAACAAGACGAGGAGGGTATGGAAGGTTCATGATTTTCTGCATGACCTGTGATGAACATTGCAACAGGACGCCGCAAAAAGTCACGTTTCAAAATCTTTCATGCGCCGTCCTTCTTTCCATCCATGACGTTGAAGAGAAAAAACTCCTTCATGAGTCCATTCGACGCAATGCATCCCTGCCGCTTCCCCCAAAAGGAACCGTGAATGGCGACCGCATCTTGCCGGTTGTGCCGACGACCACGCGGCAGCGGGGAAAGCGCCTTTGAAAAGCGGCACGCACAGAAAAACCGGTCTGACCGAAGGAGGCGGCGATCAGACCGGAGTTACAAGGGGAAATCCTGAGGGAGGACGGCTGTCGCAAAGGGGAGAAACATCGACTGCCGTCATGATACTTTTTAGCGCATCGGCTGAAAAAGTCACGTTTCAAAGTCTTTCCCCGCATTGAAACATTTTGAAAGGCTCCAGAGAAAAATGCTTCTCAGGTACCGCATGAGCAGCCGATCTCATTCTTCAACGCTATCTCATGGCAATAGTTCATATTTTACCATAAAAGCAAGTCTCTTCGCCGCAAGAGGCCTGTCCGCGGACACCTTCGGCAGGCAAGGCACGCATTTGCGTTTTTCCCCTGTCGCGGATATCCTTAAAAAGGAATTTCAGATTTTCCGGTTCTTCCGCACCAGCACGGGACTGCTCCCGCCGACGAAGAATGATGACACAACGCCCATCTCTCCGCAGGAAGAACGCGGAGAACAGAAGGAACACAGCATGAAAAAAATCTGCACTCTCGGACTCATCGTCACGCTGCTTCTCGGCAGCGGCTGCGCCATGCAGAGCAACACGGGCAAGGGCGCGGCCTACGGTACGGCCGGCGGCGCGGCCGCAGGCGCGATTCTCGGCCAGATCATAGGCGGCAACACCAAGTCCACGCTCATCGGCACCGCGGCGGGCGCCGTCATCGGCGGTCTTGCCGGAACCGGCATCGGCAACATGATGGACCGTCAGGAAAACGACATGCGTCAGGCGCTGGCCAACTCGCAGGCCGTGGCCGTCCAGCGTGAAGGCAACGCCCTCGCGCTCACCTTCAAGAGCGACTTCACCTTCGACGTCAATTCCACCAGCATCCGTCCCGGACTCTACACGGAACTCGACCGAGTGGCGCAGGTGCTTTCCGCCTATCCTCAGACCACCATTCTCGTGGCCGGTCACACCGACAGCTCCGGTTCCGAATCCTACAATCAGCAGCTCTCCGAGCGTCGTGCTCAGAGCGTGAAGAACGCCCTTGTGCAACGCGGCGTCGATGCCTCGAGAATTCAGGCCATAGGTTACGGCGAAAGCTCGCCCATTGCCGACAACAACACGGAATCCGGCCGCCAGCAGAACCGCCGCGTGGAAGTGCGCATCAATCCCATGCAGCAGTAAGCGCCGCTCAGGGCCTTCCGCAGGCCCGGCCCATCCGACGTTCTCTTCGGCAGGGCGCTCCATCGGGCGCCCTGCTTCCGTCTGTTCCGCGCCATCTCTCCTCCCCGGAAGCAAAAAGGACCGCCCCGCCCTTTGATCAAAAAGGACGGCGTCCCGTCATGACTGCCGGAAGAGTCCGCGCATGTTCCCCCTCCTGCCGTCTGTCCGCCCCATCATGAAGGAATATGCGCTCATGTTCGTCGTGGCCTTCGTTTCGGCCACCATTCTTCCCGCCCAGTCGGAAGCGGTGCTGGTCGCCCTCGTTGCCGACGGTGACCAGTCCCCCTGGGCGCTCGTGGCCGTGGCGACCGCCGGCAACAGTCTGGGCTCGGCCACCAACTGGTGGCTCGGCCTGTTTGCCCACAGATTCATGCACGCCCGCTGGTTTCCCGTGTCTCCCGCCCGACTCCTCAAGGCGGAACGCTGGTATCACAAGTACGGCCGCTGGTCCCTTCTTCTGAGCTGGATGCCCGTCATGGGCGATGCGCTTACCCTTGCCGCCGGGGTCATGAGGGAGCCGTTCCGGTCCTTTTTTTCCATCACGCTCACGGCCAAGCTGCTCCGCTACCTCGTGCTGGTCGGGCTTTATCTGGCCGTGGCGTAGACGAGCCTCTCGGCTCGAACGGCCAGACGTCTCTTTTCTCTGCGGCACATTCTGCCCCTGACAGGTCCGCATGACGCTTCCAAAATGGCTGCGCCAAACCTTTTCCTCCGCACAACCGGACGAAGGAGTTTGAACATGGAAAATTTTCTGACTGAAATTCCGCTGAACGCCATACCGGGCTTCAGCCTCGGTCACGCCGAAGACCGGACGGGTCTTACCGGCTGCACGGTGATCCTTGCCGACACCGACATGGCGGCGGGCGTCGATGTGCGCGGCGGCGGTCCCGCATCCCGGGAAACGGAGCTGCTCTCGCCCGTGGCCTCCTGCGAACGCATACACGCAGTGCTTCTCAGCGGAGGCAGCGCCTTCGGACTGCGCGCCGCAGACGGCGTCATGCGCTTTCTGGAAGAGCGCGGACGCGGCTTCGACACAGGATTCGCCCGCGTTCCGCTGGTGTGCGCCTCCTGCCTGTACGACCTTGAAATCGGCGACGCCTCGGCCCGACCCGACGCCGACATGGGCTACCGCGCCTGTCTGGACGCAGCGAACAGACGCGCCGACTGCGGCAGCATCGGGGCCGGAACGGGATGCACCGTCGGCAAGCTGAACGGCACGGCAACCATGATGAAATCCGGCCTCGGCTGCCATGCCGTACGCATCGGAGACGTGTGCGTGGGAGCCGTCGTTGCCGTAAACGCACTCGGCGACGTTTTCGAGCCGGACAGCGGCCGAAAGCTGGCAGGCATGCTCTCGCCGGACAAAAAACGTTTTGCCGACAGCGAAAAGGCACTCATGGCGACCTGTGCGGAGCGCGGGGACAACCTCTTTACGGGCAACACCACCATAGGATGCGTCGTGACCAACGCCGCCTTCGACAAGACACGTCTTAAAAAAATCGCAGCCATGGCCCAGAACGGTCTGGCGCGGACCATACGTCCCGTGCACACCTCCGCCGACGGCGACACCGTCTATGCGCTTTCCACAGGCAACGTGCACGCCAATCAGGACGCCGTGGGGACCCTTGCTGCCCATGTCATGGCAAAGGCCGTCAACGCCGCCGTACTGGCCGCCGAAGGAACGCCGGCCTGCCCCGCCTCCCGCGATCTCAGCTTCTGAAGCTCGCCCGGCCTCGACTGTGGCAAAAAGCTCTCTGCAGGAACACGGCCCCATGTTTCGACGGACTGCGGCGTACATGAGGTGCGCCTCACACAGCATGCCTGATGCCTTCTCCGGACTTCTCTGAGGCTCGGAAAAGACGGCATCGCACGCCCCCGACGCCCCCCCCCAAAAAAAATGCGTGGGGCATGCCCCGCATTTCCCGGTCCGAACGTGCCTTTCTTCTCCGCTCCAAGGAGGCGCCCTTCCCGTATCGGTCCCGGAAAAACGCCGCCGCTGGAGAACCCTTTCCCTTCCGCTACGCAGAAGGCCACATTTCTCCCGCCTTTCCTTCTGGAGCTTCCTTTCCCCATGCAGCCCGTTCTTAACGCACAAAAGGGCCCCGCTCCCAACCGGGAGCGG
>NZ_CAJJIC010000175.1 GCF_905187505.1 uncultured Mailhella sp.
ACTTGGCTTCGCGGAAGGGCGGGGCCATCTTGTTCTTGACCACCTTCACGCGGGTGAGGGAACCGTAGGCCTCGTCGCGGTCCTTGAGGGTCTGCACGCGGCGTATGTCCATGCGCACGGAGCTGTAGAACTTGAGCGCGTTGCCGCCGGTGGTGGTTTCGGGGCTGCCGTAGCCCATCTGGCCTATCTTCATGCGTATCTGGTTGATGAAGATGACGCAGGTGCGGGACTTGTGGATGGTGCCGGTGAGCTTTCTCATGGCGTGCGACATGAGGCGGGCCTGACTGCCCACCTGGGTCTCGCCCATGGCGCCGTCGAGTTCGGCCTGAGGAATGAGGGCGGCCACGGAGTCGATGACCACGATGTCCACCGCGCCGGAACGCACCAGCATGTCCGCGATGTCGAGGGCCTGTTCGCCGTGATCGGGCTGGGAAATGAGCAGCTCGTCGGTCTTCACGCCGAGTCTCGCCGCATAGGAGACGTCAAGCGCGTGTTCGGCGTCGATGAAGGCCGCCACGCCGCCCAGCTTCTGGCATTCCGCGATGATGTGCAGCGTGAGCGTCGTCTTGCCCGAAGATTCGGGGCCGTAGATTTCGGTCACGCGGCCGCGCGGCACGCCGCCGATGCCCAGCGCCAGGTCGAGGCCGAGGGAACCGGTGGGAATGACCGGCACATGCACGTGCGCCCCGTCGGACAGCTTCATGACCGCGCCCTGACCATACTTTCTCTCAATGGTGCTGAGGGCTGTCTTGAGCGCTTCGCGGCGGGCATCTTCCGCGGAAACAAGAGGCTTCTTCGCCATGGATGACATCTCCTGAATTAGAGAATATTGCCGCACGGTCCGGGACAGCCCGGGGCGGGGCGCGAAAGGACGCGCCGCCGTGCGGAGGCGGCCTCTTCCGATAAAGGAAAGAGACCCCAGACAGGGAACATTAGCAAAAGGCCGTCCGGGGAGCAAGAGAAACACTTGCCAGCGCGCCGTATACCATCTATCTAAAGAGTCATGAAAAATTATGACGGCATAGCACTCTTTTCCGGGGGTCTGGACAGCATCCTGGCCGCCCGTCTGCTTATGGAACAGGGCAGGACCATCAAGTGCCTGCACTTCTACTCGCCCTTTTTCGGTCATCCCGGCCGCGTGGAGCACTGGCAGCAGGTCTACGGGCTCGACATCACGGCCGTAGACGCCTCCGCCCCCTTCGTGGACATGCTGAAGAAGGGGCCGGCGCACGGATTCGGCAGCGCCATGAACCCCTGCGTGGACTGCAAGATCCTCATGATGGGTCTTGCCAAGGCGCACATGGAGGAATACGGCGCAAAGTTTCTCGTGTCCGGCGAAGTGCTCGGTCAGCGCCCCATGTCGCAGCGGCGCGACACGCTCAACGTCATCCGCCGCGACGCAGACGTGCGCGACATTCTGGTGCGGCCGCTCTGCGCGCAGCTTCTTGATCCCACGGCTCCTGAAGAAGAAGGCCTCATCGACCGCTCCCGCCTGCTTGCGCTGAACGGCCGCGGCAGAAAGGAACAGCTCGCCCTTGCCGAAAAATTTGGCATCACGGAAATTCCCACTCCCGGCGGCGGCTGCAAGCTCACGGAAAAGGAAAACACCCGCCGCTTCTGGCCCGTGCTCTCCCGCATCGACTCCCCGGACGTGAACGACTTCAGGCTCGCCGACGTGGGCCGTCAGTTCTGGCACGACGAATTCTGGCTCACCATAGGCCGCCACAAGTTCGACAACGAAATCTACGCCGACCTCATCCGCGGAGGCGACATCCACTTCAAGGTGGCCGGATTCCCCGGGCCCATCGCTCTCGGCAGAAGCTCGCGCCCGTGGAGCGAAGAAGCCGTGCGCGAGGCGGCCTCGCTTGTGGCCTCCTATTCCCCCAAGGCCTGCCGGGCCGCCGAGGAAGGTCAGAGGATAAGCGTGCGCGTGACCGCAAACGGACAGACGAACCTTGTGGAAGTCCCCCCCCGCCGGGAAACCGCCTTTCTTGAACCCACCTGGGAAAGTGCGCGCGACGAGTTGCACGCCCTGCGCAAGCCCGGAAAATCCTGCAAAGCATAACACGCACAAAGGCGCGCAAAAGACGCGCACAGGAGAGCTCCCCGATGTCCACCGAACATCCGACCCCAGCAGAATATCTGCGCAAAATACTTCTTTCCCCCGTGTACGACGTGGCCCGCGTGACGCCGCTCGAATACATGGAAAAACTCTCGGAGCGCGTGGGCTGCCGCGTCAGCCTCAAGCGTGAAGACCTCCAGCCCGTGCACTCCTTCAAGCTGCGCGGCGCGTACAACAAGATCGCCAGGCTCCCTGAAGAGGCCAAGAAGCGCGGCATCATCGCCGCCTCCGCGGGCAACCACGCCCAGGGCTGCGCTCTTTCCGGCGCCAGGCTCGGCGTGAAGGCCACCATCGTCATGCCAAGGACCACCCCCGACATCAAGGTGGACGCGGTGCGCCGCTTCGGCGGCAACGTGGTGCTCTTCGGCAACAGCTTCGACGAGGCCTACGCCGAATCCATGCGCCTTGCGAAGGAAGAGGGGCTCACCCTCATCCCGCCCTACGACGACTCCGACGTCATCGCCGGTCAGGGCACCATAGCCCGCGAGCTTCTGGAACAGGACGGCCGCCTCACCCACGTGTTCGTGCAGGTGGGCGGCGGCGGACTTGCCGCGGGCATCGCCGTGTACATCAAGCAGATTCTGCCGGACGTGAAGGTCATAGGCGTGGAAGCCAAGGGCTCCGCCTGCCTCAAGGCCGCCTGGGAGACGGGCTCCCCCGTCACCCTCGACCGCGTTTCCCTGTTCGCCGACGGCGTGGCCGTGAAGCGCATCGGCGACGAGACCTTCCGCGTGCTGCGCGAGAACCTCGACGACATCATCACCTGCTCCAACGACGAAATCTGCGCCGCGCTCAAGGACATCTTCGACGACACCCGCGCCATTGCCGAGCCCTCCGGCGCGCTCTCCCTTGCGGGCCTCAAGAAGTACGCCGCTGAACACGACATTTCCGGCGCGCGCATGGCCGCCATACTCTCCGGCGCCAACATGAACTTCCACACCCTGCGCTTCGTGTCCGAACGCTGCGAGGTGGGCGAACAGCGCGAAGGCATCATTTCCGTGACCATCCCCGAAAAGAAGGGCGCCTTCCTCGACCTGTGCCGCAAGCTCGGCAACCGCATGGTGACGGAATTCAACTACCGCTTCTCCGATCCCTCGCAGGCGGAAATCTTCACCTCGCTGCGCCTCACCGAAGGCATGGACGAACTTGAACGCATCATAAGCGGCCTGCGCGAGGCGGGCTACAGCGTGACCAACATGACGCGCAACACCTTTGCCAAGAGTCACGTGCGCTACATGATAGGCGGCCGCGCCCCGAGCGTGGTGAAGAACGAGCACATCCTGAGCTTCCAGTTCCCGGAACGCACGGGCGCGCTGCTGCACTTCCTCGAAACCCTCGGCACGAACTTCAACGTGACCATGTTCCACTACCGCAACCACGGCGCGGAATACGGCCGCGTGGCCTGCGGCTTTGAAGTCGCGCCCGAGCAGTGCGGTGAGTTCTACGCCAACCTCGACAAGCTCGGCTTCGCCTGGTGGGACGAAACCGACAACGAGGCCTGCAAGAAATTCCTCTCGCCGCTC
>NZ_CAJJIC010000176.1 GCF_905187505.1 uncultured Mailhella sp.
GCAAAGCAGCCCCGCCAGTAGCCGCCGCACGTTTCATGAATCGTCATGCTTCCCTCCTTCGCCTGTATTCCGAACCGCCCGGGAAACGCCGCCATTCTCAAAAGCTGCACGCTCGCCTTGGGATGTCCGCCACCAGCAGCCCGGCTCACATTCCGCTCACAGCTCGCGCTCCGAAGGGCAACGCTGCCCTCACGCCCGGCTCCCGACTCACGCCCCGAGGTGCGCCCCAGCCCGTCACGCTCTGCTCACGGCTTGCGCCCCGCTCACGGCTCCAACGCAGTTCCTCACGCCCCGCCCTTCTCCGCCCTGTCCCCCGCTCCGGGCAGCGCCGTCAGCCGGTTCCGAAAATCCTCCAGCGACAGCGCCGCGCGACCGCCCGGGGCTTCCAGCGCCTTCACCGCTCCGCCGCCAAGCGCAAGCACGTCCTCCTTGCCCCGGCTCTGCTGCCACAGCTGCAAAAAATCCCGCTCCCGCCACGGCAGTTCCTCCATTTTCCAGCGGCACACCCGCTCCCATCCGCCGAAGGAACGCACGCAATAGGCCGTCGTGCGATCAAGCTCCGGTTCGCGCCAGCTCCCCCGGCTCTTCATGAGCTCAAGAAGACGCGTCCACTCCGCCCGCGCCTGCAAAAGCACGTTTTCCTCGCCCCGGACAGCGCCGGTTGCGGCGTCAAGCTCCTTCTGCATGAGCGCAAACGGCGGCATGGTGCGATACGGCACCGTTTCCGAACCGTAGCGGCGTATCATGGCCAGCGCCGCAGCCTGCACGGTCGCCACGTCGTAATCCTTCAGCAAAAAAAGCCACATCTTCGCCGTCTCGGGCGACAGCGTCGCCGCGTAGTTCCCCGCAAGACCGTTCAGCACGGCCAGCTTTTCATCCCTTTCCCGCACGGCCATCAGAACGGCCCTCCCATGGCCTCAAGCTCCGCCGACACCTCGCGGCATACCCTGTCGTTGTGCGCCTGTCGCCGTTCGGCTTCGCCAAGCGCCCCGCGTGAAACGACGCGTCCGGCCGCGCCGTCGCCACGGCCCGCGTCTCGGCTCTCCCAGTTGCGCACGGCCGCCTTCCAGTCCCGGAGCGGCCTGCCGTTGGACAACTTCCAGCCCTGCGCCGCGTAATAATCAACAAAGCGCTCCGCCCGAATGCCGTTGCCGCGCTCGTTGCAGTATTCCTGCACCTCCTCCACGGATGGACGGACAAAACCGCGTTCCGAACCCGCCGCACGCTTCTCCGCAGGGGGGACATGGGGGGAATCTTTTAATTCCGTTTCGCTTCGCTTCGTTTCGTCAGGGTTTTCGCTTTGTTCCGAAAAACCCGTCGCTTCTCCGCCCGACGCACAAAGCGACAGCTCCGCAGCGGCCCGCTTCCTCGGCCTTCCGCCCTTGCGTCCGTTCTCCGCGTTGGCCGCGCAACGGCTGGCATAGGCATCGTTCGCCCGACGCACCGAAGGCGCTATGAGCTCGAACACCACGCGGGTCAGATCGTCGAGCCTGGGCATCTCGCCCTCGCCCGCGTCGGCAAACAGCGCAAGCACAAGCTCCCCCACCTGCCCGGGCTCCAGCATGCGAAGGCCCCGCAAATGCTCGGTCCGCAACAATATTCCTTTGACATTCTCCGCCATGATTTCCCCTTTTCCTCCCTGTCTGTTCCGCAAGGCCCCGTCGACGGAGCACAGCCGAAGCCATCTCCCCTTCCGACGCTCGGAACACTGCCGAAGCCGTTCCGACGGCGGAGAGCCGCGCCCGTCGCCGTGTTCCGGCAGTCCGAACGCCTCAGGCGTCGTCGCCCTCTTCGGGGCCGCTCCACAGGTCCGGCCTGAGCTCCCAGCGCGGTATGCCCAAAAGCTCCTCGTACCGGACGGCCATGGCGGGACTCACCCTGCGCGCGTTGTTGGCGTGCTGCACCAGCGTGATGTACGGAATCCCCGACTCCCGGCTGGCCCTGCGAAGCGATCCCCGCCGCGAAAAGTATTTGGCAAATATTTCGTTTTTCATGGCCGGATAATATTCAAATGAGAACACAATGTAAAGAAGTCTAATATTCAAATGAATACTTGACAAAACGAAGATTCTCCTTTCATGTATTCATATGAATACCTTGTCTGACGAAATTTTCGAGTTGCTGAGGAATTTCACGGAGGAGCGGCACAACGGCAACAAGGCCAGCGCCGCCCGTGAACTTGGGGTGTCGCAGGTGACGTTCACGCAGTGGCTGAACCGGGTGCGCACTCCGAACCTGGCCGCGCTTGACCCGGTGTTCAAGGCGCTCGGCGTGAAGCTGGCCATACCGGGAAAGGAGTTTCTCGACTACGACTACGTTCCCAAGATAGCGGCCAAGGCGGGCGCGGGCGCGTCGCTGGAAACCAACGGCGACCTTGAGGGGCTGTACGCGTTCAGAAAGGATTTCATGGGGATAGAGCACATATCCGCCGCACACTCCGTGCTGATGGACGTGGTGGGGGACTCCATGGAACCGCTGTTCAGCGAGGGTGACACCCTGCTTGTCGACAAGTCGGACATCGAAGTCATGGACGGCAAAATTTACGTGGTCACCCTGGGCGACGAGCTGCGCGTCAAACGCGTGCAGAAGACCCTGCGCGGCCTGCTGCTCCGCAGCGAAAATCCCAAGTACGCCGACGTCCCCGTCGAAGGCCCCGACCTCGAAAACTTCGTCGTCCACGGCCGCGTCCGCTGGTGCGGCAAGGTTTTTTAAACGCAGAAAAGACAGGAAAGAGGAAGGGGACAGACCGGAGCAGCCGGGGCGCTGCCCCGGACCCCGGAAAGGCACAGGGGCGCTGCCCCTGAACCCCGGCGGGGGAAATAATTCCCCCCGCACCCCCCTGTTTCTGCCTCCCGGCTTCGCCGAGAGGCAGCACATGAGGGATCGGGAAAACTTATGCCCGGCCCGGTATCCTGCCTTTTCTGAAAAGTCGGCACTGACATTTCCGCCATCAGGGGCGACATTTTCCGCCCTTCAAATTCCGCCCACGCCCGTCTGCCCCCCTCCCGAGTGACACCGACTCCCGTCACCTCCCTCCCAAGTTCCACCCACGCCCGTTTGCTCTGGACACGCTGTACGGACTGCGGGACTTGCACGGTGGTCATTTCATTTAACGGCGGGAGTGAATCCCGCCTACTTATGCCCGTCGGCCGGGCGACATTTTCACGACGCCCGAGTGCCACGAACGCCCGTCTGCCCGGGACACACTGTACGAACGCAGGACTTGTACGACGCCCGCTGCGTTTTACGCCGGAAGTGAATTCCGGCTACTTGCGGGCGTCGGCGCGGGCTCCTCAGGTCGCCCGCGTTCCCCAGAGCTTCAAGAAACGGCAGTTCATACCAACGACGGCTTTCCAGAGCGTTGAAAAAACGACTGTCCTTTGTCAGCGAAGGCTTCCCAGAGCTTCGAGCCTCCACTCTCCCTCAAAAATCTGGAAATCCCTTCCAACCACACCGATGTTGCCGCGAAGCGGGGACATCGGTCGGCCACGGCAGGCGGGTGCTTACATCCCATCGCCCGAGTGACACCAACTCCCGTCTGCTCTGGACACGCTGTACGGACACAGGACTTGTACGACGCCCGCTGCGTTTTACGCCGGAAGTGAATTCCGGCTACTTGCGGGCGTCG
>NZ_CAJJIC010000177.1 GCF_905187505.1 uncultured Mailhella sp.
GGAAAGGCTGATGTAGTAGACGGTATTGGATACAACAGACATGGTATCCTCCTGTTTCATGATGAGCAAGGCAACTCGTTGTCTTCGTCTACTTTCAGTAATAGGGAACCCGTTGTCAAGCAGATGTAAAAAAAAACTTGCACTCCCGAAACGGCGCGGATTTAAGTGAAAACTCCGCTTGTACGCTCGCATCGGTAAAGAGCAAGCATGGAAAAAAACTTTCTCTTCACGGCTTCACACCGCCCTTTCTGCCATCCGAAACCGTGTGCCGCAACGAAGTGAGAGACGTCGCAGGACTGCGGCAAACGTTTTCGCCGCCGCGCGGAGCACTATTCCCTGACCGGGGTCCTGCGCCCGTTCCCGCATGAAACTCCTTTGAAAAAAAACAAAAAATGTTTCAGCGACCGGCGTTGTCCGCGCGCTGCTCCGTTTTCTGAAGAAGCGCTCAACAAAAACGCTCCCGTCCGAATGAGGCGGCGTGCCTGCCGATCCCATGCTTCGAAGCTCCCGGCGGCAAGGAGAGAAAAAAGGCACAGACGCCTTTTTCCCTTGCGCAAACCCCGGACCGCTCCCGGAAGCGGCCAACGGTGCCGCGGCGGCCGTTCCCTCCTTTTCGTCGCTCCCCTTCTGCGCAACGTCGGCTGTCCCTGGGGAAAAACGTTCCGTCTCTTCCCGAACCGGACGAAACGCCGCAAGCACGCATGAAGCCATGCCCCCCCCCGTCGCTTCGCCGGTTGCATCCGTCCCTCTTCCGGGCGGCGTCACGGGCAGCCGGTGATTCCGGCAAAAGGAAAAAAGACGCGCCGCGCATCGCCGCACGGCGAAGATGCCGCTTTCGGAAGAACGGACCGGACGCCTCGACGGAATACCTCAGGAGAACGTGCCTTTTTCTCTCTTCCGCGCTGCTTCTGTCCCCACGCCTTCGACAGGCTCTCTCCGTGAAGGGAAGCGGACATTGCCGCCCGGCTCCGGTCTCCCGCGTGTCGGAAATTCCCCGGGAGGCCGGCCCGTTTTCAGACATGCCGTGCGCTTCCCGTCCGGCGTCCCTTTCCCATGCCTGCCGCGCCCGAGTCGCGCGGCGTACTTCCGCTCTTGAACGTTTAAATAAAAAAAGAGCCATGGAAAGCCATGACTCTCAAACATGGTCGGGGCGACTGGATTTGAACCAGCGACTCCCTGCTCCCAAAGCAGGTGCGCTACCCCTGCGCCACGCCCCGAACAAAAAAGGCTGCCCTGCAGAGGACACAGGGCAGCCTTATTTCAGCAAAAACTAGCGGGCGATGACGTTGAATTCGTCACGACGGTTCTTGGCCCACACAGCTTCACCGGTACCTTCAACGGCGGGACGTTCCTTGCCGTAGGAGATGATGTCGAGCTGTTCGGCGGGCACGCCGAGACGGATCATGTATTCATAGGCAGCGCGGGCACGACGTTCGCCGAGGGCGAGGTTGTATTCCTGGGTGCCGCGATCGTCGCAGTTGCCTTCAATGCGCACGCGGATGGAAGGATACTGCTTCATGAGTTCAGCCTTCTGCTGCAGCATGTCGCGATATTCAGCCTTGATGTCATACTTGTCGAAATCGAAGTACACGACACCGTCGGTGATCTGCTGGGCAGCAGCGTCAAGGGCGGAAGAGGTGGAAGCAACGGGAGCGGGTTCCACGTTTTCCACTTCAGCGTTCTTCTTAGCGCAGCCGGCGCCCATGCCGAGAGCCAGAGCGAGAACCATAACCAGGCCAAAAGACTTCAGAGACTTCATGATAACTCCTCCTGAGAGTTAAGTCATAATATTTCTCTCTCCCCGCTCTTCCCTCTTATCATAGAGCGTGGAAAGAAAACTGCACTTATCGGGCAGAACGGCATATTACCCTCGCCCCTAGGGATGTCAAGCTCGCAAGGGGGGGATTTAGCCCAGAAATTTAAATTATTTTACTTTCCCCAGCTCGGGAACGAGGCATTGCCCGATCCTGTGGGCACAAGCTTGGCCTCTCCTCCGTGACGCGTGGTCAAGTAGATCTGAGACTTTCCGCTTCTTGTGGAGGTGAAGGCGACAAAGTAGCTGTCGGGCGCGAAGGCGGGCTGCTCGTCTCTGCCGGGACCGAAGGAAATCTGCTGATCGGAGCCCGTGACCATGTCGTGCACGAAGATGCGGAAGCCCGAAGGCGTGGCCTTGGTGTAGGCGATGAGCGTGCCGTCGGGGCTGATGCAGGGCTCGGAGTTGTAGGAGCCGTCCATGCTCACGCGCGACACGGTGCCGGTGGAAAAGTCCTTCAGGAAGACCTGCGGGCTGCCGAGGCGGCTGGAGGTGAAGGCCATCTTGGTGCCGGTGGAGTCAAAGGAAGGCGACACGTTGATGGCCGCGCTCTGCTCCAGAGGACGTTCACGCTGGAACTGACGGTTCAGCAGGAAAATGTCGGGATAATGACCGGTGGAAAGGCTCACGGCCACGCGGTTGTCCGGCAGGAAGCAGGGACCGATGACGGTGTTGCCGGGGAAGCGGACGCGCTTCACGGTATTGTTCAGACGGTCCCACACGCCGAGGGCATGGGTGCTGTCGTCCATGTGGCTGAAGACCACATAGCGGCCGTCGGGAGACCACGAAGGCGACATGGCGGCACCGGGAAGATTGGTCACCTGACGCAGGTCGCGGCCGGTGGCGCGCACCACCCACACGTCGCGCTTTTTGCCGTTGCCCTTCACGAAGGCAAGGGAACTGCTGAAGAATCCGCGTGCGCCGGTAAGGGCGGCCATGAGGTCGTCGCAGAAGCGGTCGGCCACGTTGGGCACCTCGGCATGGGTCACGCCGGAATAGGCGTTGCCGAACACGAACTTGCCCGAATAGGTTTCAAACACGCGCAGCTCCACGGTGGAATTTTCCCGGTCGCCGGAAGGCCAGTGCGCGGTGACGAGAAGGTCCGCGCCTGCGATCTGGAAGCGGCGGAAGTCAACGTCCGTGCCCTGCCAGGCATTGAGCACCGTGCCGCCGAGAACGGCGGAGGAAGGAATGAGCTGCATGAACGGCAGAAAGTTGAGATCGGCCACGATGGCGTCGTTCAGTTCCGAGCCGAGAGCCGTGGCACGCTGACCGGGAGCGGTGAGCGGAGACGCCATGGACAGCTTGATCTGATTCTGACCGGGACCGTAAATGTCCACCATGGTTGCGGCCTGGCACTGCACGGCGAAAGCCAGCGCCAGCACCAGCAGCGCCGCCACGCGGACGCTATGAAAAAGATGAAGGATCTTACGCATGTGACACCCTTGCATGGATTTTTTGGAACACCGGTGTCGCCGGCTTTCCAGGGAGGCTAGAGCATATTCCCGCGCGTCTTTGCGGTCAAGTGCGCCGCCGCCCCGGACAAGACGCGTCTTTTGCGGGCGCCGGCTGAAGACGCGCCGCTTCTTTAATCTTCTCCGCGCATGAAAAAAGGCCCTTCGCCAAGGGCCTTTTCCTCATCGTCTCCGGACGCGGACGCACGGCAAAGCGCCTCCGTCTTTCTCGCCCGGGGCAGGCTTTTCACCCTGCGCTCAAGTCGCAGCGCCTCGGAGCGGGAAAAGCCGTCCGCGCAGGCCACCAGCGTCACGGGCCGTCGCGAGCGGGTATACCTTGCGCCTCCGGCGAGCAGGCCG
>NZ_CAJJIC010000178.1 GCF_905187505.1 uncultured Mailhella sp.
ATTCTGCACCAGTCCTACGCGCCGAGTCAGGGCAGACCGCTCGAAGCCGCGGTGCAGATTCTGAGGGACATCTACGCCGTTCTGCCCGAGACCGCGCGCATCGCCGCAGCAGGCGTTACCGGATACGGCGGCGGGCTTCTGCGCGCGGGGCTTCATGCCGACGTGGACGAAGTGGAAACGCTGGCCCACTGCAAGGCCGCACAGTTCTTCCTTCCCGACGTGACCTTCGTGCTGGACATCGGGGGACAGGACATCAAGTGCCTTCATGTGAAGGACGGCATGGTGGACCGCATACAGCTCAACGAAGCCTGCTCAGCCGGCTGCGGTTCCTTCATCGAGACCTTTGCCATGTCTCTCGGCATGGATCTTCCGACCTTCGTGGATGAGGCTCTTCACGCGCAGAATCCCGTGGATCTCGGCACTCGCTGCACGGTGTTCATGAATTCGCGCGTCAAGCAGGCGCAGAAGGAAGGCCGCTCCGTGGGCGACATTGCTGCCGGTCTCTCCTATTCCGTGGTCAAGAACGCGCTCTACAAGGTCATTAAAATCTCGAGTCCCGAAGAACTCGGCGAACACGTCATCGCGCAGGGCGGTTCCTTCAAGAATGACGCTCTGCTCCGCGCCCTTGAGCTCAGTCTCGGCCGCGAAGTGCTCAGACTGGACATCGCCGGTCTCATGGGTGCTTTCGGCGCGGCTCTCATTGCGAAGGAGAACCAGTCTCCCGAGGGATCCACCCTTCTTTCGCGGGAAGAGCTTGCATCCTTCCATGCCGAAAGAAACGTCACCCGCTGCAAGGGCTGCTCCAACCACTGTCTGCTCACCGTGAACCGCTTTTCCGACGGCTCCCGCTTTGTTTCCGGCAACCGCTGCGAGCGGGGTGCGGGCAAGAGCTCATCGGACGAGAGCCTGCCAAACCTCTTTGATTACAAGTACAAAAGACTGTTTGAGCACTATGTGCCCCTGTCTCCGGACAAGGCGCCGCGCGGCAGCATAGGCATTCCCCGCGTGCTGAACATGTACGAGGACTACCCTCTCTGGTTCACCCTGTTCACGAAACTGGGATTTTGCGTGGTGCTCTCTTCGGCTTCTTCCAAAAAGATGTACGCCCGCGGCATGTCCACCATTCCTTCGCAGACGGTGTGCTATCCGGCCAAGCTCAGTCACGGTCACATCATGGATCTGATCCAGAAGGGCGTGAGCCGCATCTTCTATCCCTGCATCGCCTTCGAGCGCAAGGAATTCCTCACGCAGGACAACCGCTACAACTGTCCCGTGGTGGGCGGCTACCCGGAACTTCTGAAGAACAACGTGGAGAAGCTGCGGGAAAAGGGAGTGGAGCTCATATGCCCCTTCCTGCCCGTGGAGCTGGACGGGCTGCTCAGCATGCTCCTTCAGCTCGATCTCTTCCGAAACATTCCCCGCGCGGAAATACAGGAAGCCCTGGAGGACGCCTTCCGAGAAAAGAAAAAGTTCAAGGACGACTTGAAGAAAAAGGGAGCGGAAGTTCTCGCCTACCTCAAAAAGACCGGCAAGATGGGCATCATTCTTGCAGGCCATCCCTATCATGTCGATCCTGAGGTGCATCACGGCATTCCCGACCTCATCACGGCCTCGGGTCTCGCCGTGCTCACGGAAGATTCCGTGGCCCATCTCATGCCCGATCCCGGCAAGCTGCGCGTGGTCGACCAGTGGACGTTCCATGCAAGACTTTATCGCGCGGCGGCCTATGCGGCCCAGTCGGACCAGGTCTCGCTCGTGCAGCTCGTCTCCTTCGGCTGCGGTCTTGATGCCGTCACGGCCGATCAGGTTGAGGAAATCCTTTCCGCTTCCGGCAGGCTCTACACACAGATAAAGATCGACGAGGGCGCCAACCTCGGCGCCGCGCGCATCCGCGTGCGCTCTCTGCTTGCCACCATGAAGGAACGCAGGAACAACCGGGTTCAGAAGGCCATACCGGAGTTCGCCACGCTGCTGCCCATGGCCCCCGTGGAGGATGACGGCTGGACGCCCCCGGACTTTACGGAAGAAATGCGGGAAACGCACACCATTCTCATCCCGCAGATGTCTCCCATCCACTTCCAGTTCCTGCCCTCCATGCTCCATGCCTGCGGCTACAAGGCGGAGCTTCTTCAGTCCGTCTCCCGGGAAGCCGTGGAGGAAGGCCTGAGGCATGTGAACAACGATGCCTGCTATCCGGCCATCACCGTCATCGGACAGCTTCTCTACGCCATCCGGAGCGGAAAGTACGACAGACACCGCATCGCCCTCATCATATCCCAGACGGGCGGAGGCTGCCGCGCCACGAACTACATAGGTTTTCTCCACAAGGCCCTCAGGGAATGCGGACTTACCGACATTCCGGTGATTTCCTTCAACCTTTCCGGACTCGGCCGCAATCCGGGCTTCCGCATTACGGGCCGTATGCTTCTGCGCGGCGTACAGGCACTTCTGTGCGGCGACACGCTCATGCGGCTGCTGTACCGCACGCGCCCCTATGAAAGCAGAAAGGGCAGCGCCGAGGAACTGGCCGAACACTGGGCGGCCATTCTCGACGCCGACATCAGGGAAGGCGCGCTCCGGCGCACCTACCGGCACCTCGGCGAAGTGGTGAAGGCCTTCGACGCCCTTCCCCTGAAGGACGAACCCCGGAGGCCGAGAGTCGGACTTGTGGGCGAGATTCTTTTAAAGTATCATCCCGACGCCAACAACAACGCAGTCGAAGTCGTGGAAGCCGAGGGCGGCGAGGCCGTCATGCCCGACTTCACCGATTTTATTCTGTACGGATTGTACGATGAAGTGTATCGTTGGCAGCACCACAACGGCAGCATGGGACGCGCAACGGTGAGCAATCTCCTTCTGCGCACCCTTCTGACGCTGCGGCTGCCTGTACGGTACGTGCTTGCGCGAAGCAGGAGATTTTCTCCCCCGCTTCCGTTCCGCAAGCTGCGCGAACAGGTCAACGGCGTCGTTTCTCTCGGACAGCAGACCGGCGAAGGCTGGCTGCTCACCGCCGAAATGATGGAACTGCTCCATGGCCGCATACGCAACATACTCTGCATGCAGCCCTTCGGCTGCCTGCCCAACCACATCACCGGCAAGGGCGTCATCAAGGAGCTCAAGCGCCGCTTCCCTGAAGCCAACATCGCCGCCGTGGACTACGACCCCGGCGCGAGCGAAGTGAACCAGATAAACCGGATCAAACTCATGATGGCTGTGGCCAGGCAGAAATGCACGGGAGGTCAGCCATCGACATAGGATGTCATGACACAGCACTCTCTGCCTGAACTTCTGGCTCCGGCCGGCGACATGTCCTGCTTTCTCGCGGGCATGGCCGCCGGCGCGGACGCCACGTATCTCGGTCTCAAGAACTTCTCCGCCCGGGCCGGGGCGGAAAACTTCAGCACCACCGAGCTCGCCCGCATGGTGGATCTGGCCAATCAGAACGGCCGCAAGATCTACGTAGCGTTCAATTCCCTCATCAAGGCAAGCGACATTCCCGCCGCCGGCCGCCTCATCAAGCGTCTTCAGCGCGACGCCCAGCCGCACGGCCTCATCATTCAGGACATAGGTCTCATCGACGTCGCCCGTCAGGCCGGTTTTGAGGGAGAGCTTCAC
>NZ_CAJJIC010000179.1 GCF_905187505.1 uncultured Mailhella sp.
TCGACCGGCTGCCCAACGGCAACACGGCCATGCTCGTATGGGAAAAGATGTCCTGGGACGAAATGATCGCCAAGGGGCGCGATCCCAAGGACCCCACCATCTATAAGGACGGCTTCAAGTATCCCGACGGCAAGGTGCTGGAAGGCGTGTGGCCCGACGCCATCATCGAAGTGGACCCCAGCGGCAAGATCGTGTGGGAATTCCATGTGAAGGATCACATCGGCACGGCCAAGGACCAGTGGGACCCCAACTATCACCTTCCCTTCGGCTACATGCCCGCCTATTTTGCGGGACCGGACTGGACGCACTGGAACTCCATCCGCTACAACCCCAAGACCGACCAGTATCTCGTGAACTCCCGCGACTGGGGTGAAATGTACATCATCGACCGCAAGACCAAGAAAATGGTCTGGCGCTGGGGCAATCCCTATGCCTACGGCGGGGGCACCAAGGAACAGGGCTACGCCCGCAACGGCGATCAGATTCTGTTCGGCTCTCATGACTGCAACTGGCTGCCCAACGGCAACGTGAGCATTTTCGACAACGGCACCATGCGTCCGAACGGCAACTACAGCGCCGCCTATGAAATAGAACGCGACGGCACCTTCAACGGCGGCAAGATCGTATGGTCCTTCAAGACCAAGGATCAGAACAGCTTCTATTCCGCCTACCAGAGCGCTGCGCAGAAGCTGCCCAACGGCAACTGGCAGATCACGGCCACCAACAACGGCCACGTGTTTGAAGTGACTCCTGAAGGCGAAGTGGTGTGGGAATTCCTGAATCCCATTTCCGGCGACGACCCCTACTGCGTGAAGAAGGACGACAACCCCTGGACGCAGATACACCGCGCCTTCCGCTACGCCGCCGACTCTCCGCAGCTCAAGGGCCGCGACCTTAAGCCCATTCGCAAGCTCGCCCCCGGCTGCCCCGACTGGAAGACGCTGCTGGATTACAAGCCCTCCCCCAACGGCAGCCGTCCTCCGAAGGTGGAAAATGCTCCCGCTTCCGACCAGAAGGGCTATGACTACGCCGTTCCGGCCAAGAAGTAACGAACGATCTTCAGCTGTTCTCTGAAAAACGAAACCCCTCTTTCCCCGGGCCGTCCCGCCGATTTCGGCAGACGGCCTTCTTCTTTTTTCCGGCATAAAAATCTTCGGGATTCACGACGATGCTGGGCGGCGCACCTTCATCGCCAAGAATTCTGTCTGGACGCACGAAGCGGTGCGGAATGATCTTCGCGCCCGGGCTGCTTTTTGCGGAAGCATCCGATACGGCCTCCGGCCCGTAATCCGTCGTTCATTTTCTGACCTCCGCCGAAAGAGAGCTTCGACAACGGCTCTTTGAAGTTCCCTGAGCTTCGTCCCTGCGCCTGCAAGCTCTCCCTGTTGTTTCCCGTTCCTCCTCTTCTTTTCCGCAAAAAACTCGTCTGCGCACGTTTTTCCATTAAATCTTTCCCAAAAACAGAATTCTCCCGCTTTTTCTGTTGACAGGTGACGCCATCTTTTATAAAAGACGTCTGTTCACGCCACGCGGGAGTAACTCAGTGGTAGAGTGCAACCTTGCCAAGGTTGAAGTCGCGGGTTCAAATCCCGTCTCCCGCTCCATATGATATAAAGAAAGCCCGTCATCGACGGGCTTTTTCTTTTTTAAGCACTCACTTGAAGGTACGGACATACCGCTCAACTTCCGCCTGTCTCCGAACACGCGTCCTGAAAACGACGACGATTCCCTGCTTCTGCAAGGGACCTGAACGCCCGGAGCTCTTTTGCCTTCTCATTTCCTCCCTTCCTAAAAAAGAAGCCCCGTTTCTCCCTGTGCGAATCGGGGAGGCAGTGCTTCTTTCAGCACTGAAGCCTTGAGCGGGCACAACCCCCAAAAAAGCGGAGCCCGAAGGCCCCGCCTTTTTCCGTCATGAAGTGCCGGTCAGTCTCTGTCGCATTCGACCTTGAACTTCGCTTCCTCTTCGCGCACCAGCCGGAAAAGCACGGGGCTGAGCAGAAGAATGGCGATGAGGTTAGGTATGGCCATGAGAGCGTTGCAGGTATCTGCCAGCAGCCATACGAGGTCAAGCTTGGTAAGAATGCCCACGGGAATGGCCAGACAGTACACGATGCGGAAAGGAATCTGAGCCCGGTCGCCGAAGAAATAAATGGCGCAGCGCTCGCCGTACACGCACCAGCTCATGGCCGTGGTGAAAGCAAACAGGGAAAGGCACACGGCCACCATGATGCTGCCTATTCCGGGCAGCACGCTTTCAAAGGCCGCGGAGGTCATGGCCGCGCCCTGCTGTCCGTCGGTCCACTCTCCGGTCAGAAGAAGGGCAAAGGCGGTAAGGCTGCACACCACGATGGTATCGATGAAGGTGTCGAGCATGCCTATGGTGGCCTGCGTCATGGGCGAGCTGGTGGACGCCGCAGCGTGGGCCATGGGTGCCGTGCCGAGACCGGCCTCGTTGGAAAAGATGCCTCTGGCCATGCCCATGCGTATGGCCAGCATGATGGAGGCTCCGGCCGCGCCGCCCTGAGCCGCGGTGGGAGAAAAGGCCTCGCGCAGCACCATGCCGAAGATGGCGGGCACTTCGCCTATGTGCATGATGATGACCAGAAACGACATGGCGGCATAGCAGAGCGCCATGACGGGCACGATGCGTCCGGCGACACCGGCAATGCGCTTCACGCCGCCGAGCAGCACCACGCTTGAAAGTACCAGCAGCACGGCGGCCGAAATTCTGGGAGACACCCCGAAGCTCGTGTCGAGCACGCCGCCTATGGCATTGCTCTGCACCATGGCGCCCGTACCGATGCAGGCCACAATGCCGAACAGGGCAAACGCGCTGCCCAGCCACATCCAGCGGGAGCCGAGACCGTTCTTGATGAAGAACATGGCGCCGCCCACCCAGTTGCCCTTGGGGGTGCGCTCGCGAAAATGCACGGCAAGCAGCACTTCGCTGAACTTGGTGGCCATGCCCACGAGTGCCGTCATCCACATCCAGAACAGGGCGCCGGGACCGCCCATGTAAATGGCCGTAGCCACGCCCACGATGTTGCCCGTGCCTATGTCGCCGGCAAGAGCCGTCATCAGCGCGTTGAACGGAGAAATCTCGCCCTTTTCCGAGTCGGAACGCCGTCCGGCCCAGGCATGACGCATTCCCCGGGCAAAATTGCGGATGGTAAAGAAACGCAGCCCTATCGTAAGATACAGGCCGGTGCCGAACAGAAGCACCAGCATGCACGGTCCCCAGACGAAATTATTGATGCTCGTAAGCCATTCCAACATGACGCAACCCTTTTATGATGAAACACTAATTTACCATGGTATCATATTGAAACAAAAAAGGCAAACGACAAAAAACACAAGAACGCTTTTCCTTTCCGTCGTTTCCCCGTCACTCTTCCGTCCGACGTCACGGCTCCAGCTCACCGTCATGAGAGAACTGTCGGCGAAGCATTCTGAACGCGGCGGTCATCCTCAGCCGACGGTTCGACGCGACCGTCGTGACCGCACGGATCGGGAAAACGGAAGCCGACCGTGCTTCGTCGCATGAAGTCAGGACCGCCCCTTCAAGGGGCGGTTTGATTTGACCCTATAAGGGTCTGT
>NZ_CAJJIC010000180.1 GCF_905187505.1 uncultured Mailhella sp.
CCGGCACCCGCACGAACCCCGCCGCGCGGCGAAGCCGCAAGGCGAAACAGGGGGGCGCGGGGGGAATTATTTCCCCCGCATTGCCTTTCGGGGGTCCGGGGGAGATTATCTCCCCCGGCGGGGCCAGGGGCAGCGCCCCTGATCTGCCTTTCCTGCCTTTCCTGCGTTTTCTGTCTTTTCTGCGTTTCCTGCATTTTTCTTCTTTCCAGCTCTTGACTCGGGCGTTTTTTGAGTTATGCTCATTTGTGCAAAACAATTTTGCGTCACGCATTCAAGGAAGGAATCATGCCACGCCCGAGACACTGTCGATATGTAAGCGCCGCGCCGTCGGTCACGTATTTCAAGCCGCGGGGGATACCGCTTCGCGAGCTTCAGGAAGCGTGTCTTTGCGTGGACGAGCTTGAGGCTTTGCGTCTGGCGGATGCGGAGGGGCTCACGGCGCAGGAGGCTGCGCGGCACATGAGGGTATCGCGGCACACGTTCGGGCGGACGCTGGCGTCGGCCCGGCGGACGGTGGCGCTTGCGCTCACGCAGGGCATGGCTCTTCGGATTGAAGGCGGGACGTATGCCGTGGTTGCCGACGCACCGCGGGAACAAGACAGCAACAAGGAGCACGACACCATGCAGAAGATAGCGATTTCGAGCGAAGGTCCCACTCTTGACGACATGGTCGATCCGCGTTTCGGGCGGGCCGGCGGATTCGTGGTGGTGACGCTTCCCGAGAAGAGCGTGGAATACATTGACAACGGCGCCTCTCAGACCATGAGCATGGGAGCGGGCATAGAAACGGCCGAGCGCATGTCGCGCGCGGGCGTGGACGTGGTGATAAGCGGCTATGTGGGTCCCAAGGCATTTGAGGCGCTGAAGGCGGCGGGCATCAAGGTATGTCAGGACGTGGAAGGCGTGAGCGTGCGCGAGGCGGCGGAGCGTTTTGAGCGGGGCGAGCTGCCTTTTGCCGAAGCCTCCAACAAGTAGCGGAGGAATCATGCGTGTAGTCATTGCCAGCGGCAAGGGGGGCGCGGGAAAGACCTGCGTGACGGCCTCGCTTGCCGACGTATGGGACGCTCCGCTCGTTGCCGTGGACACGGACGCGGAGGCCCCGAATCTGCATCTGTTTCTTCCTCCGCAGATCACGGAGAAGAAGACCGCCATGCTGGACGTGCCGAACATGGATGCGGAAAAGTGCGTGCACTGCGAAAAGTGCCGCAACATCTGCACGTACAAGGCCATCGCGTCGTTTGCAGGCAGGATAACGCTGTTTCCCGACATGTGTCACGGCTGCGGCGGCTGCTTTGCGGTATGTCCTTCGGGCGCGCTCATCCATGCAGGTAGGGAGCTCGGGGAAATTTCGAGCGGCACGGTGCTGGAGGGGGCCGTACGCTTTCTCATGGGGCGCACGCGGATAGGCGAATCCATGACGCCGCCGCTGCTGCGTCAGGAGCTGCGCGTTCTTTCCGAAATGCTGGACGAAGTGCCCGGCGACGCGCTCATCGACTCCCCTCCCGGGGTGAGCTGTCCGGCGGTGACCGTGGCGCGCGAGGCGGACGTCATACTGCTCGTCGTGGATCCCACGCCGTTCGGCTTCCATGACTTTCGTCTGGCGCATCAGGCGTTTATGCCCATGGGACGCCCCATGGCCGCGGTGATCAACCGGGCCGGGGCCGAGGGCAACGCCAAAGGCGACGAAGCGGTGCGCATCTACTGCCGCGAGCAGAACATACCGCTGCTTGCCGAACTTCCCTTCGAGCGCGAGGCCGCCGAGCAGTACGCTTCGGGCCGCCTTCTTGCGGAACTCTCGCCCGCGTGGCGCAGGCGCTTTGAAAACCTGAGGGACGCGCTCCGCACCCTTGACGCGTCGCGCGGCGCAAAGGAGACGACCCATGCGTGAAATCGTGGTCATCAGCGGCAAGGGCGGCACGGGCAAGACCACGGTGAGCGCGGCCTTCGCCCACCTTGCCGAGAACAAGGTCATCTGCGACCTCGACGTGGACGCGCCCGACCTGCACATTCTGCTCGATCCGAAGGCGCGGGAAACGCACGCCTTCGTTTCCGGGCACAAGGCGGAGATACGGCACGACGCCTGCCTTTCCTGCGGAAAATGCGCCGCGCTGTGCGCCTTCGACGCCATAAGCCTGAACAACGACGGCTATGCCGTCGATCCGCTGCGCTGCGAAGGCTGCGGCGTGTGCGCGCATCTGTGCCCGGCAAAGGCCATAGACTTTGAGGAGCAGCACTGCGGCGACTGGCAGATCAGCGACACGCGCTTCGGGCCCATGGTGCACGCACTGCTCTTTCCGGGACAGGAGAACTCCGGCAAGCTCGTAAGCCTGCTCAAGTCCGAAGCCCGCAGCCTTGCCAAGGCGCAGGGCCTCGACACCGTGCTTTGCGACGGCTCGCCCGGCGTGGGCTGTCCGGTCATATCCTCGCTTTCCGGCGCAAGCCTGGCCGTGGGCGTGGTGGAACCCACCCCGTCCGGCCGACACGACTTTCAGCGGGTGGCGGATCTGTGCCGTCATTTCCGCGTGCCGCTCGCCGTCATCATCAACAAGGCGGACCTCAACGAAAAAGAGGCCGACGCCATGGCCGAAGAATGCGCTCAGCGGGGCGACGCCCTCCTCGGCCGACTGCCTTTCGATCCGGTGGTCACCCGCGCCATGGTGGCGCGCAAGGCCCTCACCGAATTCGACAACCCCGTGGGAAACAGACTGAAGGACATGTGGTCGGCCCTTCAGAATCTGAACGTGCGTCGCTGAAAGGCGCCTCTACGACCGTTTTCAGGAGATTATCATGAGCACCATCATTGCCGTTCCTTCCGCCATGCCCGGCGGCCTCGACGCCCAGATGGGCATGCACTTCGGTCACTGCGACATCTACACCATCGTGGAAGTCGAAGACAACGCCATCAAGAACGTCAGCACGCTGGAAAACGTGCCCCATCAGCAGGGCGGCTGCCTGGCCCCCGTGCAGCACCTCGCCTCCCACAACGTGAACGTGCTGCTCGCCGGCGGCATGGGCATGCGTCCGCTCATGGGCTTCCAGCAGGCGGGCGTGAAGGTCTACTTCGCCGGAAACCAGCTTACCGTGGGCAGCGCCGTCAACGCGTTCCTCGCCGGTCAGCTCCAGCCCTTCAGCATGGAGTTCACCTGCGGCGGCGGCCACGCTCATTGATGCGGAGCCCCCATGAACATCCTCGTCGTTTCCGGCCGCGCCGACCTCTGGCAGAACCTGCGGCCGCAGTTTGAAAAACGCGGCGCTTCCATGAGCGCCGCTCCCACGCTCGACGACGCTCTTTCCGCCATGCAGAAGGAACGGCCCGCCCTCGTGGTCCTCGACCTCGACATGAACAGAGACGAACTGCGCAGCGCCGTGTTTCGGATTCTCTCCGTCAGCGCCATGATCCATACCGCCGCCGTCTCCTCCATGCCGCCCGAAACCTTCCACGACGCCATGGAAGGCCTCGGCATGCTCACCAGCCTCCCCACCTCCCCCACCCCCGCCGACATCGACGCCCTCATGGACGCCCTCGCCAAGGTGACGGGATAGGAGAGAGATTGTTTGCGGGGGGAGAGGGGAAACTT
>NZ_CAJJIC010000181.1 GCF_905187505.1 uncultured Mailhella sp.
CTATGTCCCGGTAGAACTGCCAGGCGGGCACGCAGGAACCGGGAGCCTGCACGATCTTTTCGCGCCAGGCCACCTGATTTTCGTTGCCGTAGCCGCAGCCCTGGCTTTCAGGGCCGAAGGTGGCGGGAATGAACAGCGTGGAAACTTCGGACTCTTCATCCAGGAAAAATCCCATATGCACGACAAAAGGCACGTTCTGAATGGCCTTGCGCACACCGAGAGCGTCGGGATTGCGGCGATAGCTGGAGTTGAGGAAAAGAATGTCGAGATTCTTCTTGCTCATGGCCATGCGCAGACGCCGGAAGTTCATCTTCGGCGTATTGTTCTCGCCGAAATAATGATCCACAAGCTCTTCACCGCCGCCGGGCTTGCCGCTCTGGAAGGTGAGCATGCCCTTGCCTTCGCCGATGAGATTGTCACGAAGCGCCTGCAGAAGAATGATGCTTCTTGCCGTGGTGATGCCGTTGGTCTGGCGGGACAAAGAACCGCCAAGCCATATGATGGTCCGGCTGCTTGCGGCGAGAGCTTCATAGAAGGCCGTGATCTCTTCCTTTGAAAGCTTCGTTATGGATTCCACGTAGTCCGGGGTGAACTTTTCCGTCTGCGGAGCCAGCTGCTCAAAGTCCTCGATCTGGAAACGTGCCCTCTCTTCGTCATAGGCGCCCTTCTCAAGAATGTAGCGTATGGCTCCGAGGGCAAGTATGCCGTCCGTACCCGGCTGAGGACGAAGCTGTCTGTCGCACCAGATGCTGGTACGCGTCCTGCGGGGATCGACATAGATGATCTTTGTGCCGTTGTCATGGGCCGCCTTGAGCCAGCGCGTATACGGAGGATACAGATCATTGACGTTGGCGCCCCACAGCACGATGGTTTCCGCCTTGGGCAGCTCATCCACCTGCGTGGAACCGCTGTTCACGCCCAGCATGAGACCGAGCATGTTGGAAGCCGTGGAAACGCAGGTTTCTCCCGGAGGCATGGCCTGGACGCTGCCCACCGTACGAAGCGTCATGAGTGCCGCAATTTCCGATTCCAGGCAGTCCCACAAAGGCATGGTAAGAGCCACGCGGTTGCCGGCCTTGGCTCCATATTTGTCGCGTACGGCCTTCATGCGCTCCACCACCATGTCGACGGCTTCCTGGTATGTAATTCTGCGCCAGCTGCCGTCCGGCTCATGATACATGGGCTCGGTAATGCGGAAGGGACTGTTCATGAGTTCAAGAATGGACATTCCCTTGGGGCACATGGCGCCGCCCGTCCAGTGATTGTCCTTGTCGCCGGTAACGCTGAGAATCTTTCCGTCCTGAACGCGCGCCTTGTAGGTGCAACGAACCTGACAGAAGGGACAATAGCCCTTCACTTCCGTTATGGCTCCGCCTTTCGGAGAAACATAGCCGATGGCGCGGGCCTTGTCGGGACTTGCTATGGCAGCCCCGCCAGCGAGCAGGGCCGCGCTCAGCTTAAGAAAATTTCTTCGTGAATAACCTTCGGGCATGATAAACCTGCCTGTTGAACATGTTGTGCAGAAACACTCTGCCAAAGCTGCGAACCCGGATTTTGTTCTCCGACAAGAAACGGACGCCCTGCAACATTCAGGATACCTTCCGTTCCCTGGGCATGGATCCGGCCCGCTTTCGTGGCTCAATGACGCATGACGCACGGCCCGGCCGCCTGCATCATGGCGCTTTCCCGAACAGAAATCCGCCTGAAAGATTCCTTCGGGGAAAGAAAACCGCGTTTCCGAGCCGTGCCGCTTTCACAAACATCAAGCACGGAGAAAACAAAGCCAGGTTCGATCAGGAAAGAAGAGCCAGACAGGTATCTGGCTCTTCTGCTGAAGCATGCATGCTCAGCGCATGGGATGCACGCCTCAGCCGAGCGGAGAAAAAAAGGCACGGGAACCGCAGAATTCCCGTGCCAAACCGATGTTATTTGAACACGTCCTTGCCGCTCAGCTGTTCATCATACATCTTGCCGTACCAGCGGCTGATGAAGTGAACAGTGGAACGACAGGCCTTGCCCACGACAAGGTCAATGTTCTTGCCCTCGGCACGTGTAGCGAGGTTGCCAGTCTTGGCCTTAGCGGTCTCGACATGCCAAGCCTTCACAGTCTTGCCGTCAAATTCATCGATAACGATCTTGAACTGGTTGTCAGGACCAACAAACACGTTGTTGGCTCCGCCGTCGAGTATGATCGGTTCCTTGTTGGCGATCATGACTTCGTGCGGATAGGTGCAGGTAGCTCAGGTCTCGGGACGTGCCAGGAACCGCGGGTCAGCAGGCCAGTCGGAACCATTCTGCACGTCGATGACATCGGAGTACGCAACCAGGTCAACCTTACCGTCCTTGAACGGGTTGCCGGGGCGGATGTTCAGATGGACAAGGGTCTTGCCGTCCTTGGAGACGACGTAGCACTTGTCGCGCTCAACCATGGACTGCATGAGCCACTTGGCATTCTTGGAGTCAATGTAGAGCTTCTTGGTGGTGACGTTGCCGGCCTTGTCGGTGATGGAGACTTCCACACTGTCCTTGCCGATGTTCTTCACCGCCACGCTGGCGTCGCCGACCTTGAAGGTGGCGTTGTTGCCGTAAGTGCCGACGACAGGCTTGGCAGGCGACATATAAATGTCGGTGCAGCTGTCGGTGGCAAGCTCGCGGACATGAACATTGTTGTTTTCGTCAATCTTGTCCACGACCACATAGGTGCGGCCCACGCTGGAAACGTTGCTGCCGTAGTCGAAGCGGGACAGATTGTTCTTTTCGTCAGGCACGGTGTGGCCCACAGGCTGCTTGGAACCATGCACCAGAGAGCCGTCGGCAGCGTCATTGCCGATGCTGGTGCCGACCTTCACGGGGAAGGTGGAACCATAGTAGTTGCCGGTAGTCTTCACGACCTTGAAAACGGCTTCCTTGCCATCAGCCAGACCGTAGGTCTCCCAGCCTTCCACGGAGGAAAGCTCCCAGCCGCGGGACTTGTCCGCGTTGCTGGTGATGATGTCGCCCTGCTTCATGACGACGTCGCGGATCACGTCGCGGACATAGCGGTCCACGATGACGCGATAGCTCTTGCCGGCCATGGTGATGGGTTCATTATCGAAGGGATACCAGTTGCTCGAACGGGCAGTGGTATACAGGCCTTCGGAAGGAATGATGATTTTTCCGTCTTTGATGTAGCTCTGACGAATGACAATGCCGTCGTTGATGGTACGTTCAAGGCCGAGCATGGTCGTGACGGTTGTTCACAAGACCGATCAGCTTGGCCACAACGGCGGCGTTGTTGGCAGGAGATTTCATGGCAGCACTGCCTTCGACAGGCGCCACTCCGGCCAGAGCTACTCCGTTCAGGCTGGCGGCAAGCAGCAGAGCAAGAGACAGCTTGCCGAGGCCCTTGAGAGCACTCATGTTCATAGGAACTCCTTGGATGATTAATTCCGGTCCGACAGCGCGGCGGCCGAAGCGTTCTGCGCCGCTCCGGCCCCTGGTGTCGGAATATTGAGATTCCACAATGAAATCCCGGAATTATGGAAGCAAACTTGCGCGATTAGGCTCGCGGAGGATCAGC
>NZ_CAJJIC010000182.1 GCF_905187505.1 uncultured Mailhella sp.
CTTTTTCAAAAGGGTGTTCTCCTTCCCCCGCATCGTTCTTATTCCCCTTTCTTCTTCCTTTTACGGACAGCTTATGATGCCTTCGGACCAGAGGCAGGCGCCGCAGGTAGGGAGGTTGTTGCCGTAGCAGTCGGGGAGGGAGTTTTCCCAGTTGTCGCACTGGGAGCAGCGGCAGCAGGGGGAGAATTCGAAGTTTCGGACACGATTTCTGAAGTCGGCGTAGTCGGGGCTTTGCCAGATGTCGGAGAGAGGGGTGTTTTGCACGTTGCCGAAGAAGTGGTGCTGGTTGACGCGGGTTTTGCCGCCCCAGTAGAGGCGCGAGGTACGAAGCAGCGACATGCACGGGCTGACGAAGCCGTCGTGTCGCACGAAGCACATTCCCTCGTCGATGAAGCGGCAGTGCCGCGCGTTGCGGTGCAGTTTCTGGCCGGAGAGGAAGATCTCGCACATGCCTGCGCTCAAAAGACCCGCGGCGGCCTGCGCCACGCCGGGCTGCGTCCAGTCCATGAGCGGCACATGGATGCGCGGAGCCGAAGGCGGCACGTTGTCGCCGCCGAAGTCGCTGTCGATCACGCTCTTGTAGAGGAGCTCGTCTTCCGTGTGCTTATCCGTGGGGATCACGTGGGAGATGTTCACCTCGTTCACGCGGTAGTAGCTCGCGAAGTAGGGCAGTTCCGCAAGGTCCTGCACGTTGCTTCTCATGATCACGAAGGCCAGCCCCAGCCTGACTTCCCGGTTCATGGCGAAGCGAAGCTGATTGAACGCCATGATGTGTTCCTTGAGCGTGGCAAGGTGCCCGTTGCGGCGTATGTTCTCGTAATGTTCTTCTTTGAAGCCGTCCACCGAAAGCCACAGCATATCCAGTCCCGCGTCGAGAAGCGCGCGGCTCATGGTCTCGTCAAGCAGCGAGCCGTTGCTTAAAAGCTCCGTCTTCACGCCCCTGGCCGACGCCTGACGCACCATGTCCACAATGCCGGGGTGCGCAAGAGGTTCCCCCATCCCTCCGAAGAACACCGTTTCCACGCTGTTCGGCATGCTCTCCAGCACCGACTGAAACGTGCCTTCGTCCATGTCTCCCGTGCTCTCGCCTATCCAGCTGTTGCGAAAGCACATGGCGCAGCGCAGATTGCACCGCGATGTCGGTTCCACATACAGCCTCTTGAGCTCATCCTGCATACGCCCCTCGCTTGCCCCGCCGTCCGGCCGGAAAAAAGTTAAACCTTTGCTCAAACTATACCGTTTCCCGCTCTTATGTCCAGAACGTGCCGAAAAACACGTCGTTTCATTATTCCAGAGGAAGGGAAACGCAGGAAAGGCAGGAAAGAGGAATGGGACAGACCGGAGCAGCCGGGGCACCGCCCCGGACCCCGGCGGAAAAGGCAGGAAAGGCAATGCGGGGGAAATAATTCCCCCCGCGCCCCCCTGGTTCTTTCAGCTTCTTATCAACGCTCGGGGGAACGCGGGCGAGGTGAGGAGCCCGCGCCGACGCCCGCAAGTAGCCGTGATTCATTCGCGCCTAAGCGCCATGCCCGTCGTGCATGCCCCGTGTCCGTAACGCGTGTCCGGCGCAGACGGGCAGGGCGGTACTCGGGAGAAGAAAAATAACGGGCGCTCGGCGAAAACGATGAGTCGGCGTCCGCCTTTTCTTTGAGCCAATATTGTACCGGTCATCAAAAAAATCTGGCCCTCCCGAAAACCTTTGTGCCGCAAGGCAAAAAAAAGCTTTTCATGTGACAAAAATAACGATATACGGTGTAACTCCTTTCTCCTCCCAAAAATATTGGGAGAATCTATCAAAAGAGGTGATATATGAACAGGACTTTCATCATTGGCCTGATGGTGTTTTCTCTGGGAACGACCGGATGCATGTCGGCGGGCAAGCATCGCGAGGCGGTGCGCGACGACGCTTCGGAGAGAATTTCCGTAGGCACCGTGCAGCGTGAGATTCACAAGGGCATGTCGAGCGCCGACGTGGTGGCCGTGCTCGGTTCCCCCAACCTTGTCACCACCGACAACGAAAGGCGCGAAACCTGGGTGTACGACAAGGTGGCCACGGAACAGGTGTATTCCGCGTCGCAGGGCGGGTTCGGAAGTCTGCTCGGCGGCATCGTGGGCGGCGCGGCCGGAGCCCTCGGGGGCGGCGGAAGCGGCAGTTTTGAGCGGGGCAGCGGCGCATCGTCCACCAGCCAGCGCACCATGACCATCATCATCAAGTTCGACGAGAACGGCAGGGTCAGGGATTACAGCTACCGTCAGTCGAGCTTCTAGCGGGGGGCGTTGTGAAGAAAGTATTTATGATGATTCTCTGTTCGGCGCTGCTTGCGGGCTGTTCCGCGCAGATTCCCCGGGACGCGCTTTCGCTCGCGCCCGACAGCCTTCAGAACAGGCAGATGCAGACACGGCGCTTTGAAACCACCGACAAGGCCGCCATGCTCACGGCGGCCACGGGCGTGCTTCAGGATCTGGGGTTCAGTCTGGAAGAGGCCGAAGTGCCGCTCGGCGTGCTGGTGGGCTCGAAAAAGCGCGACGCCACGAGCGTTACCCAGCGTGCGGGAGCCTTGCTCATCGCCGCGCTCGGCGGAGGCCCGGCCCCCGTGGACTCGCATCAGACCATACGCGTTTCCATGGTCATGAGGGAAAATGCCGGCTCTTCCCAAAGCGCCCCGGCAAAGCCGCTCTCGAACGCGGAACTCGCCGCCGTGCGCGCCGACATGGAACGCAATCTCACCGCCGTTCTGCAGAAGCGGCATCCTGCGGACGTGAGCCGCAATCTCGCATGGCAGGTTGCGGACAGCACCATGACCGTCATTGAAAGCGACCTGAAAAAGGTGCTCGCCGTGCGGACGGGCGGCGGAGACTCCGTCGTTCGCGTGACCTTCCAGCGCATCATCTTCGATACCGCCGGACAGATAACCCGCGCCGAACAGATCAATGACCCTGCCATCTACCGTCAGTTCTACGAAAAACTTTCCAAGTCCGTCTTCCTGGAGGCTCACGAAATATGAAGCGCGCTCTTCTTTTCCTTCTCGCCCTTGTCATGCTGCTTACTGCCGGATGCGCCGTTCCCGCAGGCGAAGGACTCTTCGACGCGGGCGGAGCCTCACAGCTCAGACTCCGTCAGATTCAGACCCGCTACTTCGATACCTCCGACAAGCAGAAGACCATGGAAGGCGTCATTGCCACGCTCCAGGACCTCGGCTTCGTCATCGACAAGGCTTCCCTCGACCTCGGCAGCGTGACCGGTACCAAGCTCAAGGGGTACACCGTGCGCATGACCGTCAACGTCATGCCCAGAGGCAAGGACCAGATGACCGTCCGCGCCAGCGCCCAGTACAACGTCACCCCCATCGAAGACCCCGTCATCTATCAGGACTTCTTCAACGCCCTGGCAAAAAGCCTCTTCCTTCAGGCTCACCTTGAAAACTAGCCCCTTCCCGCTCCTCCGGCTTCCTTTA
>NZ_CAJJIC010000183.1 GCF_905187505.1 uncultured Mailhella sp.
CCGCTCACGCCCTCCCATGCCTCTGCGCCCCGAATGCGGGGCGTCCGTAACGCGGTTCTCTCTTTGCTCTTCCCCGCCTCGGCGCTCCCCCGCTCTTTTTCCGCATTCTGCTGCGGCCCCCAACGCTTCGCCTTTCCTGCATCCTGCTGCGGCCCCCACGCTTCGCCTTGCTTTTCCGCTCCCCGCGGCTGTTCGAGACGAAGTTTCCGAAAAACACGGGTTCGGAGCCCCGCCGGGCACGCGACTGCGTCTCTTTTCTTCGTTCTGATTTCCGGCCATATTGCATCATTCTATTGATTTTATCTCAAAAGCGCGTAATATTTTTCCTCCGCATCAGCACGCATTCTCTACAGCCAGCCGCCCGAACAAAAACGAAAAACACGGTGCGATCGTCATACATGATTCACCATGGCGCGGTATGACAAAATTCTGCATCGCGGAGGCAAAAGTGAAGACGGTACTGAAAAATATATCCTATATTGTAAAGAGTGCAAAATTCAGTATTTCCATTTTTATTGTCATGCTGATGTTCGCCTTTGTCGGGTATCAGATCATGAAGATCAACCTTCTGAAAAATGCCCAGAACTTCGGTGACAATCTTGCACGCACCTATTCGCTGGAACAACAGAGCAATTTTCAATTTTATTCCGTTCTGCTCTCCTTCGGCGTGAGCATCGTGGACAACAGCGAACCGCAGGAAGTCCGGGAAAAGATCATGTACTTCTTCCGGCAGGTGGAAAACCTGCTGGGCGACAAAACCATCGATCCGTATCTCGTCGACAGAAACAAGGTCGTGGCGCTCAATCCCTGGGACGGAGACGCCTCCTATGATTTTTCCAACGCCGTGTGGTACAGGCAGGCCGAAGCGCATCCCGGCGAGGTGATCTTCACCGACGCCTACATGGATGCCATTTATCACAAGCCCGTCATCACCATCGCTCAGAAATGCGCCTCCGGTCCTGTGATGGCCTTTGACATCTTCCCTGAAAACATCCGCTTTTCCAGCGTGCTGCCGGACAAGGACAAAAGCATTTCCTTCTTCTTGTGCGACAAGCAGGGAACGCTGCTCTATTCGCAAACCGCCCTCAGCTATTCCGACGCGGTGGTGCGCTCCTACGTGAAGGATCTGTTTCAGCGCATCAAGAAAAACGAACTTGCGGGCTATTCCACCAGCATAGTGGACATGGACGGCCATCGCCGCGGCGTGTACTACTACGAAATGCCGAACGGCTGGATATCCGTGCTCACCATCCCCTTCCGTCTCATTCTGCGGGATCTGAACTCCTTCGTCTGGCTGTTCTGGTCGCTCGTGGTGCTGCTCGTTGCGGGCATGGCCATGCTTACGTGGCGGAACATCTGCAATCAGCGCCGCATCGATCGTACCAACGAAGCCGTTCAGGTGCTCGGCAACCGCTATTACGCCATCTACCGCGTGGACTACGGACAGGAACGCTATGAAGTCATCAAGTGCTCCGACTCCACCGGAAGCCGCCTTGCCCGCACCGGTCCCTACGCCGATCTGCTCAAGGTCATATGCGAAGACCTGCAGGACGACTACATTCAGGAATATCTCGAAAAATTCACCCTTTCCAACATCCGCAAGCTGGTCACGCAGCACGTGCGGGAGTTCGGAGGCGATTTCCGACAGCGCATCGGCAACGCCTGCCGCTGGGTGAGCGTCAGGGCGCTCCACGACGAAGGCCTCGACAGCCGGGAAGTCATCATCTGCTTCCGCGAAATCGAAAAAGAAAAGCAGAAGCAGCTGGAGGAACATACCCTGCTCGTGAACTCGCTGAACAAGGCCGTGCAGAGCGACAGGGCAAAACAGCTATTCTTCAGCAACATATCCCATGAAATGCGCACGCCGCTCAATGCCGTCATCAATCTGACGAAGGCGGCGAAAAGAATGGAGCATGCTCCTTCCAAGATAGCGGAATATCTGGACAAAATAGAAAGATCCAGCTCGCATCTGCTGCAGCTTGTCAACGACATTCTGGAAATGTCCCGGCTGGCGCAGGGCAAGGCGGAACTGAATCTGCAGCGCATGGACCTGCACGACTATCTGGAGGAATGCTTCAGCCCGTTCCGCATTCAGGCAGACATGGAGGGAAAAACCTTCCGCACCACATGGAACGTGGAACATACCCTCGTCATGGGCGACGCCTTCCGGCTCACCCGCATCTTCAACAATCTGCTGTCCAACGCCCTCAAGTTCACGGACAAGGGGGATTCCATATCCGTGGACATTTCGCAGGTAAATCAGCACGAATACGCACAATATAAAATCGTCGTCGCCGATACCGGCATCGGCATGTCGGAAGAGTTTCTGAGCAAGATTTTCGAGCCGTATTCCCGGGACCCCCGCGTTTCCTCCCGGCCCGTCACCGGCACAGGTCTCGGAATGCCCCTCATGAAAAGCATGGTCGAGCTTCTGAACGGCAGCGTGGTGGTTTCCAGCACGCCGGGAAAAGGCACGGCCTTCACCCTCATTCTGCCCTTCCTCACGGTGCACGACAACGAAAGTCCCGATCCTGCCGAGGAAGGAACACATGGGGAAAACGACTCGGAAATCGAGAATTATCTCCATGGAAAACGCGTACTTGTGGCGGAAGACAACGAGATAAACATGGAAGTCGCCACCGAACTTCTTTCCATGATGGGCCTTGTCGTGGAGCAGGCCGGAAACGGCCGCGAAGCCCTCGACAGATTCCGTCATTCCGCGCCCTTCCATTTCGACGCCGTGCTCATGGACATGCAGATGCCGGAAATGAACGGCTGCGAAGCCGGCATGAACATACGCGCCCTGCCCCGGCCCGACGCCCGCATGGTGCCCGTCATTGCCGTCACCGCCAACGCCTTTGCCGAAGACATCGCCGAAACCGTGCGCGCCGGCATGAGCGCCCATGTCTCGAAGCCCATCGACTTCGAAAAGCTCCGCGTTCTGCTGGAAAAACTCATACGCGACTATCGCGCCCACCAGACGCCCGAGCAGAGTCCGTCATGATTGTGCAGACCGTACCGCTCCCGCCTTTTTCCCCCGAGGCCACCATTGCCCGTCAGTCCCGGACACGCTGTACGGACACGAGGCTTGCACGACGGGCATTGCGCTTACGCCGGAAGCGAATTCCGGCTTCTGGCCGCCGTCGGCGCGGCCGCCTGAAGGCAGGTCGCGGGCCCCTAACGTTGAGAGACGGTCATCCGCTGCAAATGGAGGCCGACCGAACAGTGAACGGCGAGTTTTCCCTCAAGTTTCTCTGAGCGTTGCGAGAAAGCTGAAAAGGAAAATTGAAACCCCGCCATATCGTTGAAAAACGGCAGTTCATGCCAACGACGGCTTTCCAGAGCATTGAACCAGCACTCTCCCGTAAAAATCTGGAAATCCCTTCAAACAACACCGGTGCTTTCGCGAAGCGAAGCACCGGTCGGCCACGGCAGGCGGG
>NZ_CAJJIC010000184.1 GCF_905187505.1 uncultured Mailhella sp.
CCACGCCGTAGTCCTGCGGGGCGAAGCGCACGGTGGTGGGGATTTCGGTGCTCGGGTCAAGATAGCCGGAAAGAATGGAGCCGTCCACGCAGAATGCCTGCACCTGACCGGCGTCGAGGGCGGCCTTGATGGAGGGATAGTCGGGGAAGGTCTGGATGTTGGCGGTGTCGGTCAGCGTGACGCCGTTTTCGGCGGCGGCCTTGATGAGGGCGTCCTTGGAAGTGGAGCCTTCAGCCACGCCGATGCGCTTGTTCACGAGGTCGGCGTAGCCGGAAATGCCGGCGTTCTTCTTCACCAGCAGGGAGACGGCGTCGGTGTAGTAGGGAGTGGAGAAGTTCCAGATGGTCTTGCGTTCGGGGGTGATGGTGAAGGTGGCGAGCACCATGTCGATGTCCCCGGTGTCAAGAAGCTGACCGCGGGTCTTGGCGGTCACGGCCGTGAAGGAAACCTTGTCGGCCTTGAGGCCCATGGCTTCGGCGAGCTTTTTGGCCAGGTCCACTTCCATGCCGGCGTAGTCGCCGGAAAGATCCTGCATGCTGAAGCCCGGAACGTCGGACTTGACGCCTACGTGCAGCTCGCCGCGCTTGACGATGGCCTGAACATCGTCCGGCAGAGTCGCGGCCGAAGCGCTCGTGGCGAAGCTCAGAGCGACAAGGGCGGAGAGAAGAAGGACTCCCATGCGGTGAAGCTTTTTCATTGCGATGCCTCCTGGTGTGCCGGCTGGCATTAGGGGTTCTGCCTTGCGCGGGGGGAACGCGAGGCACATGACAAAAGCCGGAAGATCCGGCGGACGGACGAAAAAAGGGCTTGCGGGACGAACCCGCAGCCTTGAATGCGTGAGAATGGTTCTAGTGCAGGATCTTGCCCAGGAACTGCTTGGTGCGTTCGTGGGTGGGGTTCACGAAGAAGTGTTCGGGCGTTCCTTCTTCCAGAATGGTGCCGTCTTCCATGAAGATCACGCGATCGGCCACTTCGCGGGCAAAGCCCATTTCATGGGTCACGATGACCATGGTGATGTTCTTTTCACCGGCGAGCTTGACCATGACGTTCAGCACTTCCTGCACGGTTTCGGGGTCGAGGGCGGAAGTGGGCTCGTCGAAGAGTATGATCTTGGTCTGACTGCACAGGGCGCGGGCGATGGCCACGCGCTGCTGCTGACCGCCGGACAGGGTGGCAGGATAGGCGTTGGCCTTTTCCTCGAGACCCACGACGGCGAGATAGTGCCGGGCGAGTTCCTGCGCTTCCTTCCTGCTCTTGCCGAACAGCTTGATGGGAGCCAGGGTGAGATTGCCCATGACGGTGAGGTGCGGATACAGGTTGAACTGCTGAAACACCATGGACGAGGTGCTTCTCACGAGCGAAACGCGATTCTGCTTCGTGAGCTCCGTGTTGTCGATGTAGACGTGTCCGGACGTGGGGGTTTCAAGTCCGTTCATGCAGCGCACGGTGGTGGACTTGCCGGAGCCGGAAGGCCCGATGATGACGAGCTTTTCCCCTTCCTTCACGTCCAGATTGACGCCTTTGAGCACCTCGTGGGAACCAAAGGACTTATGAATGTCGGAAAGCCTGATCACGATTTTTCTCCTGCAGGCGGGCGTAGCCTTCAGCCTGCTGTTTTTTTCTGTGTTTTTCCGGCGTTCCCGGAAACTATATTTTACAATAATGTAAAATACCAGAGTGATCAATTTTTGTCAATATTGTTAATATTTTTTGTATTTCTTATAAATTATGGAAAAAATACGGTAGTGTCGACGCAATATTCTTTTAATGCGGCATCATGATTCTTTTATTTTACTGCCATTGCAGAAGATGCTGTCATGACAACAGAGAAGAAGGCTGTTTTCTCCCTGATGGGAAGATGCGGAATATTGGAAAGTATTCTTCATGGTTATTGGATAATTGATAAAAATGACAAAAAATGAAAGCCTCTGCAACAACAGAGGAAGGCAGGAGATTCAGAAGAAAAAAGACAGCAGAAGACTTCGGCATGCGTGCCGGGGGCGGAAGCGTCGTTGCTTTTGCGCGCTCGTTCGGAGCGTCGGAGGCTGAAGAAGGGCTTCCTGCGCCGACAAGAAGCGCGGGCGGCCGCCTGCCGACGCTTCGGTAGGAACGGAAGAGGAGACGTCTTCGACGGGTCGGGGAGGGAGACTCCAAAAAACATTGTGGGAATGGGAAGATGGGAGGAAGGCAGCGCGTGCTGCACGGCGGGGGCGGCGTGACGGGGACGGGGAAGCAGGGCGTCTGCGGAGAGAAAATGCGCCCCGGCCGGGCTCCGGCGCGCGGCAGAGCGGGAAAAGAGCGGTACAAAATTGATTTATGTCCGACACTTGACAAGAATGTCCGCTCAGGACTGTATAAGGGGCAGGCCGGTGTTTTTGCAGAATTGTCATTCTGTTTTTTCGTTCACCTCAAGCCAAGGAGTGTTCCCGTGCTTCTCCGTCTGTTTGCCTGCGCCGCCCTGGCGCTGCAGCTCGCCTTCTTCCCCGTTTCCGACGTTTCGCCCGCGCTTGCCGCCGGGCAGAGCGTACGCTCCTACGACTATGCCGTTCTTCCTCTGGAGCGCAACGGCTACAAGCTGCATTTCGACTGCATGAAGAGCGCCGGCACGACGCCGAAGAAGAACATTCTTCTCGTGCACGGTCTGACCTACTCTTCCCATGAGTTCGACGTGAACTACGGCGATTACAGTCTGGCCCGTTTTCTGGCGGATCAGGGCTATGCCGTATGGCGTCTGGACGTGGCGGGCTACGGCCAGTCGCAGGCCGTGGAAGACGGCTTCATGCTTAACTCCGACTATGCCGCCGAAGACGTGGCCGCCGCGGCCGCGGCCGTGGTGAAGGAGAGCGGGCAGAAGCGGATCGACGTGCTCGGCTGGAGCTGGGGCACGGTGACGAGCAGCCGTTTTGTGGCGAAGCATCCCGACATGGTGCGGCGCCTCGTTCTGTACGCGCCCATTCTGAGCGGACTCGGCGCGGGCAACGTCACGTCGCCCTTCAACAATAATACCTGGGTGCACGCGGCCGGCGACTTTCAGATGACCGACAAGGGCGACATCGACTACAGCATCGTGGAACCTGCCGTGGTGGCGGAATTTCAGTCCAACTGCTGGCGCTACGACGGCAGCTCCAGCCCCAACGGCGGACGCCGCGATCTTGTCTCCTCACCTTCCAACCTTCTCATTTTCCCGGAACAGCTCAAGGTTCCCACCTTCGTCATTGCCGGCGACAAGGACCCGTACATCAACAAGGATCTGTTCCATGCCCTTCAGCCCAAGCTTCCCGCCGGTTCCCGCGTGGTGGAAATCAAGGGTGCGGCCCATGCCATGATGATGGAAAAGCCCTTCTACAAGGACTTCCGCAATCAGTCCGCACCATATTTACCGCGCTTTGCTTCGCCATAAGCCAGTACACGGCGGCCC
>NZ_CAJJIC010000185.1 GCF_905187505.1 uncultured Mailhella sp.
GCGAAAGCCCGTCAGCTCCGGACACGCTGTACGGACACGGGGCTTGCACGACGCCTGCTGCGCTTGACGCCGGAAGTGAATTCCGGCTACTTGCAGGCGTCGGCCCGGGCGCTCGAAAGCGCCCGGGGGCCCCCGAGCGTTGAAACACGGGAAGTGTTCAAAAAAACTCCGTGACGCGAAAGCCCGTCAGCTCCGGACACGCTGTACGGACACGGGGCTTGCACGACGCCCGCTGCGCTTGACGGCGGAAGTGAATTCCGCCTGCTTGCGGACGTCGGTGCGGGCTCCTCACCTCGCCCGCGTTCCCCAGAGCGCTGACAAGAAGCTGAAAGAAACGAGGGGGCACGGGGGGAATCATTCCCCCCGCTGCCTTTCCTGCCTTTCCGGGGTCCGGGGCGGCGCCCCGGCTGCTCCGGCCTGTCCCCTTCCTCTTTCCTGCCTTTCCTGCGTTTTCCTCCTGAGCGGCCTGCCGGTGAGCTGATGCGATCAGCGTTCCGGCGGGCCTTTTTCGGGTTTGCTGGGCGGGGGAAAGGGCATCGTGGGGGCTGGAAAATTCGGCATTCGGAGAAAAACCTTTTTCCACGGATGGACAGGCGGGGCATTGCGTCCTAGAATCCCGGCCATGCGTGCATTCAAGTCCCTTTTTGTACCTCTTCTTGTGCTGATTCTCTGGCAGGCTGTTTCCGGCGTGGTTTCGCCGTATCTTCTGCCCGGGCCGGCGCGGGTGCTGGACACGGGGCTTGTCATGGCGAAAAACGGCGTTCTTGCGGCGCACGTGCTGGCGTCGTTCTACCGCATTGCGGCGGGGTTCTGTCTGAGCGTCGTGCTGGCGTTTCTCACGGCTGCGGCGCTGTATCGCTGGAGATTGCTGGACGAGCTTTTTCAGGGCACGCTTTCCTTCATGCGCATGACGCCGCCGCTTGCGCTCACGCCTCTGCTGATTCTGTGGCTCGGCATAGGCGACGCCACGCAGATAGCGGTCATTGTTCTGGCGTCGTTCTTCCCCATCTATCTCAACACGCGCGACGGGCTTTCGCGGCTTGACGCGTCCTTTCGCGAGCTGGCCGCGAGTCTCCATCTGTCGCGCGGGCGCATGGTGCTGTTCTTTCTTCTGCCCGCGGCCACGCCTTCCATCATCACGGGGCTGCGTCTGAGCTTCGGCTACAGCTGGCGCGCGCTCATTGCGGCGGAGCTCATTGCGGCAAGCAGCGGTCTCGGATACATGATCATGGACGCCGAGCAGATGCAGCGGGCCGACGAGGTCATTGTGGGCATACTGGTCATCGGCTTTCTCGGCTGGGCGCTCGACGCCGCCTTTTCCTCTCTTTCCTCGACGCTGCTCAGACGGCGCTTTCCGGAGCTTGCCGCATGATGGCGTCAAACGTTCCCGCAGACGACGGGGTCGCGCTTCTTCAGAACGTGCGCAAGAGCTTCGGTTCCCATGAAGTTCTGCGCGGCACCGACATTTTTCTTGCCCGGCGCGGCATCACCTGTCTTCTCGGCGCGTCGGGCTGCGGCAAGTCCACGCTTCTGCGCGTCGCCGCAGGGCTGGAAGCGCCCGATTCCGGACGGGTGCTCGTCCGTCCCGAGGAATGCGCCATGGTGTTTCAGGATCCGCGTCTTCTGCCGTGGCTCACGGCGGGCGAAAATCTGCGCCTTGCGCTGCCCTCCTCCTGCCCCGACTCCGCCGCGCGCATGACACGGGCGCTTGCCATGGTGGAACTGCCGCCCGATACCCTTTCCGCCATGCCCCGCGAGCTGTCCGGCGGCATGGCGCAGCGGGTGGGCGTGGCGCGGGCCCTTCTGCGTTCTCCGCGCATCCTGCTCATGGACGAACCCTTTGCCTCGCTTGACGCCATCACCAGAGAAAAACTGCAGATCATGCTGAAAAAGCTCATGGCCGACTCGCTGTGCCTGCTCGTCACCCACGACATGGAAGAAGCCCTTCGCGTGGGCAGCCGCCTCTGCGTCATGAAACACGGCATCATTTTCGAGAGCTTCGACCTTTCCGAAGCCACAGGCCCCGAACGGCGGGATTCCATCCGCCAGAACATTCTTACGCATCTGAATACTAAGGAGTCATAATTATTATGAAGATGCCGAAATCTCTCATTGTGGCCCTGGCCCTTTCCCTGTTTGCCGCACCCTCTTTTGCCGAAGAAGGCACGCTCAACATCAGCTATGTGAAGTCGCCCTTCAACCTTCAGATGATCGTCATGAAGGAACACAGACTTCTGGAAAAAAAGCTCGAACCCAAGGGCATCACCGTCAAATGGCATGAAATAGATTCCGGCGCGCAGCAGGCCACGGCCATGGCCTCCGGCGCGCTCGACGTGGGCGGCGTGCTCAACACCACCTCGGTGCAGATGGCCAACGCCGAAGGCAATCCGGTGATCATCATCGCCGGAGCCGCGCGTCCCACCGACGTGTTCGCCCTCGTCGGTCAGGAAAACGGAGCCAAAACCTTCGCCGACCTGCGCGGCAAAACCATCGCCGGCCCCAAGGGCACCGTGCTGCATCAGCTCCTCGTGGCCGGACTCGCCAAGGAAGGCCTTACCATCAACGACGTGAAATTCGTGCAGATGGGCATTCCGCAGAGCTTCTCCGCCCTCATGTCCGGCAAGGTGGACGCCGCCCTCATCGCCGCGGGAGCCCTGGTCAAGGCCAAAGAAGCGGGCAAACCCGTCATCGCCACAGCCACCGGCCTCGTCACCCCCATCCTCGCCATGTGCGCCAGCAAAACGTTCATTGAAGAAAAGCCCGACCTCGTCAAAGACGTGGTCGCCGTGCAGGACGAAGCCTACGACTGGATCATGGCCAACCATAAGGAAGCCATAGCCCTCGGCGCCAAAGAACAGAACATCTCCGAAGCCGACGCCGAACAGCTCTACGCCTGGTCCCACTACATGAAACGCCTCAATGAAAACGATATCAAAAGCCTCGATAACGATATGACCTTCCTCCTCGAAAACGGCATGGCCCGCCAGAAGGTCGACTCCCGCAGCTTCATCCTCAAATCCGCCATGGAGTAAAGGAGGAAGAGGGAGAGGGAGAGTTTTGCGGGGGAAGGGGGAAACCCTTTTGAAAAAGGGCT
>NZ_CAJJIC010000186.1 GCF_905187505.1 uncultured Mailhella sp.
AGCCTTACAGGCGCATAAGAGGAACCACCGGCTATGCCGGTGGGGCCCCTTTTTTGGGAGGACAGAAGAACACATGGCATTTACCGGATGGGAAAACGTGAAGGAAGGCGAAGAATTTTCCGTGGAGGAGATTGCCGCATTCTACGGCAAGGTGGGGGCGTATGCGCTTCTTGAGCCCATGAAAAACAGCCTGTGGGGGCGTTACCCCCTGATGGTCCGCGCCATGACGACGGAGCGCGTGGAAGGGCTTTTCGAGCCCAGGGAACGCGTGCGGCTTTTTCTCCGAAAGGAAGGCGAGGGGTACGTCCTTAAGGCTTTTCCCGAAAACATGTTTGAAAAAAAAGACAGTTATCTTCCTTTCATAGGCATGGCGGAAGAAAAGGCCGTGCAGAGTTCTGCCCCCTCCGGCAGCGAGCCGTGGACGGACATGTTCTGCGCGAGAGACTATTATCTTCCGTACTGCGACTCCCTGCAGGCGCTCAGGCCTCCGTATTCCGACGAACAGATGGAAAAGCTGTATCACGACTTTGCGGAGAACTATGCGGAGTACGACGGCCGCTGCGCCATGATTTCCGGACCGTACCGCACGGGAGCCGGAAAGTTTTCCGCCTTCTGCTTTGCCCTGACCCGCGAGGGACTCAATCTTCCCGACGGTTCCCGATGCTTTGCGCCGTGGGACGTGGTGCTCCTTTTTCTTGAGCTGAAAGGAGAGAGTGAACTCGGAGAGGTGGCCACCGTGCCGCTTCGCATGGTCAATTTCTACGACGGTGAAAAGCTTCGGGCCTTTGCCGAACTTCTGGAGAAGCAGGCGGAAGCGTGACGCTCTGAACGGGCGACGTGCGCAAGACGCGTTCGTTATGCAGAAATGCCCCGGTGAAGTGTTTCCGTCTCCATTATGGAGCGGAAGGGCTTCATCGGGGCATTTCTGAAAGGTTCGTACCGGTCCGCAGGCCGGACGTTCCGCGCATCGGGGTATTAGAACTTGTAGCCTATGCCTATGCCGAAGTTGTGGGCATGAGGATGGGTGGTATGCCCGGCCACCACGCCTCCGGCGGGATTCAGACGCGCGGCATCCGTGTAGTCGAGCACATGGTTGTGGATGTACATGTACGCAAGGTCGATGGTCCAGTTCTTATAGAAGAAGCCTACGCCTGCGGTGTAGTAGTTGCGGCCGTTGGAGGGCACCATGTAGTCGGCGTTGCCGAGGTTCATGGGCGAGGTTTCATACATGAAGCCGAGGCGCAGAGCCATCCAGTCCACGGGCTTGTATTCGGCGGAAATGCCGAGCGTCCAGCTGTTTCTCCAGTGTCTGTCGGTGTTCTGCCATTCGTTGACGGGGTCCTTCATGTAGATGTTGAAGTCGCGGAAGCGGCTCCAGAGCGTGTAGACGGCGTCGGCTTCAAAGCTGAGGTTTTCCACGGGCTTGTAGGCTACGCCGAAGCCGATGGAATCGGGCAGGTGCAGGGTTCCGCGCAGGCGGGAATTCTGGAGCATGAGAATGTCGGGGGAGAGTGCGCCGAGCGGCGTTTTGCCGAGCTGATTGTCGTAGCGGGTCTTGCCGCTGACCTTGAGGCTCATGGGCGCGCGATAGGTAAGGCCCATGGACCACTGATCGTTGAACCTCATGTGCAGAGCCACGTTGCCGCCGAAGGAAACGCCGTGACCGTTCAGATTGAGGTCGCCGGGTTCGCCGAAGCCGAGACCCTGGGATATGGCGGCCAGACTTCCGTGGCCGTACTGATTGAGGTTCTTTCTCATCTGCATGGAGGCGGTCATCATTTCCACGCCCACGGCCAGGGAAAGATGGTCGTTGAACTTGTAGGCGATGCTGGGGTTGAGCGAGTTGGTGATGAGCTGCACGCTCTGCAGGTTGTAACCGCCGGGCCATTCGTTGGGATACTTCACGCCGAGGCCGAAACGGGTGTAGGAAGCAAGACCGAACCACACGTTGTCGTTGATCTGATGCGTCACGTAGAAGGAAGGAATGGGCCAGGTCTGATGGGCGCTGTGGTAGTTGCCCGTGTCGTTGCCCGCGGCGTCTCTCGTGTCCACGCCCCAGTAGAACTGGGACACGGCAAGGTTGGCCTGCATCTGCGTTCCTTCAAGGAGCGTCATGGCGGCAGGGTTGTAGGCAAGCGTGGAAGGATCGCCTCCGCGCGCGATGAGTCCGCCGGCCAGGCCCATGCCGCGGGCGCTGTTTTCCATGATGGCGAACCCTTCAGCCTGAGCGCGGGATGCGGGGAAAAGAAGAGTGAGAGAAACAAGAAGCGCGCCGAAAAGGCGTGCGCCGGGGAAAAGACGGTTCATTGCACAACTCCTGCTGCCGCTGAGAAAAAGGACAGGCCGACAAAAGCCATGCAATGAACTATAGGACTTCCCGATAAATTAAATCAAGATTTGAATTTATCCGTAAATAGCGCGGTGGCCTTGTCGCAGAGAGCCTTGGCCCGTTCTCTGCTTCTGCGGCTGATGACCGGTCTCCAGATGCGGCATTCTTCCGGGGCTTCGGAAGCGTCGTGACCGTCCGTCACCTTGCCGGCGCTGGCGGTCGCCGCCTTGGCGCTGCGAGTGGTGTCGAGGGTCCATTCCCAGGCAATGCCCTTCATTTCTTCAAATTCTGCAAGGCCTTTCTTCCAGAGTTCGCTGAACAGGCCCTGAGCTTCCCATTTTTTGAAGTAGGCGTGAATGGAGCTCGGACTGCCGTAGAATTCCTTGGGAAGGGACTTCCACTGCGTGCCCGTTTTCAGCACGTACACAATGGCCGAAAAGACTTTGCGGTAGTCGAGCGGCTTGCGTCCGCCTCCGGCGATGCGCTGGTAAACCTTTTCAGGATCACGAACGGTTTCCGGAATGAGCGGCTTGACGGCTTCCCAGAAGGAATCGGAAATTTCCCAGAATTTCATGGTGTTAGGCCTATATGATTGTTGAGTTGGTGAAAAGTTTAGCATAAAAGGGAAAGGAAGTCAGCAATTGCTTATTTACGGATAAAAATA
>NZ_CAJJIC010000187.1 GCF_905187505.1 uncultured Mailhella sp.
TAGGTGTACTGAAAATCGTTGAAAACGCCAACCTTAAACGATAGGATACATTCCGGCAAGTACGCTTCCACCCCGGAAGCCCTGCTGAAATAAGGATGACTCCATGACGAACATTTCCGATGCGCACGAAGCCGAACTGCTTTCCTCTCCCAGAGCAAAGCAGCCCCGAACCGCCTCTGCGCGTATCAAAAAAAGCAAAACATCTCCAAAGGATAGTGATGTCATCGACATTACGGCGCCCCCCGTTTCCAAGGAAGCGGAGTCTTCATCCTCGCCTTTGGAAGCACACGGGGACGAATCCGAAAAAAAATCGGGGAGACAGCCGAAGCGGGATACCGCAGCGAAGTCTCAGCTTCCCACCGCCACGCCCGAAGAGCCTTCCGAAAACGACGCCGTGGAGGAAGAATCCGGGGATGATGACTCTCCTGAAGTCATGGAAGCGGAACTTGAGCAGGCGCAGGACGGGGAACTTCTCCCAGGCGACGCCCCGCTTGACGACTCCTTTGAAGACTACGACGACAACGGCCGCGTCATTGATCTCGGCAGCAATCTTCCAGCCATTGCTGAAGACCGGCTGCCGAGCGTGGCGGTTCGAGACAATCTTCAGAGCTATCTGCGGGAAGTGAGCAAATTTCCTCTTCTTGAACCGGAGGAAGAAACGGAACTTGCCCGGAGAGTGCGCGATCACGGCGATCCCGAGGCGGCGTTCCGCATCGTTTCCTCGCATCTGCGCCTTGTGGTCCGCATCGCCATGGACTTTCAGCGCCGCTGGATGCAGAACGTGCTTGATCTCATTCAGGAAGGAAACGTGGGACTTTTGCGGGCCGTCAACAAGTTCGATCCCGACAAGGGCATAAAATTTTCCTACTATGCCTCGTTCTGGATCAAGGCCTACATTCTCAAGTTCATCATGGACAACTGGCGCATGGTGAAGATCGGCACCACGCAGGCCCAGCGCAAGCTCTTCTACAATCTGAACAGAGAACGGCAGAAGCTCATTCTTCAGGGGTTCGATCCCGACGCGGCTCTTCTTTCGGAACGGCTCGGCGTGACCAAGGATCAGGTAGTGGAAATGGAACAGCGGCTGGACGCCGGTGACGTTTCCCTCGATCTTCCGGTCAGCGACGACAGCGGCAGCGCTTCGCGCATGGATTTTCTGCCGGCTCTCGGTCCCGGCGTGGAGGAAGGCATTGCCGACTCGGAAGTATCCAGACTCGTTCAGGAAAGCATACGAGAGCTCATTCCTTCCCTTTCGGAAAAGGAAGTCTACATTCTGGAGCACAGACTTCTTACCGACGAGCCGGCCACGCTCAGAGAAATCGGAGAACGCTATCACGTCACCCGTGAACGCATACGCCAGCTGGAAGCGCGCCTGCTGGAAAAACTGAAGGAACATCTCGGGCGCGAGATCAAAGACTTTTCGGAAGAATGGATACAGCCATAGCTCTTCCGCACACAGGAAATCCATGTTCAGTCATACATCATCCCTTTCTCGGGTACGGCGGCCCATGTCTTCCTCCGTGCGGGCAAAACGCCTGATGTTCGCGTCCACCCTTGCGCTCATGCTTCTGCCCGCGGGATGCACGGCCACGGGAAACGGTCTTGCATCCGGGCAGAACGATCAGCTCGTTCCGTCGCAGATGACGCCTCAGGCGCCGTCGCAGCGCGCTGAGCTCATCTTTGCCCAGCTCAAGCTGGACAGCGCCCTTGCGGGCAACGACCGCGAAGGCATCATCGATTCCGCCAACCGGCTGCTCCGCTACGGCACGGGCGCGTACAAGCTGCCGTCGTCCTCTCCCATCATCGACGCGGCCATATGGCTTCTCGCGCATGACGACGAAAAGGAAGCCGTGCCTCTCATAAGGAAGGCCTCCACCCAGATGCCGGACGATCTGTCGCTGGTTTCGCTTCAGGCCGACCTGCTCATCCAGAACAACCAAAGAAGCGAAGCCATAGACCTTCTGCGCACCTTTGCCCGAAAGCATCCCTCCGACGGACAGGCGCAGGCCGAGCTTGCCCTTGCCCTGCTGCGCAGCGCCCAGGCCGAAGAGGCCATGCAGGTCTTCCGGCACATTCCCGAAAAGCAGCTTACCGCACAGATCCGCTTTGCCTACGCGCAGGCGCTGAACGTTTCCGGACATTTTGCCGACGCCAGACGACAGCTCGAAGCAGCCGTGAAGGAAGAGCCAGAATACTCCGAGGCATGGCAGCTTCTTGCCCTCACACAGGAAGAGCTCGGCAATCGGAAGGAAGCGGAAAAGATTTATCGCAACCTTCTTCAGAACGACCCCGACAACCGCAGCGCACGCCTTTTTCTTCTCCGGCTTCTGCTCCAGAACGGCGAGACGGACGCCGTGGTCCGCATGGTGATGGAAACGCAGGACCCGCTTCACTTTGCCGTGGCCGCCGCAGCCATGCTCATGGATGAAAAGCATCCCGACCAGGCCGAAACGCTGCTCTCCCGTCTCGAAACCCAGGAAGGCATGCCGGACGGACTGTATTTTTATCATGCGGCGCTGCTTTATGAAAGCAACGGAGACATCGACCGGGCTCTTGCCTATCTCGACCGCGTCTCCTCACAGAGTTCGGAATACGACAAGGCTCTCCGCATGAAAGTGCGCATTCTCTACGAACAGAAGCGCTTTTCAGACGCGCTCGCCGCGCTGGAAAAGCTGCGCACGCTGCACCCCACGGATGTGGAGCCCCTGCTTCTCGTTTCGGAAATGTACGCCGGCCAGAAAAACTTTGCCGCCGCCGAAAAGGCCGTGAACGAAGCGCTGCGCCTGCATCCCGACAACGAAAACGCCGCCTTTCAGCAGGCCTATCTGCAGG
>NZ_CAJJIC010000188.1 GCF_905187505.1 uncultured Mailhella sp.
CGGCTCCCGCACTCTTCTGGACTCGGGAAAACGCGGTCGGCACGTCTTTCCGTCCCCGAAGAAATTACTCCATCCAGGGCAGCATGTTGTAAAGACAGACGGCAATGAGACCGCCGACCAGGGGACCGACCAGAGGCACGATGGCGTAATCCCAGTGAGAGCTGCCCTTGCCGCGTATGGGAAGAACGGTATGGGCCAGACGGGGACCCCAGTCACGGGCGGGGTTGATGGCATACCCGGTCAGGCCGCCGAGGCTCATGCCGATGGACACGATGATGCCGAACACCAGAATGTAGTTCACGCCGCCGGGCATGTTGGGCACCTGATTGAGCCCGAGAATGGCGAAGACAAGAACGAAGGTGCCGATGATTTCGCTGAGGAAGTTGCGGAAGCGGTTGGGCACGGCGGGTGACGTGCAGAACACGCCGCGCTTGATGTTGGGATCATCAGTGGCGTCGAACTGATCCTTGAACAGAACATACACGAGACAGGCACCGACGAAGGCTCCGGCCATCTGCGCGATGCAGTAGCCGGGCACCATGCCCCAGCTGAAGTAGCCGCCTGCGGCAAGCGCTATGGTCAGCGCAGGATTGAAATGCGCACCGGAAGCCGCGCCGAAAGTAAACGCGGGGAGCATGACGGCAAGGCCCCAGGCAAAAGTGATCTGAACGGCACCGGCTCCCTTCATGCCGGACCGGTTCAAATTGACGTTGGCAACAACGCCGTCACCGAGAAGAATCAAAATCATCGTTCCAAAAAATTCAGCAAGATAAGGCATATAACTGCTCACGCGATATGTTTTCTTCAGATGAACGGAAAAAGCTCTTCCTTTTCTGATCTCAAGGAAGGAGCCGATCTGCCCTGAACGAAGGACGAGTACCAAGACCCGCCCCGCTTTGACCTCCCCGCAGAGGCTTCCGCGGGGAAGCCGCCGCGGGGAGAATGCGGTCGTCATGCTTCAATGCGTATGTGCTGAAAAAGGGCTAGTCTTCTTCGCGGGCCCAGTTGTAGGCACACTTCACGGCCTTCTTCCAGCCGCGCACCTTCTTGTCACGCTCCACCCGGGTAATCTTGGGACCGAACACCTTGTCGCTGGCCCAGTTGCGGATGACGTCCTCCTTGTTCTTCCAGTAGCCGACGGCAAGTCCGGCCAGATAGGCCGCACCCATGGCCGTGGTTTCCACGCAGACGGGACGGTTGACGGGAGCCTGGTTGATGTCGGCCTGCATCTGCATGAGCAGGTCGTTGGCGGAGGCTCCGCCGTCCACCTTGAGGGACGTCATCTTGATGCCGGAGTCGGCTTCCATGGCACCGAGCACTTCGTAGGTCTGATAGGCCAGAGATTCCAGCGTGGCGCGGATGATGTGGTAGCGGTTCACGCCGCGGGTAAGGCCCACGATGGCGCCTCGGGCATAGGGATCCCAGTGAGGAGCCCCGAGACCGGTGAAGGCGGGCACCACGTAGCAGCCGTTGGTGTCGGACACCTTGCCTGCAAAATACTCGGAGTCGGAAGCGGCATCCAGCACGCGAAGCTGATCGCGCAGCCACTGAATGGCGGAACCGGCCACGAAGATGGAGCCTTCAAGCGCATAGTTCACCTTGCCGTCCAGTCCCCAGGCAATGGTGGTCACAAGGCCGTTCTTGGAGAAGATGGGCTTTTCGCCGGTGTTCATGAGCATGAAGCAGCCGGTGCCGTAGGTGTTCTTGGCCTCTCCGGGCTCAAAGCAGGTCTGACCGAAAAGCGCGGCCTGCTGATCGCCGGCTGCGCCGGCAATGGGAATGACGCCGCCGAACAGCTCCTGCACGGTTTCTCCGTACACGCAGCTTGACGGACGCGCCTCGGGCAGCATTCTCGCGGGAATGCCCATCTCGGCCATGATCTCTTCATCCCACTTCAGGTCAACGATGTTGAAGAGCATGGTGCGGGCGGCATTGGAATAGTCCGTAATATGCACCTTGCCGCCGGTGAGCTTCCATATGAGCCAGGTTTCCACGGTGCCGAACAGAAGCTGACCGGCTTCTGCCTTTTCCCTTGCTCCGGAAACGTTTTCCAGAATCCAGCGAATCTTCGTGCCGGAAAAGTACGGATCGATGACCAGACCGGTCTTGGCCCGGAAGGACTCGGTAAGGCCCTTGGCCCGCAGACTGTCGCAGTATTCGGCCGTGCGACGGTCCTGCCATACGATGGCGTGATGGATGGGCTCTCCGGTTTCCCGGTCCCACACGATGGTGGTCTCGCGCTGGTTGGTGATGCCTATGGCGGCGATGTCCTCGGCCGTGGCGTCTATCTTTGCCAGAGCCTCGGCCGCCACGGCGTACTGGGTGAGCCATATTTCCATGGCGGCGTGCTCCACCCAGCCGGGCTGGGTGAAGTACTGGGTGAACTCCTTCTGTGCAATGCTGCAGGCCTCGCCCTTCTCATTGAACAGAATGCAGCGATTGGATGTCGTGCCCGCATCCAGTGCCATCACATATTTGGACATGACAAAAATCCTCCTTTCCGATGCTGTGCGGCCAAAGCGGGAGCCTTCATTTCATGATATGCAAAAAAACGGCAGAAATACATGAAAGCCTCTGTCATTTTTTATAAAAATCATGTAATAAAAACCGGTTGTCATAACCGGCCACCCATGCTCCGCGCTTTCCGTCCTTCAACTGTTAGTGTTATCTCTATAATACAAATATTTCATGAAAATGGCAATAAATTAACAATTATGACATTTCTTCATATACGCGAAACATATGGAC
>NZ_CAJJIC010000189.1 GCF_905187505.1 uncultured Mailhella sp.
CCCCTGATCTGCCTTTCCTGTCTTTCCTGTCTTTTCTACGTTTCCTGCGTTTCTTGCCTTTTACCTCCGCTTTTTTATAGAAGGGGGAGGGAGGACATTGTCATGAGCGAGACAAGGAAGGCGGCGCCGCGATTCATTGAGGTACGGGGGGCGCGGGTGCACAATTTGAAGGACGTGTCTGTAGACGTACCGCTGAACGAGGTAGTGGCGATTGCCGGGGTATCGGGTTCGGGCAAGTCGTCGCTGGCTCTTGGGGTTTTGTATGCCGAGGGGTCCCGGAGGTATCTGGAGGCGCTTTCGACGTACACGCGGCGGCGCATGACGCAGGCGGCCAGGCCGCAGGTCGACGAAGTTCTGCACGTTCCGGCGGCGCTGGCGCTGCGTCAGCGGCCGGGCATTGCGGGCATACGGAGCACGTTCGGCACGGGCACGGAGCTTCTGAACGGTCTGCGGCTCATGTTTTCACGGCTGGCGAGTCACCGGTGTCCGAACGGCCATTACGTTGCTCCGTCTCTGGCGGTGGCGGCGGGGAAGCCGCTGCGCTGTCCCGAATGCGGGGCCGAATGGTTTGCGCCGTCGGCTGAGGAGCTTGCGTTCAACAGTCAGGGGGCGTGCCGCACCTGCAACGGCACGGGCTTCGTGCGCACGGTGGATCGTTCCACGCTGGTGCCGGACGAGTCGCTGACCATCGATGAAGGCGCGGTGGCGCCGTGGAACTCGCTCATGTGGTCTCTCATGACGGACGTATGTCGCGCCATGGGGGTACGCACGAACGTGCCGTTCCGGGATCTGACGGACGCGGAAAAGGCCATTGTCTACGACGGCCCGGCCGAAAAGAAGCACATCTTCTACAAGGCGAAGAGCTCGAATCAGGCGGGAGAACTCGACTTCACCTACTACAACGCGGTGTATACCGTGGAAAACGCGCTGGCCAAGGTCAAGGACGAAAAAGGCATGAAGCGCGTGGAAAAATTTCTGAAGGAAGACGTATGCCCCGACTGCGGCGGCACGCGGCTCTGCGAGGCGGCACGCGCGCCCAGACTGCTCGGCCGCTCGCTGGACGAGGTGTGCACCATGAGCCTTGAAGAGCTGACCGCCTGGGTGAAAACCGTGCCCGATGCGCTTGCCGAAGCGCTGCGGCCCATGGCACGGAGCATTGCGGAATCCTTTGAAGGCACGGCGCGGCGTCTGCTGGAACTCGGCCTCGGCTATTTGTCGCTCGACCGCGCCGCCTCCACGCTTTCCACCGGAGAGCGGCAGAGAATGCAGCTCGCCCGCGCGGTGCGCAATCGCACCACGGGCGTTCTGTACGTGCTGGACGAACCTTCCATAGGGCTGCATCCGTCCAACATCACGGGGCTGACCGGCGTGATGCGCGACCTTGTGGACGACGGCAACTCCGTGCTGCTTGTGGATCACGACGCGCAGATTCTGTCCTGCGCGGACTGGATCATAGAAATGGGCCCGGAAGCAGGAGAGAAAGGCGGCAACGTGATCGCTCAGGGAAGCGTGGCAGAACTCGCCTCCTCCCCCGCTTCACGCATAGGCCCCTTTCTCGGCAACGGCAGGCTGAAACGCCTGCGCCCCCGCGTGAGCGACGACGCCATGTTCGCGCCGGGCTGCATCCATCTTTCCACAAATGCCATCCATACCGTGCGACCGCTCGAGGTCGACATACCCAAAGGAAGGCTCACCGTGGTGACCGGCGTCTCCGGCTCCGGCAAGACCACGCTCATTCTTGAAAGTCTGGCCCCGGCCCTGAACGCCCTCGCCCACGGCGAAAAGCTCCCCGAACACGTGCGCGACGTGCGCGCCGACGGCATAACCCAGGTCAAGCTCATCGATGCCAGCCCCATAGGCATCAACGTGCGCTCCACCGTGGCTACCTACGCCGACGTGCACGACGAACTGCGAAAAGCCTTCGCCCGTACCCCCGACGCCCGTGCCCTCGGACTCAAGGCCGGAGACTTCTCCTACAATACCGGAAAACTCCGCTGCCCCGTCTGCGACGGCACCGGCGTGATCAGCCTCGACGTCCAGTTCCTGCCCGACGTCGACGTGCCCTGCCCCCAGTGCCGCGGCTCCCGCTACGGCAGCGACGCCGACAGGGTATCCTATAAAAACAGGGCCGGACAATCCTGCACCATGCCCCAGCTCATGGACATGGACGTGCGCGAAGCCCTCATGGCCTGCGCAGACCTCAAACTCGTGCGCCAGCGCCTCGAAACCCTGAACAGCCTCGGCCTCGGATACCTCACCCTCGGCGAAGAAACCCCAAGCCTCTCCGGCGGCGAGGCCCAGCGCCTCAAACTCGCCGGCGACATGGGCCGCGCCCAGCATGACTCGGTCTTCATATTCGATGAACCAACCATAGGACTCCACCCCCTCGACGTCCAAACCCTGCTCGGCGTGTTCCAAACCCTCATCGACAACGGCGCTACCGTCGTCGTCATCGAACACGACATGGACGTCATGGCCAACGCCGACTTCATCATCGACATGGGCCCCGGCGGCGGACATAACGGAGGCTCCATCGTCGCCGCTGGCTCCCCCGAACGCATCGCCGCTTCCCCCGGCAGCATCACAGGACAATACCTCGCCAGAAGACTGTAGACACTGAAAACACAGAAAACGCAGGAAAGGCAGATCAGGGGCGCTGCCCCTGGCCCCGCCGGGGGAGATAATCTC
>NZ_CAJJIC010000190.1 GCF_905187505.1 uncultured Mailhella sp.
GACAGAGCGAGCAATGCTTTCCCGTTGCGTAGCCGTGTTATAGCGATTCTGTTGGACCAGATGCGCATGCCCGTACAACATTCCCCGGTACAATGAAAAGACCAAGATGCTGACCAAATGCGACATGTGCATAGACCGTGTTTCCGCGGGACTTCAGCCCATGTGCGTGAAGACCTGCCCCACGGGCGCCATGGTCTTCGGCGAGCGCGAAGAAGTGCTGGCGGAAGGCGAAAAGCGTCTGGCCCGCATCAAGGAGCGCTATCCCAAAGCCCGCCTCGTGGATACGGAAGATGTCAGCGTCTTCTATCTTCTGGCGGAAGAACCCAAACATTATCACGAGTTTGCCAGCTTCGGCTAGCAGAAGTCGAATGCCGGAGCGTCTCAGCATCGTCGCTCCGGCATGAACTCGTGAGCGGCAACCTCCACAACCTTGCATCTCATGGGCGGCATCGCCGCCTCCAGCCTTTCAGGAGTCATCATGGCCGAATCCCGTCAGACCGTTTCAGAAACCCTTGCCGGCATCATCGAGCGCAGGCCTGTGCTCGCGCCGATGCTGAATGCGTTTGCGCCTCTTCTTGAGGCTCGCGCAGCGCTGCCGGAAAAACTTGCTCCCCTGCTGGAGAACAGCGGCTTCGAGCTGCCTTCCTGGCAGCCGGAGCGGGCCCGGCAAGGCGCGCCTCTTCTTGCAGGCGTCTCCCTGAACGGCCTTTTCCCGCTCCTGCGGGAATCCGCGGACGTGCTCGTGCCTCTTCTGGGCAAGCTGCCCGGCATGGCCGAACACGAAGCGGCGCTGACGGCATTCTTTGCCGATGAAAAAACGTGTCTGCGCGCTGCCGACACGCTTCTCACCGGACATGACGCGGCTCTTGTCGACGCGGCAACGCAGTCGAATATTCCGCCCGCCGTGCTTCTGTTCGCGCTGGAAACGGTTCTCGGCCCCGTGCTGCGCACGCTGGCCGCCACCTATGACGCCCCGTGGGACGAACGCCCCGCCTCGTGGATGCAGGGCTTTTGCCCCGTATGCGGCGCCTTTCCCTCCATCGGTTATCTGGACAAGCGCGTTTTCGACGAAAAGAACGCCTTTCTGGCCGGCGGCGGAGGCAAAAAGCATCTGCACTGCTCTCTTTGCGGAACCGAATGGCATTTCCGGCGTGGAGCCTGCCCTTCCTGCGGCAAGGAAGGTTCCGGCGTCATGGAATTTCTTCGCGAAAGCAAGAACAGCAGGGGCGAACGCATCGACTGGTGCACCACGTGCAAAAGTTACTGTCCCGTCGTGGATCTTCGAGAACGCGACGGCACGCCCGACATGGATGCCATGGCCCTCGGCATGATGCACCTGGACATGGTTGCCGCACAGAAGGGTCTGAGTCCTCTCAAGCCCTCCTTCTGGAATCAATTCTAGCCACTGCCTCCGGGCATTTTTCCCCATTTACCGGGAGACTGCGCATGAAACCGCTTTTTATCCTCACCCTTCTTCTCTCCCTCGCCTGGTGTGCCCCGGCACAAGCCCAGGACTTCAAGGCCAATCTCAAGTATCCGAAAAATCCCATCGTGCTTGGCGGCGAGAGCTCTCCCCGCATGGCGGTCACCTTCAACCACACCTCACACAGCGACGTTCCCTGTGACACCTGCCATCACAAGCCCCGCTGCGCCATCTGCCACTACAGCCCCTCGCAGGAAAAGTCTCCCTATGCGTCGTGCAGCGCCACCGAGGGCTGCCATACCATTCAGGGCAGAAGCAGCAAGCCTGAAAGCCGCTTCATGGCCTTCCACAGCAGGGAATCCATGCGTTCCTGCTTCGGCTGCCATCGCAGAATGAGCCTGGAACATCCTGAATTCCAGGGCTGCCGTCCCTGCCACCCCAACACCGCTCAGCCGGACGAAGACAAGTAGTTCTTCCTTCCTCTGACGTTTCCGCCCGTGCCCCGTCTGACGACATTCCGTCTTAGGGGCGCGGGCTTTTTTCATGATCTGGAGAACTGCCCGAATCGGAACATGCCTGTCCCACGCCTGTCCATCTGCAACAATCGAGCCTCGAGAGCTTTCCCGCAGGAACAACGCCTTCCCATGAAAGGGGCAGTACCGATTCCAAACGGCTTTTCCAAGTGCCGTTCGCCCCGACGTTCACTACGCCGCCGAAACTGCGTCAGTCTAACTTTTCCGACAAGGCGGAAAGTATCCTTCCGAACCGAAGAGCGCGGTATCACGACAAGCACACACATGATCCATCATTCTATCCATAAGTAATTTCAATATGTTGCAATCGCAAAGCCGTCATATGATTTTTCCCGTCGCCTCACGCTGTTGCCCATAAATTACTTTTCTCCTATACTTGGGAGTGAAGACAATATGGTACCTGCACAGCCATTTCGTATGTGCCAGATTTTGTTCTTTCGCCATAAAAAAACACCTTTTCGATGTGGACGGGAGCCTGAACAACTCCGTCTTCTCGAAAAGGTGTTTTTTTAGGTATGACCGTTTTGTGATCCACCCGCTCAGCGGATGGTTTTCTGTTTCGGTCGCTTCCGCTCCCTCAACTGCCTGAAGGCCTTAAACAAAAGGGGCTGCGGAAAACCGCAGCCCTGAAATTCGGTGGTGCCGAGGGACAGAATCGAACTGCCCACACGGGGATTTTCAGTCCCCTGCTC
>NZ_CAJJIC010000191.1 GCF_905187505.1 uncultured Mailhella sp.
GTTGTTCGTTCATGGTGTCCCGTCATGGCAGGACACGCTTTGCGGTCTGCGAGGCCTGCACGCTTCGGGTCTTTTGTATGCTGCAACGAAGGCGGCCGCAAGTCCCCGTCCGGCATCCGTCTTTATGGGAAGGCGGGTGCCGGACCGAGGGGCGTAGGAAAGAAGATCATTCCTTGCTGAGGGAGTCGACGAGCGCGTCGAAGCTCACGGGACGCTGAGGCGCGGCGGGGGCGTCGGGCTCGGAAACGGAGAGATCGCCCGAAGCGAGCCGGTCTCTGAGCTTCTGCATGTCGGCCGGGATGTGTCCCGTGGAGGAAGGCTGGAAGATGAAGAGCTTGCGGCTGGCCTTGCCCGAGCCGTCCCAGCTCATGGGAGCGCCGGCCCAGTCCATGCGGGGGCCGGAGGAGAGCGCGCGGTTGAGCTGTCCGCTCGTCCAGCCGGGCTGCAGATCAAGCGCCGCAGCCATGCGCACGAAGTCGAAGCCGAGGGCGGACCAGTCGTCGGTACGCTGATTCTTGGCGGCCATGGCGTTGCGGAAGGCCGTCACGCCGGGGCCGGAAAGCCGGTCGTTCCACACGCCGGGGAAGATGGTGAGCGCGAAGGTGGCGGCGTTGCTGTGACTGGTGGGACCGAGGCTCTGTTCCCATATTGAGGTGCCCATCATGAGTCTGTTCTGAGCGCCGCTGTAGTGCAGGCTGGATACGAGCATGTCCATGTTCTTCCAGCTGTCGGGCAGGAATATGGCCTGGAAGTCGGCCGTGGCCACGGGAATGCTGCCGCGCTGCGCGCCGACCTGCGTCTTCACGAAGGCGCCGGCTTCCTTGGGCCAGGCGTTCATTTTGCCTGCGGTGTAGGAACCGGAGGTCACGGCATAGCCGCGCGCCGAGGCTTCCTGCATGAACAGGCCGCTCATGCGCTTGCTGTAGGAGTCGCCCGGGCTGAACACGCCGAAGGAATTGATGCCGAGGGAGGAGGCCGCGTCGAGCAGCGCCTGTATCTGATCTTCGGCGCTGGCGAAGAAGCGCCAGGCCTTCACGCCTTCGTCGCCGGAAGGAAGCGATGCGGTGAACGAGAAGAGCGCACGTCCCGAGGCGGCATCCTTCACGGCCTTGTAGCGTCCCGGAATGAGCGGGCCGCCCACCATGACGAACTGCGGAGGCAGACTCTGCACGGCCTGCTGCCAGCCGGTAAGCCCGGTGTCGATGATGCGCAGATCGACGTTCTTGCCGGAAAGACGCAGATCGTCCACGGCGGCCTGCGCGCCGGCCGCCACCTGACGGCCGAGAGCCGAGGCGGAACCGGTCTGCGGGATGACGAGCGCCACGCTTATGGTGCTGCTCGGCGCCGCAACGGGCGCCTCGCCGAGTCCGAGCATGGCGGGCGCGGCGTAGAGCATGGGATTGGACAGACGGGAAAGCACGGAGGAAGAATCGGTGAGCAGTCCGCGACGGGCGGCCTTGAGCATGACGAGATTCCAGGGGAAACTTCTTTCCTGCTCGGCCGAAACGGAGGCGGCCAGCTTTTTCAGCGTGTCGCTGTCCATGCCGTCAAGGTCGGTCCAGTACATGGTTTCCCATGCGGCGCGCTGTTCGGGCGCGGCCTTGGCATACAGTGCGGCCAGTTCCTTGCGGGCGGGATAGCCCTGCCTGCCGGGGCGGCTGGCGGCTATGGAAAGCGCCCGCAGCTTGAGCGCCTGCGAGGAAGAGGGATTCTTCCACACCATTTCGGCTCTGCGCCCCTGCTCCACGCCGGGCAGTCCGGCTATGCCGTTGGCCCAGATGGTGACTTCGTCCTGCCTCTGGAAGGGCAGTTTCTGCTTTTCCAGAAGCGAACAGCCGGAGGAAAGCAGGGCGAGACACAATGTGAGAAGAAGAATGATGCGAAAACGGGGTCTCATGGCGGTATCCTTTGTGCGTCTGGGCGAAGAGGCTCACCGGATTGCCGGAAAGGCTCGCCGTGAGAAAAAACGACGGACGATGATCAGCATGCCCGCCGTCCTGCCGGGCAACGAAACCGTTCCGGGAAAAAAGGCTCCGGGCGTCATGACGCCCGGAGCCTTGAGCATAAGCCAGCTTGCACGTGAGAGCAAGAGCGCAGTCAGCTCTTTTGCCCGCTTCCGTCTTCTTTCTTTTTTTCCGCCGCTTCCATCTTTTCGCGAATGTCACGCATCCGCATGGGATCCACCCGGAATCAGCACGACGTCGTGCCTCCGCCCCGGCGCAGCAGCATGACGGCCAACAGCGCCAGAACGATGATCAGAACCGTGCCCAGTCTGTCCATCAGGTCCATGCATTCCCTCCTTGCTGAATTTCCTGCCCTTCATTCGACTCTACCCTGATCCTCCTCCAAGTGGAAGAGGCGCGGCCCGCGCCCCGGGGAGAGAAGGGGAACAGGCAGGATTCGCGGGGCGCTGCCCCGGATTGAGCGGACGGGTTCAGCCTGCGCCGCGGGAGGGGGCAAGGTGAGGGGGCAAGGTGAGAGCAGAGAGACCTGCGGGCTGACTGAGGGAACGTGGGGAACGGGGCGAAAAAAAACATGGGAAGAGGTGGAAAGAGCGCTTCCCGTTTCCCCAAAAAAGTGCGGGACGGACCCG
>NZ_CAJJIC010000192.1 GCF_905187505.1 uncultured Mailhella sp.
TAACAGACCCTTATAGGGTCAAATCAAACCGCCCCTTGAAGGGGCGGTCCTGACTATGGGGCGCACCTTCTGCGTCAGAGAAGAGTGTTTTTTGTGGTGCATGTCTGCCGTAAGAAGCCTTCGCCGTGCGTGTTCCCAGTCTGCAACGACAGCTTTGCCTTCTCCGGGGATGTGGTGACTGGGGGATGGCAGGAGCGGAGAGCTCTGCTTTCCCGCAATGACGTGTTGTCGATGAGGATGTTCTGGAAGGCAGGGCTCGGGAAGAAGCACGGACGCCATGGTCGTGCCGGGAAGGACGGGGAGGGCTGTCGACATTGACTTTTGGTCATCTGCCGATAAAATATGAAGTTTGCTGAAATTTTCTGTTGATAGAGGGTTCTGATGGACGAGGACGCTTCCAGACGTCATTCTCTGCTGTTTCTTTCCCTGCTTTGCTTTGCTCTTGCCGATGTGCGCGACGGGCTGGGACCGTTTCTTGGTGTGTATCTTCAGTCGCAGGGCTGGACTCCCGATGAAATAGGCTTCGTCATGACGGTCGGCGGACTTGCCGAACTTTTCTGCATTACGCCGCTCGGCGCGCTTGCCGACCACACGAGGCACAAGCGCAGGATGATCGCCTCAAGCGTTTGTCTCATCGTTGTCGGATGCGGTCTCATTTTTCTGTGGAACGGTGCGCTTGCAGCGGGCTTTTCGCGCATTCTGCAGAGCGTGGCCGCGGCGGCCATTGCGCCATCGCTTACCGGCATAACGCTCGGCATGGTGGGGCAGAAGGGGCTTGCCGCAAGGCTCGGCGTCAACGAGGCATGGAGCCATGCGGGGAATGCCTCCACTGCGGTCATGGGCGGGGTCGTCGGATATTTCTTCGGGATTCCGGGCGTGTTCTTCGTCATGACCGTCATGGGAGTTCTGGCCGTGTTCAGTCTTGCCAGCATCAATCCTTCACACATCGACTATGCCGTGGCACGAGGTCTTGAGCCTGCGGAAGAGGGCGGTCGGGAACGGCCTGTGCGGAACTTCCGTCTGCTTTTTTATGACAGGGCGTTGCTTGCCGTGGCGCTGACGCTGTTTTTCTTCCATCTCGGCAATGCCGCGCTCCTGCCTCTTCTCGGACAGTCCGCCGTGGCGCGATTCAGCGTCAACGGCGCGGCCTATACCGCAGGCACCGTCGTGCTGGCGCAGGCCACCATGATAGTCGTGGCTCTGTGGGGAGCGAAGGTGGCGCAGAACAAGGGGTACGGACGTCTTTTTCTGCTGGCGTTGCTGGCGCTTCCCGTGCGCGGATGCATAGCGGGTCTGTGGGAAAGCCCGTGGAACATCATTCCCGTGCAGATGCTGGACGGCGTAGGGGCGGGGCTTCTCGGCGTGGCCACGCCCGGCCTCGTGGCCCGAATCCTCAAGGGGAGCGGTCACGTCAACATGGGACTCGGGCTCGTTCTCACCATTCAGGGCGTAGGAGCCTCGCTCAGCAACACGTACGGCGGACTCTTCGCCCATCATGTGAGCTACAGCGCCGCCTTTCTGACTCTTGCCGCCGCGCCTTGCCTGGGACTTGTCATATTCATCGCCGCAACCCGGTTCCTGCCCGCCTTCGCCGGAGCGCTGAAGCCGACGCGCGGGGCACTGGAAAAATAGTGCGGCTCGGTGGACAACGAAGCTTCAAAACAAGTTCCCGTCATGCGGTGCTCAGTTCCGCCTTGCGTTCCAGTGGTCGGCCACGGCCTGTGCCATGCGTTCATGACCGCGTCTGTTCAGATGAATGCCGTCGAAGGACAGGTGCTCCGGGCCGACGACCGGGCGAAAGTCGATGAAGTCCGTGCCGTCCTCCAGGCACTGGAATAGAAGCGCGCGGGCAAAGTCCGCATAGGCGGAGCGCACGAGGTCCATGTCCACGGGGCCCTCGCACCAGCCTTCCGAAACCTCTTGAGAAATCTGCATGGGGATTCCCACCGTGGGGCGGATTCCCATGTCTGAGGCACGGCGGCATATTCCGCGTATGTCGGCAAGAGGCACGGCAACGCCCATGCCCATGAAGAGATTGTTCAGCCCGCCCATGACGAAGAGTTCGTCGCCGAAAAGCTCCTGTTCCGCCATTTCACCGGTGGTCGCGCCGTTGACGCCCCGGTTTATGAACTCATGCCCCGTAAGATTCGAGGCCAGGGCGCACCAGGTTTCCGCGCGCCTGACGCCGTAACCGTAGGTAAGACTGTCGCCTATGCAGAGGATGGTCATGACTGCTCCTTGTGTGCCCGGATGATGCGCGGGGGATGCGATGCCCTGCCGCCGCGGGTCGGGGATCATGATGGAGCGTTTTTTGAATGTCCGCAAGGCAGCTGCGTGTACGGTCGTCCGTCTGAAAAAAACTCAGGCAGTTTACTTGGGAGTGCCGGATTCAGGTGATTTCCGGGCAAATGCATGGATCAGGGGGATTTGCCCTCCGGCTGGCTCCGGGGAGAATGTGACGACGGTTCTTAGAGACCGGGGGGCGGCGAGTGGCGTGGTTCCCGTTTTCCAGAATT
>NZ_CAJJIC010000193.1 GCF_905187505.1 uncultured Mailhella sp.
ATACAGATCATTGACGTTGGCGCCCCACAGCACCAGCGTTTCGGCCTTGGGCAGTTCGTCCACCTGCGTGGAGCCGCTGTTCACGCCGAGCATGAGACCGAGCATGTTCGAGGCCGTGGAAACGCAGGTTTCCCCCGGAGGCATGGCCTGAACGCTGCCCACCGTGCGCAGCGTCATGAGCGCCGCAATTTCCGATTCCAGGCAGTCCCACAAAGGCATGGTCAGGGCCACGCGGTTGCCGGCCTTGGCGCCATACTTGTCGCGAACGGCCTTCATGCGTTCCACCACCATGTCCACGGCTTCCTGATAGGAAATTCTGCGCCAGCTGCCGTCAGGCTCATGATACATGGGTTCCGTGATGCGGAAGGGGCTGTTCATCAGTTCCAGAATGGACATGCCCTTCGGGCACATGGCGCCGCCCGTCCAGTGATTGCTGCTGTCGCCGGTAACGCTGAGAATCTTGCCGTCCTGCACGCGCGCCTTGTAGGTGCAGCGCACCTGACAGAAAGGACAATAGCCCTTCACTTCCGTTATCGCTCCGCCTTTCGGAGGGATATAACCGATGGCTCCGGCCTTGTCGGGATTGGCAACGGCGGCCCCTCCCGCAAGCAGAGCCGCGCTCAGCTTAAGAAAATTTCTTCGTGAATACCTGTCGGGCATGATAAACCTGCCTGTTGAACATGAAGGAAAAAAACAGACAGTCGAAGCGGCGTCTCTTCAACGAAACGCTCCGACATGAGACAAATCGCCTCCATTTGCCGAAAAAGGAAAACGGCCTGAACCGTCAGCGAAGGCCAGACCGCTTTTCAAAGGATGGACGCAATGCCGACTGTCAGCAATTGCAGTCCGTGGAAATGCCGGAAATCGTCGCTTCGGAAGCCAGAATGCTGAGCTGTGCTTCGGAAAGATTCAGTTCCTTGAGGTCGTCCCAGCTCTGGAATCCGCCCAGAGAGTCGCGCAGATCGAGAATGCGCTCGGCATCTTCCTGCGAGAAGAAGCAACGGTTCATCAGCTCTTCCGTCGTGGCGTTGTTGAGCTCAAACGGATTGTCGGACTTGGCATAGGCCAGGGGAGCGGCGGACAGCATAAGCGCCAGGGCCAGCATCAAAAAACGCATTTTCATACAATATCTCCTTATACAGCATGCGGCAGGAAAACTGCCTTCCTGCCTATTTACCATAACGAATTTTTCCTTCTGAATATACCGGAAACACTCAATGTTTTGTAAAGATTCGTCATGGAGTTCTTTACAATGGCGTCTTTCATTTCCAGTCCCAGGGCAGTCGCACCTCCTCGCTCACCATGCGCCCGGCGGCCCAGCACGGCATGATCATGCTTTTTTCGCCCGTTCCTCCGGCCACAATAATGGGCATGGCGTCAAAAAAGGGCTTGGGAATCATGGCGTGCTCGTCCGTTATGGAAAGCACCTCTTCCGGCACTCCCCTTCTGGCCTCCCTGGCGGCATGGTACTGCCGAATCCAGTCGCCGAAGGGCACCCTGGCGCGTTCCCGAAGATGCGCACGAATGCTTTCGCGCGTCCAGCCCTCCCGGGCCAGCATTTTTGCGGTATCCTGAGCAATCACGAGAATGACGGCGCTTCTGTACGGCCTGTCATGCCCGCGAAGCCACTGGGCAACAAGTTCAAGATATTCCGGTCTGCTGTACCCTATGCCCATGATGCCGGAATACCCCTCCACGGCCGCCACGGTCACCACGTTGCGTTCCGGCAGAAAGCCGAACTCCGTATGCCAGGAAGGCCATGGACTCGCCTCGATGTTCTCGGCCAGAAACATGACGAATTCCCCGGGCTGACCGAGCGTGGACATGTCGGTAATGCCGGGGCGGCTTCCGCCCACGTTCTGAATGATGAGATGAAGCGCACGGCTGATGCTGGCATTGGCACGGTTGCCGCGTCCGAAAGCACCGCTTCCGGCATTGAGCCCCATCCGTTTGACTATGGGGCCGCTCACGATCATGAGCACCGCGTCGGGATTGGTGGTTGTTGCCATGCCGCGCAAGTCGAATTCCGGCCGGCTGACCGCTTCCACGGCCGCCACAAGAAGGGGCATGTGTCTGGGTTCGCACCCTGCCATGACGGCGTTGACGGCGATTTTTTCCACCGTGGCCACTCCCTCCATGGGAGCCAGCGTAGCCATGGCGAAGTCGCCGGGCAGATCGTACCCCTCCACCATGGCCGCCACGCGTTCGGGAGTCGGCGGAATGAGAGGCAGGCCGTCGCCCCATCCGCGGGACAAGAACAGCTCGTTGAAGACCGCAAGCTCATCCCCTTCCGCGCGTATCTCCTCTCGCTCGGCACGCGGAAAAAACGTTTTTCCTCCGCTCGTCTGCTCCAGAACGGCATCAATGTACATCCCGTCTTCCGTCTGCCCGGCAGGATTGCATACCACAAGTCCGTAGGACGAAGAAGGACACAGCAGAAAGGCCGTCACTACAATGACACAGAATGCACGCATCAGATTTTCCCCCACAGAAAGGGCTGCCCCTTGAAAACGTT
>NZ_CAJJIC010000194.1 GCF_905187505.1 uncultured Mailhella sp.
GGGCCCCGGGCCGCTGCGAAGGCCGGCGGTCTTTCAACGCTCTGGGGCCCCGGGCCGCTGCGAAGGCCGGCGGTCTTTCAACGCTCTGGGGCCCCGGGCGACATCAGGAGCCCGGCCGACGGGCATAAATAGCCGGAATTCACTTCCGGCGTTAAATGCCATGCCCGTCGTGCAAGTCCCGCGTCCGTACAGCGTGTCCGGGGCAGACGGGCGGTGGCGGAACTCGGGCGGCGGTAGGCCGGAATTCACTTCCGGCGTTAAATGCCATGCCCGTCGTGCAGGTTCCGCGTCCGAATATTTATTTTAAGGTGGTAATATGTTTGAAGGTTTTGTTTCTCCCTTTGCGGAGGCGGAAAGGCGGACGCAGTACACGAATCAGGCCTGGGATGCGGTGCGGAGCGATCCCGCTTCCGCCGCCTTCATAGCCGGGCTTTCCATGCTTGCCGGAAACAACGGCGAAAGAAGCCTCGGTCAGCTTGTGGGGCGTGCCGGTCTCGACACGCTGGAGGGCATGAGGAGCCTCGACGCGCAGAAGCGGGCGCAGGCCGGATTTGCGGAACGGAACAATCCCGCGGGTTCGACCGCTTCCGTGGTGGCGAACGGGCGGCCCGAAGATTTTTCCGGCCTGTCTCCCGAGCGCTTTTCCGAAGCCGTGAAGCCTTCCGGCGCAGCCGTGACCGCGGAACTGGAAGCCGTCGGGCAGTCCGCACCGCAGGCCGGAACGGACAACGGCGCAAGAAGGCGCAGGCTCGTGCGTCCCCGCATGAGCGGCAGAAGGGGCTGATGCGTCCGGGCGTTCCCGGACAGGGCAAAGAAACAAGGAGATGGCATGGCCGTCAGCGATTACAGCACGGACCCGGATCTGAACACCACGATATCGGGCATCAACATAGCCGAGGGCTGTCCGCCTTCGGGCATCAACAACGCCATTCGTCAGCTCATGGCCGACGTGAAGGCGGAAAGCGAAAGCCAGAACGAAACCCTTTCCAAAACCATGACCGGCGCCACGTCTTCCGCCGCGGGCAAGACCGGGCTTGTTCCCGCGCCCGCCAAGGGCGCGCAGGCAAGACCGCTTCGCGGCGACGGAACCTGGGCCACGGAGCTGACCTGCAACATCAAGGGCAACGTGACCGGAAATGTGACCGGCGACGTGACCGGCAGCGCTTCGGAAAACCTTCCGCTGTCCGGCGGAACCATGACGGGCGACATCATAGGGAACAAGTCGGACTACTTTGTCAGAAAGACGGATAAAACCGGGCGTCTCATTTTTCTTTCCGGCCCGTCGGGATACGCGGACGGCGCGTCTCTCTATCTGTCCGGCAACGAGCGGAGCGAAGATGCGGGAAAGTTTCAGCTCATGGCCTCCAACGACAGCGTGTCGAACTCGCTTACCGGCCAGACGAACGGCCTGCTTACCTGGATGGGCAGCAGCGTCATTGACGCTTCCCGGGTAAAAACCGTTTCGGCGAACAGTTACCGGGTAAAGCTCCCTTCCGGCGGAACGTGGATGTATTTTGCCGTTCAGGCGAATGTAAACTATGACTATACGGCCGTATACACCGGCACCGCTGCGGGCGGCAGCTATGTCACGGGAACCAATAACTCTACGAACTACATAAAAGCCATATGCATAAGGGTGGACTGACATGGAAACGGCATATGTCATAAGGCGTGTTGAAGACGGTTCGTATGTCATCGACAAAAATGGAATGCCGTACCACGTGCCCAGAGAATGGACGGAAGAATGGGAGGCCGTGAACAGATACGCGCAGGAACATCCCGACATCGTGACCGAGGAACAGCCTCCCGCGCAGCCTACCCTTGAGGAACGGAAGAGCGCAAGGCTTGCCGAAATCAACGCCGCCTATAATCTGGCCGTGTCGTCTCTTGTGTCCACCTATCCCAGCACGGAGCTTCTGACCTTCGACAAGCAGGAGACCGAAGCCCGCGCCTGGCTTGCCGACAGCTCGGCCGAAACGCCCCTCGTCGACGCCCTTGCCGAAGGCCGTGGCATGGACAAGGCGGAACTTGTGTCCCGCATCATAAAAAAGGCCGACGCCTTTGCCGTGGCCACGGGATACCTCACCGGTCAGCGTCAGAAATATGAGGATGAACTTGGCGCCGCCGTCACGGCCGAAGAAGTCGAGGCCATCGTGCCGGACTACAGAATGCCCCAGGGGCTGAACCTGTGACGTACGGCAAGTCCGTGCTCATCGCCATTGACCAGCTCGTCAATGCGCTTCTCGCAGGCTGGCCCGACGAAACCCTTTCTTCCCGCGCCTGGCGCTGGGAAAAAAACGGCCGCCGCTCCTGGCCCCGTCGCGCCATCGACCGCATCTTCTTCATGGAAAAAGACCACTGCCGAAACTCCTTTGAGTCCGAACGCGCGCGCCGCCAGCTCCCCCCGGAACTGCGCACCGGATAGAAAAGGCAGGAAAGGCAGGAAAGGCAGCGGGGGGAATAATTCCCCCCGCGCCCCCTTGTTTCTTTCAGCTTTTTA
>NZ_CAJJIC010000195.1 GCF_905187505.1 uncultured Mailhella sp.
TGTCTTCGTTGTGAATACCGGTCAACAGACGTTCATAAGCGATATGTAGCAGTGTAAGAAGCACGGGGTCGACCCTGGAATCACAGCAGGCGATGACGAGCGCCAGCGGATTCTGACCATTCTTGAGGGACTGAAAAAGCTCTTCCTCCGGATCATACCAGCGGCGCTGAAAACGACGGAAGCCGGAAGCCAGCCTAAGGACGAGCGGATGCTGATGACCGGGGCGATGGGTGCGGATAATATGAAAAGACATGCGGTCCTCGAAAAAAAGAAGTCAAAAAATACGGGTGGAAGTGTAGCTTTCCCGTCCGCCGCAGGCAAGAGCGGAAGCAGCCTCTTGACAGCTCCGTCGAGTTTTACTATTCAGAAAGGGACGCAAAGGGGAGTAACTGGGATCATGAGTCCCGGGCAATGTCAACAGCATGGAGCGCTCGCTTCTGGCATTGCCGTCAGCCCGTCTGATGAGTGAGACCTTGCGGCAATAACAGTATTGCCGGAAGGTCTTTTTTGTTTCTTCCGGCAGAAAAGGAAAACTCTGGAGGAATACATGTTCGGACACTCTCTGGTGGAAGTGGGCGTCTTTTCTCTGGTCATCATCACGTGCATGTGGATCGACCTTCGCTCCCACAACGACGACAAGCCCGTCACGGCCCGCAATGCGGCCATATGGTCCGCCATCTGGATTTCGCTGGCCTTTGCCTTCGCCGGATACATCGGCTGGAACGAAGGCTCGTCGCAGATGCAGCTGTTCATCGCCGGTTATCTGCTTGAAGAATCCCTTTCCGTCGACAATCTCTTCGTCATGATGGCCATCTTCACGTCCTTCGGCATCAAGGACGCCTATCAGCACCGCGTGCTCTTCTACGGCATTCTCGGCGCCGTGGTCATGCGTCTGCTCTTCGTGGCCGCAGGCAGTTCCCTCATCAAGATGTTCGGCCCCTACGCCCTGGCCGGTTTCGGCGTGTTCGTGCTCTGGACGGCCTGGAAGATGTTCCAGTCCCTCGGCAAGGAAACCGATGAAGACATCGACTATTCCAAGCACTGGGCCGTGCGCTGGACGCAGAAGTTCATTCCCGTCTACACGCACCTGCACGGCCACGACTTCTTCGTGCGCACCGATGAAAACGGCCATGCCGTGGAAGCTCCCAAGAAGCACGTGGAAGGCAGCACCATCAAGCTGGCGGAAAAGCCCGTAGGCAAGGTCATCTGGCGCGCCACGCCCCTGTTCCTCTGCCTGGTGGTCATAGAAATTTCCGACATCATGTTCGCCTTCGACTCCGTGCCCGCCGTGCTCGCCATCACGCCCGATCCCTTCATCGTGTACACCAGCAACATCTTCGCCATCCTCGGCCTGCGGTCCATGTTCTTCCTGCTCGCCGCCGCCAAGCGCTACCTGCGTCATCTGGAAAAGTCCGTCATCGCCATTCTGGCCTTCATCGGCGCCAAGATGCTGCTTGACGTCGCCGGCGTCATCCACCTGCCCGCCATGGTCTCCCTGAGCGTGGTGGTCGGCTTCCTCGCCCTCGGCATACTCGCTTCCTTCCTCCCCGAAAAGAAGGCCTGAACCCCAGGCTCCAGAACATGAAAGGGGCGGCGTCCGCAAGGGCGTCGCCCTTTTTTCCTGCCTCCCCCTCTTTGCCTGCGCCCGGTGCGCCTCTCCCGGACAAAAGAGGCGTTACGTGCAGCGCTCCGCCAGGACGCCCCGGCCTCATGCCGCGCACGCCCCGTACTCGGAACGCGACATTTCCGCGACAGCGCGCACGAAAAGGAAAAAGCATTGCCTTTCTCCCTCAGCGCTCCGAAAGACGATGGAAAACGGCAAAACATGGACGATCGGGCCGGTCGCCGCTTCGGACGCAAACAGACGTGCCTTACAGAAGAGCGAAGCCCGGCGTTTTTCCTGCGGGTCAAGCCTTCCCCCGGCACCATGCCCAGATACGCCCGGCACACGGACAGCAGGTCGTCTTGAAAAAAATCAGGCTGCGTCCGCTCCGTCTCCGCCGCGTGCTCGTCCTGTGCAGGGTCACTTCCCGGAGCGTTTTGCCGTCAGCAAGGTCGCTTCTTCCCTTTGCGGGGGGGCGCTCACGCCCCTCTCGGCTAAACGCACAGAACGTTCCCGGGAACGCTCTGTGCCGTTCCCGCCCCTGCGCTCCGGTCAGAGCTTCGAGCGCCTTTCATGCAAAAGCTCCGCCCCGATCTGCCTGCCCCGTCCGAAGGCGCATGCCTCTGTCTGCACGGCTTCGACGAACGCGGAGACGCTCACGCAGCAGCCTCTTTTTCAGGCCGCATCACATAAACAATCCCATGCCGCCGAAATGAGCCTGCGAACATTCCGGCGGCGCATCCGCGCTCCCGACCGAAGGAAATTTCCGCATGAACGAAGGGGCGGCCTCGGTTTTGTCCCTGTCGCGACATAAAAAAA
>NZ_CAJJIC010000196.1 GCF_905187505.1 uncultured Mailhella sp.
CCACGCTCATGAACAAGGGCCTGGAAATCATCGAGGCCTGCCATCTCTACCATGTGCCCGCCAGAGACGTGGTCGTGGTCGTGCATCCTCAGTCCATCGTGCATTCTCTCGTGGAACTGGCCGACGGGGCCATGATGGGACATTTCGCCGTGCCGGACATACGCGTACCCATTGCCGGATGCCTTTCGTGGCCTTATCTTTCCGACGGAAGGGTCACGGGCATCAGCGCTCTCGATCTCGCAAGGGTGGGCAGCCTCACCTTCGAGGAACCGCGCCTCGACCTCTTCCCCTGTCTCGACCTTGCGCGCCGCGCCCTTGCCCAGGGCCACACCGTGGAGCTCAACGCCGCCAACGAAGTGGCCGTGGAACGCTTCCTCGCCGGAGACATCGGCTTCACCGACATTCCGGCGCTGGTAAAGGACATTCTCGACGACGCCTCGGATGTGCAGAACTTCGAGCTTGCCGACGGCCCGCTTGCACCGCAGGTCGCCCGAGCGCTCGAGTCCGTGGAAAAGACCGACGCCGCCGCACGAGACCGCGCAAGGCAGTGGCAGGCCTGACCGGAAACGCACGCCGGGCCCTTTCCGGGCTTCGGCCAAAGCCGTCCCGTCCGGCCGACCGGCGAAGGCGGCAATAAAACGGACCGCAGCGCACAGCCCGGCGCAGAAAAACGCGCCTTCCCTGCGGCTCGTTCAACCTCAACGGGGCGGAATCCGTCCGGCCCCATCGGGATACCATGCAGTCACTACTTCACTATCTTTCCTACTGGGACGCCGCGCTGGCCGTGGTGCTGGTATTCGGCGGCCTCATCTTCTTCCATGAACTCGGACACTTCCTCGCCTTCCGCGCGTTCAAGGTGGGCGTCATCACCTTTTCCATCGGCATGGGGCCGAAACTGTGCAGCTTCAGGCGCGGCAAGACCGAATACCGGCTTTCCTGGCTGCCGTTCGGCGGCTACGTGTCGGGCGTGGGCGAATACAGCAACGAAGTGGAAAGCCTCGGCTTCACGCAGGAAGAAGCGGTCAACAACCGCCCCGCATGGCAGAGACTCATCATAGCCTTTGCCGGACCGTTCATGAACATCGTCATAGCCTGGCTCATCTACTGGGGACTCACCCTTTCCACCGGCCTTGCCGTGCCGCTGCCGCAGGCAGGAGCCATCGTGCAGGGCAGCGCGGCCATGCAGGCGGGCATGCTGCCCGGCGACATGATCACCGCCATCGACGGCGTCGCCATCGACCGCTGGTCGCAGGTGCCCGAAACCGTGGGAGCCTCCGGCGGCCGCACCCTCCGCGTGGACGTTCTGCGCGACGGCACGCCCCTCAGCTTCGACATGACCCCCACCCGCAGCGAACGTGCCAACATCTTCGGCGAAAAGGAAACCGCATGGCTCATCGGCGTTCAGGCCTCGGGCGCGGTGCGCTACGAACCCAAAAGCTTCGCGGAATCCGCGGTACTCGGTCTGCGCCAGACCTGGAACATGATCGACATCACCCTCACCGGCGTGAAAAAGATGATCACCGGCTCCGTGGCCGCCGACTCCGTGGGCGGGCCCATACTCATCGCCCAGATGCTCGGCCAGCAGGCTGAGGCGGGCATCGTGCCGCTGCTTCTGCTCACCGCCCTCATCAGCGTGAACCTCGGCCTGCTCAACCTCTTCCCCATTCCCGTGCTGGACGGCGGAGCCATACTGTTCTGCATCGTGGAAATCATCGTGCGCCGTCCCGTGCCCGAAAAGGTGCAGGAATGGTCCATGCGCGTGGGCGCAAGCCTGCTCATCGCCCTCATGATCTTCGCCACCTTCAACGACGTCATGCGCTGGTTCAAATAAATGCGTGAACTTACTCTTATTCTCAATACAGCGGAAAAGCGCGTCCAGTTCGCGCTGTGCGAAAACGGCGCCATGCTCTGCGGCGAGGACTGGCTCGCCCAGCGCGGCGGAACCGAGCTGCTTGCCCCGGCCCTGCGCGAAGCCTGCGCCCGCCTCGGCGTCACCCCTTCGGCCATCAGACGCATAGCCTGCGTGGCCGGCCCCGGCAACTTCACCGGCCTGCGCATCGGCCTCACCACCGCTTCAGGCCTCGCCCGCGCCGTGGACGCAAAACAGGCTGGACTCAACTACCTGCAATGCCTCGCCGCCAACGCCCCGGCCCTGCCCGGCGAGGAAATCCTCGCCCTTACCAACGCCCGCAAGGGACTCGCCTACGTGGCCCGCTTCCGCGCCGATGAAAACGGCACTCCCCAGCCCGAAGGCCATACCTTCCTGCTGCCCCTGCCCCCGCTGCCCGAAGGCATAGACCTCGGAGCGCCGAACTTCGTCATCGGCAGCGCTCTCACCAGCAACCTCGAATGCCTGAAAGCCGCCCTGCCCCCCCCCCCCCCCCCCCCCCCCCCCCCCCGCCCCCCCCCCCCCCCCCCCC
>NZ_CAJJIC010000197.1 GCF_905187505.1 uncultured Mailhella sp.
GCCATGGCCGCCGAACTTACGGTTTCCGCAGCCGCCAGCCTCTCGGAGTCCTTCACGCAGATCTCTCAGGAGTTCACGAAGAACACGGGCGTCAAGGTCAATCTGAACTTTGCCTCTTCCAACAATCTGCTTCGTCAGATGGAGCAGGGGGCCCCGGTGGATGTCTTCGCCTCCGCAGATCAGGAGACCATGGACTCCGCAGTGCAGAAGGGACTTGTCGATCCTTCCACGCGCAGAGATTTTGCGCTGAACGACCTTGTGCTCATCACCCCCGCTTCCGGCACGCTCACCGGTCCCGATGCGCTGCTTGGTGCCGACGTGAAGCATGTTGCCATAGGCACGCCGGAAAGCGTGCCTGCCGGGCGATATGCCCGCGAGGCTCTTACCTCTGCCGGAACCTGGGACAAGCTGCAGAATAAGTTTGTATTCGGCAACAACGTGCGTCAGGTGCTGAGCTATATTCAGCGCGGCGAAGCCGATGCCGGTTTCGTGTATCGTACCGATGCTCTTGCCGGTGGCAAGGACGTGCGCATCGTGACCGCCATGACGGGCCACAAGCCCGTGTGCTATCCCATCGCCGTGACGAAGGATTCTGCACAGAAGGACGTCGCACGGAAGTTCACGGACTTCGTGCTTTCTCCCCGCGGTCTTGAAATTCTTGCCCGCTACGGTTTCAGCCCGGTTAAGTAGACGTCGCAGGCATGAGCGGCGGGCCTTGCCGAGCCGGTTCTGCCGGAAAGAGCGGATGAGTCTTCCGTTTTCCGTCTGGGAGGGCCTCCATGGAAGCAGGGATGACTTTTCGCATTTTTTGTCGATGCATTCCCGGACATTCCTGAGCGTCGGACTGACCGGCGTGTCGTTAAGGCCGCCTCGTTCATGAACGGGGCGGCCTTTTCGTGCCCCGCGGCAGATTCACGGCCGCCGTGTCGGGAGAGCTTTTCGGGGCGCAGGCGTGGCGCTCGGTCAGGACTTCGATAACGCGTCTTCTTTCGGACTCCTTTGGCAGCAATCCGGGAACGGTTCACGGTCATGGAACAGGGGCCAAGACGAAGAGGCTTGCCCGAAGCGGGGCCGCGGCTTGAAGACCCTTTTGAGGCAGCCAGAGGAAGACTTGCAGGGAAAGAGCGGACTCTCCTGTTCCGACTTCGTGCCGGCGGGAGTGGCGAGGGGAAAAAAGGATGATCATGCGAAGGCTCACACGTCGTCGAAGCCGAAAGGTCTGTCGGCCTGTCCGCCTTTGCTGAGAATGTCGGAAAGGTAGGAGAGCGAGTCCTGGGAGAAGAGGGAACGGCGACGAAAGTCATGTTCCATGGCAAGAATGTGCCCGTTGGCGTAGACGGCAAGGTCGTCGGCAAAGGCGTCCACGTCTTCGGGATCATGGGTGATCATGACGAGAGGCACGCCGCAGTTTTGAAGTATCCGGTCGATTTCCTTGCGCATGCGAAGACGCAGAAGAGGATCGAGGGCGGCGAAGGGTTCGTCGAGGAGCAGGAGTCTCGGAGAGATGAGCAGAGCACGCGCCAGAGCCACGCGCTGTTTCTGACCTCCTGAAATCTGGGAAGGCCTCCGGTCGGCAAGATGCGTGATTTCCAGAAGTTCGAGGATGAGTTCAATGGACTCTCGCTGTTCGTCGTTGAGTCTGGCCGGGAACACGGCGCGGAAGGCGCTCCCGAACACGGGAAAATGCTTTTCCTTCTGCTGCAGGGCAAAGGCGAGATTCTGTCGTACCGTCATGTGCGGAAAAAGCGCGTAGTCCTGAAAGACGTAACCTATGCGTCTATTTCTGGCGGGGAGATTGATGCCCTTGGAGGAGTCGAAGAACACGGTGTCGTCCATGACGATGTGTCCTTTCTTCGGATGAACGAGACCGGCCAGCATTTGCAGGGTCAGCGTTTTTCCGGAACCCGACGGTCCGAACAGAACGAGACGGGATGCCGAGCTCTTCAGGCTGACGTTGAGGGAGAAGGAGCCTTGTTTTCCCCTGAGGGTGGTTTGAACGGACAGGTCGATCACCGGGAACCTCCCAGCAGATAGTCGGCGGTTATGAGAATGACGGCGCATATTCCCGAAGTGAGGAGCACGAGACAGGCGGCAAGGGCGTCGTTGCCTGACTGGAAGGCGTCGTAGATGGCGAGAGCGAGCGTCTGCGTCTTGCCCGGAATGTTGCCTGCCAGCATGAGCGTGGCGCCGAATTCTCCCATGCCCCGCGCGAAGGCCAGCATGGAGCCGGACAGGATGCCGCGCGCGGCAAGAGGCAGACTGATGGAGAAGAAGACGGAAATTTCCGAGGCCCCGAGCGTTCGGGCGGCTTTTTCCACGTTGGCGTCCACCTGTTCGAGCGCCGTTTTTGCCGATTTGTAGATGAGGGGGAACACCACCACCGTGGCGGCCACCACCGCCCCCTGCC
>NZ_CAJJIC010000198.1 GCF_905187505.1 uncultured Mailhella sp.
TGCCGGGCGTGTCCGTCAAGGCCGCCATTTCCAGGCGGTGAGCGTATGAATGTTCAGCGCTGTCTTGACGTAATTCAGATGCTTTTCGAGGGAAGGCTTCCTGAATCTTCGGAGCTTTCTTCCTTCATAGATGCGTGTGCTCCCGAGGCCTTTTCCGGTCCCGTTCCTGCCGAAGCGGCGGCTATGGAAGTCTCCTTTCTGAAGAAGGCCGGACTGTCGGAATGCGTGCCTGCGCCCTCTGGAGAGGGAAAGAAAAACTCTCTTTCTCCCGACGAGGCAGGGTATGTGCGCGACGTTTTGTTCGAGCGCGCCAGGTGCAGAGCTCAGGAACATTTCGGCAACAGAATTTATGTCCGCGGACTTATTGAAATTTCAAATATCTGCCGTCAGAACTGCCGCTATTGCGGCATAAGGGCCGGCAATGCCCTGGCTGAACGCTACAGGCTTTCGCCCGAACAGATCCTGGAATGCTGCGAGCATGGCCACGGGCTGGGATTCCGTACGTTTGTTCTTCAGGGAGGAGAGGATGCCTGGTTCACGGATGAACGGCTCGCGGATCTTCTGAGACGCATCAAGTCGGCCTGGCCGGACTGCGCCGTGACGCTGTCCGTCGGGGAACGGTCTCTTGCCTCCTATAGTCTTCTCCGAAAGGCCGGGGCAGATCGTTTTCTTCTCCGGCATGAAACGGCCGATCCCGTCCACTATGCCAAGCTGCATCCTGCAGCGCAGTCCTGGCAGAATCGCATGAACTGCCTTCGCTCACTCAAGGCATGCGGCTATCAGACCGGGGCCGGATTCATGGTCGGCTCTCCCTGGCAGACCACGGACTGCCTTGTGGAGGATCTGCTTTTTCTGCGGAACTTTCAGCCGGAGATGGTGGGCATAGGACCGTTCATCCCCCATGCGCAGACGCCTTTTGCCGGTTTTCCTTCCGGGAGCGTGGAAAGAACGCTTGTCATGGTGGCCATGACGAGACTGCTGCTGCCGTTTTCCATGCTTCCTGCCACTACGGCGCTGGGGACGGCTGCAGGGGACGGCAGGGAGCGGGGCATTCTTGCCGGGGCAAACGTGCTCATGCCCAATCTTTCCCCCAGAGAGGCCAGGGCCCGCTATCGTCTTTACAACAACAAGTTGTCGGAAGGGGCGGAATGCGCCGACAACATCAGGGAGCTCAGGAAGCGCATTCAGGCTATCGGCTACGAAATCGTCGTCGACAGAGGCGATTTCAAATCCTGCTGAAGCAGCTTCCGGGGCACAGGCATTCAAGGAGATTGTCATGTCCGACACCATCAATGATACACCCCGTTCCGGGCGTCTGCACATAGGCATTTACGGCAGGCGCAACGCGGGCAAGTCTTCACTCATCAACGCCATCACGGGGCATGAGACCGCCATCGTTTCCGATACGGCGGGAACGACGACCGATCCGGTATACAAGTCCATGGAGATTCACGGACTCGGACCCTGTGTGCTCATAGATACGGCCGGCTTTGACGACAGCGGCCCCATGGGCAAGCTCAGAGTGGAAAAAACCCGTCTTGCCCTGGAAAAGACGGACATGGCGCTGCTCGTGCTTGCCGATGACGCCGATCTTTCCTCGGAAAAGGAGTGGGCTTCTTCTCTGAGAGCCAGGAAGACGCCGTTCATCGTGGTTCTCAACAAGATGGACGAGCATGACGCTTCCGAACTTGAGACCATGCGTGCCCATGTGGCCGACGTGCTGGGACAGGAACCGGTGCTTGTCAGCGCAAAGGAGGGAACGAACATGGCTTCCCTGCGTGAGGCCATGTTGCGTCTGGTGCCTGCCGACTGGGGCAAGCTGGAGCTTACCGGCAGACTCTGCGGAGAAGGGGATGTGGTCATGCTGGTCATGCCGCAGGACATACAGGCCCCGCAGGGGCGTCTTATTCTGCCGCAGGTGCAGGTGACCCGGGAGCTTCTGGACAAGAAGTGCATCGTTGCCAGTTGTACGGCCGACAAGATCGCCCAGACGCTGAAGGCTCTTTCTCAGCCCCCTCATCTCATCATTACCGACTCGCAGGTGTTCGGCGAGGTATGGAAGCTCAAGCCGGAACAGAGTCTGCTTACGTCCTTTTCCATCCTTATGGCAGGGTACAAGGGGGATATAGAGGAGTTCCTCAGGGGAGCGGAAGCCATCGACCGGTTGACGCCGCATTCCCGAGTACTCATTGCCGAAGCCTGTACGCACGTTCCCCTTGCTGAGGACATCGGTCGGGAGAAGATACCCCGTCGTCTGAGGGCCCGCTTCGGGGATGCGATTGAGGTTCAGGTGGTGAGCGGTACGGATTTCCCGTCGGATCTCACGCAGTATGATCTCATCATTCATTGCGGGGCCTGCATGTTCAAT
>NZ_CAJJIC010000199.1 GCF_905187505.1 uncultured Mailhella sp.
CCGTTTGGAGAAGGTCCGGGTATATTCGTAGTCGTTGGCGGGCGGTGGCTCAGTTTGGAAGAGTACAGCGTTCGGGACGCTGGGGTCGCTGGTTCAAATCCTGCCATCCCGACCAGATGAAAACTCAAGGCCTCATAAGGAATCACCTTATGAGGCCTTCTTTTATGTGTTTTATCCTTCTTCTTGTATTCTTCCCTGAGGAGCTTCGGCACATTGAGGCATGCCTGCGGGCATGATATTGCCCTGAAGACAGGGAAAAGCCGCAAAGAAGTCCTTGCCGAAGAGAGAAACGGGAAGCTTCCTGTCTGTCGGCCGAGGAGTGCTGCAAGTGGCGCGTGTGCTTGTCAGAACAGGAAAGGACAAAGGCTCAGGGCGACGCAATTGCCGTCATCCGTTTTCGACCGGCTTTACCAGTATCTGTGGGGCGGCGGAGGCGGGGGCGGCGGACGATGTCCCTTGGGGTGAGGTTTCTTGCGGGGTCTGGGTTTGCGGTGTCCCGGAGGCGGGGGCGGTGGCACGACGCATCCGGACAGGGCGGAAGCGGCCGTACCGGCAGTCAGAAGGGTCACTAGCGTACGAAGAAAGGAGCGCCTGGTGGGCATAACGGGCCTCAAATTTGTAATGTGTTAATTTTATTGGGACTATGATTTTGAATTAGCATAGCTGGGGAAGTTGTCAATCGGTTCTTTCCACAGAAGCCTTCCGCATGAACGGCGCAGCATGCCGCAACATTGTTGACGCCCCCCTGAAAAGGGGCAGGAACGGGACGCCGCCAAGGATGTTCCGTTCTTTGTGCTCTTTGTTGTCAGGCCAGAAAAATTTTTCAGAAGGAATCATTTGGTCCGGCATGAACATCATGCTCTGGGAATGAAAGGCGGCAGCATTAAAAGAGTTTCTGTCCGTCACATTCTTCCAACGGATGATGGAGATCGGCTTTTCCGACTTTGTGTGGTTTGACTTGCTCCTCGGCATGCGCCTTATTCTTATTGCAATGCTGCAAAATCCGGAAGGCGGCCCTGGGGCTCTTCCCGACGCCATGATGCTCTGCCGGGCTAAGAATGAGGGCCGGGGGAAGTCCGACATGCGTACGCCATGGAAGACGTCAGTTTCCCTTTCTTTGGGCGGAACGGTGGAAAGTGAGAGGCTCTTGTGAACGGCCGAGGTTCGGTCTGTGTGGATGTCTTCTTTTCGGGCGTCTGAGAAGCAGACAAAAGGCCCGTACGTCAGCGAGCAGAGGTTGTCGCGGTTTCGTACGGACCTTCAGGCAAAGGAGAGCAGGCGGACTGACGCCCGGAGAAGGGCAGTCCGGGAGTTCTTACAGCCAGCTCGGCTTTTTGTCGGACAGCGTGGCGTCGTTCATGGTGAATCCTCCGAGACTTCCGGCTTTTACCTGCACGCAGATGAAGCGGATGGCGCTGTCTGCGGCAGCGCGTATGCAGCGTTCGGCTGCGGGATCGATGCGGAAGCAGTCTCCGGCCTTCAGGGGCGTTTCCACTCCGTCGACGTACAGTGTTCCCGCTCCTTCAAGAACAAGGTAGACTTCTTCGTTCTGCTTGTGGGCGTGCACAAACGGGACGGACACGCCTGCAGGCAGCGTGTTGCAGGAGATTTCCGCTCCGGTGAGGCCGAGCAGGTCGTGCAGTTCGCTTCTCGCGGCGGAAAGATCAATGGAGGCGAGCTTGTAATTTGCCATGGGATGTGCTCCTTTTTTATTCGTTATCAAACTAATTGTCCGCATGAACAGACGTCATACCGTGAAGGGCGCAATCATTGCAATGCACTGTCTGTCATATTTGACGGGAGAAGAACGTTTTCGGTCCGTCTGCCTGGAATGCGCAGCCGGAGCAGACCGTCAGTCCTCTTCCACGCATTTTTTCAGAAGGCGTTCCAGCTCACGCGCTTCATCTTCCGTGATTCTGGAAAGGATGAGGCGTTGAAGGCCTTCGGAAATGTTTTCAAAGGCTGGTTTGAGCTGACGCCCCTTGTCGGTGAGGCGTACCTTGACTCCCCGGGAGTCCTCAGGGTCCGGGATGCGCTCGACGTAGCCGTGCTTTTCAAGTTTTGTCACCAGCGTCGTTACCGTGGACTTCGTGCGGTGGGCATGCAGAGCCAGGTCGCTCATGTTGAGCGCGTCACCGGCAAGAAGCTGGGCAAGAATGTCGCCGTGGCTCGGGGCGATGTCGTGCAGTCCGACTTTTGCCAGTTCCTCGAGAATAAAGGTGTTTCCGGCTTCCCGCAGGCGGCTGGCGTAGTTGAGTATGGGTTGA
>NZ_CAJJIC010000200.1 GCF_905187505.1 uncultured Mailhella sp.
GGCCCCGGGCGACATCAGGAGCCCGGCCGGTGGTCATGAGCAGGCGGAATTTACTCCCGCCGTTAAGCGCAATGCCCGTCGTGCAAGTCTCGCGTCCGTACAGCGTGTCCCGGACAGACGGGCATGAGTGGTACTCGGGCGATGTCGTCACCTTGTCGGGGAATCGCTCAAGCGGCGACCATGTCGGGATGTTCTTTTCATCCTCTGCTCTGCCGTCCCCACGTCCGGGACTTGCCTTGCGCGGACAATAGGGTATCTTCGGAGGGGTTCGGACGCGCCGCAACGAATTTCCGGAGCGCCGAAGCCGTGCCGCGACGTGCGCGGCGGCCCGCGCTGCGGGCTGTTTTCATGAAAAGAAACGCTTCCTTTGTGCGGAAGCGGACGGGAGTCAGAGATGGGCGAGTTTCGCGTGCCCGATACCGGGCTTCACATTCTCATTCTGGGCTGCATGAGCTCGGGCAAGTCCACGGTGCTCAACGCACTGCTCGGCCGGGGCGTGTTCCCTGCGGGCAACCGGGCCACCACGGCGCAGATATTCCGCATCGTGCACGACCCGTGGTGCGAGGAAAACGTATGCCGCAATCCTTCGGAAAGCGACGAATGGCATCCGCTCACGCTGGAGCGTCTCGCATCCTACAACGGAACCATGCACGAAAACGTGCCCGCCGACATACGTCTGCGCCTGCCGCATCTGGAAAAAAAGCGCACCATCGTGTTCTACGACACCCCCGGTCCCAACACCAGCAAGCATGACGAACATCGGGGAGAAACCTATTTCGCGCTGGAAAAACTGCCGCTCACCCACATTTTTCTGGTGCTCGACATGGCTCAGCTGCACACCCGCGACGAAGAAGCCCTGCTCCACGACATGGGCCGCGTGGCCGCGCTGCGCGGCGGCGTTCCGGTGCTCGTCATACTCAACAAGGCCGACGTCATCGACGTGGAAAAGGAATCCGTGGACGACATCGTGAAGGAAGTGCGCGACACCGTGTCACAGCATCTGCCCGAGGGCTCCAACGTGGACGTCATTCCCGTCATGGCCAAGGGCGCGGAAGTGTGGCGACGCATGATAGACCGCGACAACCTGACGGTGTTTGAAGTGGAGTTCGGACAGTACATCGACTGGCGACTGTGCCGCGCCATGCTCGAAGCCGCCGTCATGCCCGAAGAAATCCGCGTGAGCGTGGCGGAACAGATGGAAGAATGGCGCAGACTCCAGAAATTTTCCCAGGCCTTCCGCTCCTCGCTGGAATACCTGGCCCGCCGCGTGCATCCCGAAAGCGCGGAACTCATCAACAAGAACGTGAGCAAGATCCTTGATTACGCCGACTGCCGCCGCGCCATCACGGGTTCGGGCATGGTGGCCCTCGAGGAATACATAGACCGTCTCACCGTCAAAAACTACGCCGTTCCCCTCGAGGGGGACGAGCTCACCAAAAGAGCATGACATGAAAACCAGCGCCATAACCAGAGATCAGGCCCTCACCCTTCTGAAATCCTGGAACGCCGAACCGTTCCACATCCTGCACGCCCTTACCGTCGAAGGCGTGATGCGCTACTTTGCCCGTACCCGCGGCTTTGCCGACGAAGAGGACTTCTGGGGACTCTGCGGCCTGCTGCACGACATCGACTTTGAACGCTTCCCCGAAGAACACTGCCGCAAGGCTCCCGAAATTCTGCGAGAAGCCGGCGTGAACGACGACATGATCCACGCCGTGTGCAGCCACGGCTATGGCCTGTGCTGCGACGTGGAACCCGAACACGAGATGGAAAAAATCCTCTTCGCCGTGGACGAACTCACCGGACTCATCGGCGCAGCCGTGAAAATGCGTCCCTCCGGCAGCGTCATGGACATGGAAGTGTCCAGCCTCAAAAAGAAGTTCAAGGACAAGCGTTTCGCCGCCGGCTGCTCCCGCGACGTCATCCGCTCCGGCGCGGAACGCCTCGGCTGGCCCCTCGACGAGCTCTTCTCCCAGACCCTCGATGCCATGCGCTCCTGCGAAGAAAGCGTGAACTCCCAGATGGCAGCCCTGTAACATCTTACGCCCCCTTCACGGCGCGCCTTCCCTCCCCGGAAGTGCGCGCCGCCCTTTTCTTCCCCCAAAGTCCCCGCATTCCCCCCTCTCCCAGGCCCCCCTGCACCGCCCTCCGCCCCTTCTGCGCCGCCCCCCCCCCCGCCGCCCGTACCTTC
>NZ_CAJJIC010000201.1 GCF_905187505.1 uncultured Mailhella sp.
ATGAAGTGGCACATAAGGTTATCGCTGTGCGCGGCAACTGCGACAGCGAAGTGGGCACCTGCGTGGACGCCTGCGTTCTGTGCGACGCCATTCTTCCCTCAAAGCTGGAAGAGCGCAGGGAAAAACTCAGACGCATTCTCGGCCGCACGGGCAAGAACTTCCTCATAGAACCCGGATTTCGCTGCGACTACGGTTTCAACATCGAAATCGGCGAAAACTTCTTTGCCAACTACGGTCTCGTCATTCTCGACTGCGCGCCCGTCATCTTCGGCAAAAACTGCTTCATCGGGCCGCAATGCGGCATCTACACCGCCGTGCATCCGCTGGACGCCCGGGAGCGCGCCGCAGGCGTGGAATGGGCAAAACCCGTCACCGTGGGCGACGACGTATGGATGGGAGGACACGTCACCGTGCTTCCCGGCGTTTCCATAGGCAGCGGAACCGTCATCGGTGCGGGCAGCGTGGTCACGCACGACGTGCCTTCCGGCGTGGTGGCCGCAGGCAATCCCTGCCGGGTTCTGCACCCCGTGCGTCAGTCCTCTGCCGCCGAAGGCATTGACTAAGCGCGGCGATGCCGCTATTCGTTGCTCCAAAGCATCGTCAGCGGCAACGCGCTCCTCAGCGCGCCCATGCAAAGGAGTTTTCCCATGGCCAACATGAAAGCAACATATCTCGGCGACCTGCGCGTCGAATGCACGCATCTTGCCAGCGGCACCACCATCGTCACCGACGCGCCCGTGGACAATCAGGGCAAGGGCGAAGCCTTCTCTCCCACGGATCTGTGCGCCACGGCTCTGGCATCCTGCGCCATGACCATCATAGGCATTTACGCAAAGCAGCACGACGTGGACGTGACCGGCACGGAAATTTCCATCACCAAGGTCATGAGCGCCGACCCCCGCCGCATCGGCAGGATTGAGGTCGTGCTCGACATGCCCGACAGGGACTATACCGACCGACAGAAGGCCGCCATAGAGCACTGCGCCCAAACCTGCCCCGTGCATCTGAGCCTGCATCCCGACGTGAAGCAGGAATTTGTCTTCCGCTGGAAGCGCTGAAACGCGTTCCGAAACTCACCGTTCCCCTGTGCGGCGGGATGACCATACGGTCTCCCTGCCGGTACAGGGGATTTTTTTGCCGTTTCGCCGCGGCTCGTTCCTCGCGGCTGTGAAAACGGTCAATCTTCCGCCGCTTCAGAAAACCTGCGGCCGGATGCGGAACGCCTCGACTGGCTCCAGACGGACGACGCCATGCGCCGCGCTTCCCACGCTGCCCGTCATCCTCGATGGGGAGAGGCGCGCGAGTCGGACCTCTTGCGGAACGCGGTCAGCCATCCGTGCCCTCTCCGTCAGCCCGCGACTTCTGAGCAAAAAGCGCTGCGGCGCCCGATTCTCCCTTCTCGCCCTCTCTGCGCGTCTTCCTGTCGGCACGCCCGTGCGCCCGGGGATGCGTTCAATCCGGGCTTTCGTCTCTCCCCCCGTCCTCCCCCGCAACTTCCGCCCAAACAAAAGTCCGGCCGGATCAGACCTCACGGCGCCGGGGCATGGAAAGGCGTGTTCATCTCTCCGCCGCGAACACGCAAAAGGCCCGCCTGCGCGGAGCAGACGGGCCTTCATGCTGCAACATTTCGCCGATTAGAAATCAGGCGTGCATTCCAGGCTGAGATCGTTGGGAATGACCATGACCGGGATGCGGGTCTTGCCGATGATGCTTTCGGAAGGCTTGTTGAACAGAGAGCCGAACAGACCCTTGGTGGACATGCTGCCGATGACGATGAGATCGGCGCAGTACTTGTCGATCACCTTGAGCAGTTCTTCCTCGACCTTGCCTTCGGTAAGAACGATGGTGGTGTCGAGACCGGCGAACTTCTTGTTCACATAGTTGGTGAAGGCGTCTTCATTGGCCTTGCGGCTTTCTTCAATGAGCTTTTCCACCATGTTCTTGCTGCCGGTGCGGCGAAGAATGGCCTCGTTGTCGGCGGCAACATGGACGAGGATGAGCTTGGCGTCGTTCTGACGGGTGATGTCGTTGACGTACTGGGCAACGTCGTCAGGGTTTTCGGAAAGGCTGATGCAGCAGACGATATTGGAAAAAACAGACATG
>NZ_CAJJIC010000202.1 GCF_905187505.1 uncultured Mailhella sp.
ATCCGCACCGGCGTTCGGACAGGAGAAGAGCGCTCAGCTCAAGCCCGTGCACACCTACGAGCTGCTTGATGAGCTTGCGGCAAATCACGGCAAGGTGATCCTGGTGAATTTCTTTGCCGCCTTCTGCGGGCCCTGCCGGAAGGAGATACCCGAGCTTATGAAGATGCGCACGGAGATTCCCGAAGAAGATCTGCTCATCATCGGCATTGCCATCGATCAGAACATTCGCGAGGCGGATTCCTTCGTGAAGTCCATGGGGATGATGGGAGCCTATCCGGTGTATTACGGCGGCGAAGAGCTGGCCCGGGCCTACAGGATAGACGCCATTCCCTTCAACGTCATCTACAACAGGGACGGACACATAGAGGCGAGCGAGGCCGGTTATGTTCCCGGTCCTGAAATGAAGAAGTTTCTTATGAGTCTCATCAGGCGGTAGCGTTCATGAACGACATGAAGGAAGTATTCAGTGCAGCCGTCATCCGGCGTCGTGTGGAGGAGCTGGCCGCTCAGATAGACGAGGTCTACAAGGGCGAAACGGTGGTGGCCGTCTGCGTGCTGAAGGGGGCGTTTCCCTTCTTCAGCGATCTTGTGCGCGCCATGAAGACGGATGTTCTCATTGATTTTGTTCGTCTGGCAAGTTACGGCGACCGGGCGAGCAGCAGCGACCACGCGCAGATCACCAAGGACGTGGAAATATCGCGGGAAGGCCGCCATGTGCTCATTGTGGAAGACATTGTGGACACCGGCCGTTCCATGGACTTCCTCATGCGGTATTTTTCTTCCCGCGGGGCGAAGTCCATACGTCTTGCCGCACTCATAGACAAAAAGGAAAGGCGGGAGTTTTCCGTGCATTCCGATTTCGCGGGCTTTGATCTGCCCTCGGGATTCATTGTGGGGTACGGGCTGGACTACGCCGAAAGATATCGCACGCTTCCGGCCATTTATGAGCTGCTTGACTGTTGACGCAGGCGGTGTATGGTCGCGATGCGCTATCACATATTGTTGGAGATTGCTTCATGAACGTTACCTGTCCCCAGTGCAATACGATCTATCGTCTGCCGGATGAAAAGGTAAGACCAGGCGCCAAGCTCCGCTGTTCGGTCTGCCGTCATATCTTTACGCTTCCGCTGGAAGAAAGAACGGAGCCTCCCGCCGCCGGCGGGCTTTCTCTCGGGGGAGAGGAAAAGGAGAAGACTCCTCGCGGAAACGGAGGTCTTGAACTCTCCGGAGAGCGTCCGGCAAAGCGTCCGGCTGATCACAGCGACGAAGGAGGGCTTTCCCTCGGTGGTGGTCGAGGCCGTACGTCCCGCAGCGGCAATCTGGCTCTTTCCATGGATGACGCCCATGATACCCGCAGGCAGAAGGAGCATTTTTCGGAAAGACGGCCTTCCCAGGAACTGAGACTTGACGGCTCCGGCAGCGCGGAGGCTTTCGGCGGACTGGACATGCCGCGAAAGAAGCGGTCCATTCTGCCGAGACTGACGAGTTTTCTGGTGTGTCTTGCCCTGGCGGCGGGATGCGGCTGGCTGTGGGAGAACACGCATTATCTGGACGGTCTGAAAGGGCTTGTCGCGCCGTATCTCGGCCTGGAGACAGCCGATCCTTCCGATCCCGTGTCCATGGTAAGCGAGCTGGAACTGCGCGACGTGCGCCAGTATCAGGTGAAGAACGAAAAGGTGGGGAATCTTGTCATCATCGAGGGCAAGGTGAAGAACAACTTTCCCGCGCCGCGCGAGCTCATCAGGCTGGAGGCGGAACTGTACGATGCAAACGGCAACAAGCTCGTTTCGCAGCAGCAGCTTGCCGGCAACAGCATGAGTTCCTTCCAGCTGGAACTGCTCGACAAGGATGAGCTGGACAAGGTGCTCAACAACAAGCTCGACATCGTGGAGGCAAACACGAACGTGCTGCCCGGCAATGAAGTTCCCTTCACCGTGATTTTCGTCAATCCGCCTGCCGAGGCGAGCGACTACAAGGTACGCATTGCCGAGGCGTCCATTCCGAAAGGGCCCGGCAATCTGACGGAATAGTTGCGGCGGTTCTGAGGTTTTTCCCAAAAAAAAACGCTTGCTATTTGTTTTCAGTTGAAGTAAATTA
>NZ_CAJJIC010000203.1 GCF_905187505.1 uncultured Mailhella sp.
GTGGAAAGGCGGAAGGGAGTGCGGACAGAAGGAGGAGGAAGGAGGCAGGCCGGGGAACTCGGGAAGGAGAAAGGCGGAACATCAGGCAGAAAGACATGGGGAAAGCGTTTCCGACCACCCAAAAAGCTGCGGGACGGACCCGCGAGGGTTCGTCCCGCAAATTATGGGGGTTCGGGGGAGATTATCTCCCCCGATGCCTTTTCTGTCTTTTCTGCCTTTACAGGGGGGCGTGCTGGTTATGGGTGCCGAGGGCGCGGGTGAGCTTGTCGCCGGCGAGGAAGAGGGTGCCTTCGTCGAAGGCGCGGCCCATGAGCTGGATGCCGACGGGCAGGCCGTTGGAGGAGCCCACGGGGATGGAGAGTCCGGGCAGGCCTGCGAGGTTGAGGGACAGGGTAAAGATGTCCATGAAGTACATCTGGAGCGGGTCTTCGGACATGTGTCCCATCTGCCAGGCGGGCACGGGGGAGACGGGGGCAAGGATCATGTCGCAGGTTTTGAGGGCGTCGAGGTAATCCTGACGGATGAGGCGGCGCACCTGAGCGGCCTTGCGGTAATAGGCGTCGTAGTAGCCTGCGGAGAGCACGTAGGAGCCGAGCAGGATGCGGCGCTGCACTTCGGGGCCGAAGCCTTCGGTGCGGGAGCTCGTGTACATGTCTTCGAGATTCTTGGGGGATGCGGTACGGTGGCCGTAGCGCACGCCGTCGTAGCGGGCGAGGTTGGAGCTGGCTTCGGCCGCGGCAAGGATGTAGTAGCTCGCGATGGAGTACTCGGTGTGGGGAAGGGAGACTTCCACCACGTCGGCGCCGAGGGATTTTGCGGTTTCCACGGCGTTTTTGCAGGCGTCGGCCACGCCCTTGTCGAGGCCCTCATGATCGAAGAACTCGCGGGGCATGCCGAGGGTGAGGCCGGAAAGGTCGGCCCGGGCGGTCATGGCGGCGTGGTAGTCCGGCACGTCCACGGGGGAGGAGGTGCTGTCCCTCTCGTCGTGACCGGCGATCACCTGAAGCACGGCGGCGGCGTCTTCCACGGTACGGGTGAGCGGGCCCACCTGATCGAAGGAGGAGGCGTAGGCGAGCAGGCCGTAGCGGGACACGCGTCCGTAGGTGGGCTTGATGCCCACGCAGCCGCACAGGGAGGCGGGCTGACGGATGGAGCCGCCCGTGTCCGAGCCCAGGGAAGCGAAGCACTGGCAGGCGGCCACGCTGGCGGCGGAACCGCCGCTGGAGCCTCCGGGCACGCGGGTCACGTCCCAGGGGTTGGCGGTCACCTTGTAGGCGGAATGCTCGGTGGTGGACCCCATGGCGAACTCGTCCATGTTGTTCTTGCCGAGAATGATCGCTCCGGCCTTTTTCAGGCGTTCCACTACAAGGGCGTCGTAGGGGGAAAGGAATCCTTCCAGAATTTTCGAGGCCGCCGTGGTGGGCATGCCCTTTGTGGCGAGCACGTCCTTCACGGTGACGGGCACGCCCCACAGAGGCTTGTCCGAAAGATCGGCCGGACGTTCCCTGTCCATGGCGCGGGCCTGTTCCAGCGCCTCTTCGTCGCGGCGGGCGAGCAGCGCGTTGATTTTCGGCTCGGTTTCGTTGATGCGCGAAAGGCACGCGGCGGTCGCCTCTTCCGCGCTCAGCTTGCCTTCCTTTATGGCGTCGCGCGTTTCGCAGAGGGAGAGTTCAAAAATTTCAGACATTTATTTTCCCTCCACAATACGGGGAACAATGAAGAAGGCGCCGTCGGTGGCAGGGGCTCCGGCCAGAATGTCGGCCCGGTCGCAGCGGCGCACGGCCGTGTCGTCGCGGAAGGCGCATTCATGGATGACGGGGGAATACAGGGGCTCCACGCCGGTGGTATCCACTTCGGCGAGCTTGTCCATGTAGGCGAGTATGCTGGAGCACTGCTGTGCCATTTCCTCCTGCACGGCAGGATCGGGAGCCAGCCGGGAGAGGCGGCACAGATGCAGAAAGTCGTTTTTGTCGAGTGACATGCCGGTTTTTCTCTTTTTAAAACGTTGTTCGTTCATGGTGTCCCGTCATGGCAGGACACGCTTTACGGTCTGCGA
>NZ_CAJJIC010000204.1 GCF_905187505.1 uncultured Mailhella sp.
GAGGATCGCGTCAGTCACGTTCGCGTTATCCAGTTGGCAAACGCCAGTTTTTAGGGGCGTGACATCAATCAGCTTGCCGACGAAGGCCGGGTGCAGCGCTTTCACGGGGGCGTGGGCATGCCTCTCAGCACCGAGAACATCATTTACGATCAGCGCAAGCTGCTCTTCACCGAGGAGAAGCGCCGCATAGCCGAGCTTGTGGCTCAGCACGTGCCGGACGGCGCCTCGCTGTGCATCAACATAGGCACCACGACGGAGGCCGTGGCCTTTGCGCTGCTTGAACGCAAGAATCTGCGCATACTCACCAACAATCTCAACGTGGCGCGCATCTGTGCGGGGAATCCTTCCTTTGAGGTCATCATTGCCGGGGGCACGGTGCGCTCGCACGATCTTGGGGTCATCGGACCGGAAACCGAGCATTTCATCCGTGAATTCCGCATGGATTTCGGCATCATCGGCATATCCGGCATTGACGAGGAGGGAAACCTTCTGGACTACGACTATCGGGAAGTGTCGGTGGCGCGTGCCATCATCGAGCATTCGCGCCGCGTGTTTCTGGCCTGCGACCGTTCCAAGTTCGGGCGTCCGGCCATGGTTCGGGCCGGTCACATACGTCAGCTTGACGCCGTTTTTTCCAACGGGCCTCTGCCTGCGCGCTGGCAGGACATGATACAGGAAGCAGGCGCGCAGCTCTACCTTGCCTGAGGACGACATGACGCACGCCGATCCTGCCTCAGGACGCGGACAGGTCATCCTGTTTGCGCTGCTCACCGCCGCGTGCGTGGCGGGCGACGCCATGCTTTATGTGACGCTGCCAGTGCACTGGCGCGAAGCCGGTCTCGACTCGCTGTGGGAAGTGGGACTCGTACTCTCGCTCAACCGGCTGGCGAGGCTTCCGCTCAATCCGGTCATCGGCTGGGTCTACTCGCGGGTGGACACGAAGATCTGCGCCACCGTGGCGGCCGCGCTTTCCGTGCTCATCTGCGCGGGATACGCCTGCGCCGGATCGCTTGCGGCATGGGCTGCGCTGCGCGTGCTCTGGGGTCTCTGCTGGTCGCTGCTCAAGCTCGGCGGCCTGTTCACCGTCATGGATGCGGCGGGTAAAAACGACCGGGGATATTTCATCGGACTCTACACGGGCACGTATCGCCTCGGCAATCTGGCGGGCATGCTCGGCGGAGGCCTTCTGGCCGATGCCGCGGGGCTGCGCTGGGCGTTCTGGGCCGGCGCGGCGACGGCGGCGCTGGCGCTGCCCATGGCGCTGTTTCTGCTGCGCGGGGTGCGCCCCTCTGCAGACGCCGCGCCGAACGCTCCCCGCTTTTCCATGCTTTCCCTGCTCCGCTCAAAAGAGCTTTTCTGGGTGCTTTTCACCTGTCTTGCGGTCACGCTCATCATCGAAGGATTCTTCATGTCCACGCTCTCGGCGCTCATGGCCCATCACTGGGGCGACGCCGTCACCGTGCTCGGCGTCAGCGTCGGCTGCGCCACGGCGGCCGGCTTCGTGCAGTCGCTGCGGTGGGGCTGGGATCCTCTGCTCTCCCCTCTCGTGGGGCGACTCTCCGACGGCAGGTTCGGCCGTGTGGCCATGTTCGCCGGGGGCTGCTGGATCGCTTCCGCCCTTCTTGTCCTCATCATGCTGCCGCTCTCTCTGGCGCCGTGGCTTGCCCTGCTCATCGCCGTCGAAGTCTGCTGTACGGCCATGACCACGCTTTCCGATGCCCTTGCCACGGACGTGGCCTCACGCACCCGGCCGGTATTCGTCATCACGGCCTACACGCTTGCTCTGGATCTCGGGGCGGCGCTCGGCCCTCTGGGCGGATTTTTCATCATTTCCCAGTGGGGCATGGAAACCGCCTACGCGCTTGCCGCCCTGCTGCTCGCACTTTTCGCCCTGCGCTGGAGCGTCCGACCGCCTTTAAAAAAAACGAAGTGATGCCGCCGGCCGGGCGACATTTTCCTTCTCCCGAGTACCGCAACCGCCCGTCTGTTCGGGACACGCCGTACTGTCCCTCCACTTGTACGACGCCCGCTGCGCTTAACGCCGGAAGTGAATT
>NZ_CAJJIC010000205.1 GCF_905187505.1 uncultured Mailhella sp.
CGGGCGGGCCTTCGCTTGCCGGAGAATGACCGTCTTTCAACGTCCGGGTGGGACTCCGTTTGCGAAGAACAACAGCCTTTCAGCGCTCGGGAGCCCTCCGTTTTTCCTTTCTGTCTTTTCTCGACGCTCGTTCATGCCGTGCTTTTACTTTCTGCGTTTTTTCAACGCTCGGGGCCCCGGGCCGCTTTCGAGCGGCCCGGCCGACGGCCGCAAGCAGCCGCGATTCACTCGCAACGTCAGCGCGGCGGGCGTCGTGCAAGCCCCGCGTCCGTACAGCGTGTCCAGCGCTGACGGGCGTTCGCCGCACTCGGGAGACGGAAAACTCGGGGCGTTGTTTGCGGCGGGAAAGCCGTTGCTGGCCCTCGAACGGGCCTTCGTTCGGCCCTTCCAGCCCTTTCCAATGCTCGGGGCCCTCAGGTCAACGGTCGGCCGCTTCTCAAGGTGATGTTCCCGCTGAGCGCAGCATCGGTGTGACCGGCACAGCATCTCCAGCAATGGATATAAAAAGACCTGCCGACCCCTTCCAGAATGGAGGAAGATTTTCCGCGCGCTGCGGGGGTGGCAGGTACATTGCGCCGGCAATTTACTTGTTCCGACTCAAAAAATCAATGGACAGCGAATGGCTTTAAGAAAAGTCGCTCCGGCAGCCATGGATTCCTCGAATGGCAACCTCTCGACTTCTTTGAAAAAGGACTTGCCTTTTCAAAAAGTTGCAGCTATCTCATTATCAGTAAATATTCCTGATAAAGAGGGCCCATGAACGACATTTTCTGTACGCGACGCGCCTTTCTTCTTGGCCTGACGCTGATGATGAGTTTCAGGCCCGGTTCTGCGGCTGCGGCGTTTTCCCGACCCACCTTTGACCCTTTGCGGGAGGCAGTTTCAATGAAGGACAGCGGTTTTCGCATTGTGGCGCGCGGTGACGCTGCCGTGCCGCCTCTGACCCCCATGGAAGCGGAGGTCATTCTTCGCAAGGCCACGGAAGCGCCGTGGACGGGCAAATATGAAAAGAACAAGGCGGCCGGAACATACTTGTGCCGTCAGTGCGGCGTGGCGCTGTACCGTTCGGCGGACAAGTTCGACTCGGGCTGCGGCTGGCCCGCCTTTGACGACGCGCTGCCCGGCATGGTGCGTCGTCTGCCCGATGCCGACGGTCGCCGGGTGGAGATTCAGTGCAATCATTGCGGGGCGCACCTCGGCCACGTGTTCGAGGGCGAGCGACTGACCGAAAAGAACACCCGCTACTGCGTCAACTCCGTGTCCATGAGTTTTGCGCCTGCGGGCAGTGAAAAGGAAAAACTGGGTCTGGCGCTCTATGAAAAGGTGAAGGGAACCAGCGTGGCCGTGCTTGCGGGCGGCTGCTTCTGGGGCGTGGAGGACGGCATGCGCAAACTGCCCGGCGTGGTGGACGTGCGCTCCGGCTATACCGGAGGTCACCTCGACCGGCCTTCCTACGAAGACGTGTGCCGCGGCAACACCGGACACGCCGAAGCCGTGCTCGTGCGCTTCGATCCAAAAAAAATCAGCTATGAGACCATTGTCCGCCGCTTCTTTGAAATCCACGACCCCACGGAGCTCAACCGCCAGGGCCCGGACGTGGGCAGCCAGTACCGCTCCGCCATATTCTGGCTCGATGACGACCAGAAGGCCACGGCGCAGAAGCTCATGGAGGAACTCCGCTCCCTGGGCTACCACGTCGTGACCACCCTCGAACCCGCCGGCCCCTTCTACGAGGCCGAATCCTGGCACCAGAACTTCGCAGCTCGCACCGGCCGCGGCACCTGCCACCTCCCCGTCCCCCGCTTCTCCCGCCGCGCCGACGGCTCGCCCAGATAAAAGGCAGAAAGGCATGCGGGGGGAATAATTCCCCCGCGCCCCCTTGTTTCTGCCTCCCGGCTTCGCCGAGAGGCAGGACAACGGGGACGGGAAGGCTTACGCCTGAAGCAAAGGGCGAAGGGGGGGAGGTCAGCCGGAAGGCCGTCTTTCAGCGCTCGGGGGCCCCGGGCGACGT
>NZ_CAJJIC010000206.1 GCF_905187505.1 uncultured Mailhella sp.
GAGAAGTCGCCATCGGTTTGAAAAATATCGGCATATGGTCTACGGTAGAGCATGATATGATGGGCTGCCGTTGTGCATCGGCAGAGCCCGGGCATGGCCGCGCATGGCTCTGGAAGGGGACGGGGGCGGCAGATGGAGCATGCCGCATGTTCTGTTCGGTGGGAATGCACGGAAGCGGTCGGTTTTTACAGAACGTCGGTTCGACGATATGGAGAGTGCATATGTCTTCTGCATCGGAGCACACATTCAACAAAGAGCTTCTTGAAGAGTTTTCCGGGGCTCCGTTTTTTTTGGGAAGTCCTTTTTCCGATGAGGACAGGGCCGTTATCGACAGTGTGGTGGGACTTGTGCCCATGCTCTCGACGCTGCTGGGAAAGCACTGCGAGATCGTGGTACACTCCCTTGAGGATCCGGCGCACGCCGTGGTAGCGGCGGCCAATACGCGCATTTCCCGCCGCAGCGTGGGCGATCCCATACAGCGTGAAGGCCTGACCACGCTTCTTGAGAAGATGAACGATCAGAAGGCCTATTTCTGCCGCGGCAGCGAAGGACAGGCCCTGAAGGCCGGTATTTCTCCTTTGTGCAATGCTCGAGGGCGCTGTCTGGGCAGTCTTGCCGTGGCCATGAATCTTGAGGCCCCGCTTGCGGACGTGGTGGCCTCGCTTTCTCCGGGGAAGGAGCATGTCCGGGAGGAAATGAGGATATTCGGCGCAGGGCCGGTCAGACTTGAGGAAGTCATCTCGCAGACGTGCGAGAAGATGGGAGCAAAAAACGGCGTACCTGCCAGAAACCGGGCCAAGGCCGTCATTGCGGAGCTCTATGAGAAGGGCGTGTTCAACTACCGCAACGCCGTGCCGCTCGTGAGCAGCTACACGGGCATATCCCCGGTAACAGTCTACTGGCATCTGCGGGAACTCAGGAAGGAAGCAGCCCCCAAGCCCTGAGCGCCGAAGGGGGAGACGTTTTTTCGCGCGGCCGGGCCGCCGGGCGGAGGAGTCGGGGTGGGACGACGTTTTGTCTCTGTGATCGGAAAAAGAGCCGATGGCGGACGATGCGGTCTTCTGCCGCAGGAAAAGGTATCCTGCCAGTCCGTCTGTCGGGTGCAAAAAAAGGAAGGAGCGGCCCTGACCTGGGCCTTTCCTTCCCTGAAGGTATGTTATCGTCGCAGGCGTGTCGTCTGTCTACCGGTAAAAGCGCGGCGTGCCCATGGAATAGTCGGTATAGCCCGTGAGGTACCAGACCTGGTCGGTGGAGCGGCCCAGTCTGCGCAGGGTGTCAAAGGCGATGGAGGCACGGTGGCCGGAGCGGCAGATGATGAGCATGGGCTTGCCTTCCGGCACTTCCTGAATGCGGGACTTGAGCTCTTCCAGAGGGATGTTGAGAGCGCCTTCCACGTGGCCGTCGGCAAATTCGGCTTCCGTTCTCACGTCGAGAACGACGAGGCCGTCATCCTTGAGATCGGCGTACAGTTCCGTGGTCTGCGCCGGGGTGAGGCTGCCGGAAGCGGGCAGGTCTGCGGCGAGGCAGGGAGCGACGAGAAGCGTGAGGGCAAGAAGAAGCGATGCGCCCAGGTGGGAAAGTTTCATGGTTTCTCCTTGAAAACAGCGGGGCTGTTTCTGTAACACGTTGAGGTTGCACACGGTGTGCCGGAATCGTTCCGGCGGCCTGCGTTCCCTATGCCGGACTTTTGTTTTTCGGGCAAGTGACCTGGAGCGCTCCTTGTCTGCCGGAGAGTCTTCGTGCCTTGCATGACGCGGCTTTTCAGGCAATGTAACATTTTCTTTCCGGGCTTTTGTACCCTTCGGAAATGCAACTTGAGCTCTTTTTGGCGTTTTGAACGGAACCATGACGGAGCGCTGCGGAGAGTTGCCGTGCTTTTTGACGACGTTCCTGAGCCTGTGCGGGAAAAATTTCGGCAGAGGAAAGACGTTGCGTCCCCGATGTGGTCCGACGTCTTTTC
>NZ_CAJJIC010000207.1 GCF_905187505.1 uncultured Mailhella sp.
GTGAAACCCACCCTTTTTCTCATTCTCGACGGCTACGGTCTCGCCCCCGCTGGACCGGGAAATGCCGCCAGTCTTGCGAATACACCCACGCTTGACCGTCTGCTTGCCATGCCCGGCATGGGACGACTGGACGCTTCCGGACGTCAGGTCGGTCTGCCGGCAGGCTTCATAGGCAACTCGGAAGTCGGTCATCTCAACATCGGTGCAGGCCGCATCGTATATCAGGACATGACCCGCATCGACATGGCCGTGGAAAGCGGTGAACTTTTTAAGAATCCCGTTCTGCTCGACATGTTCGAACGCGTCCGCGCCCGCAGCGGCCGCATTCACTTCTGCGGCCTTTTATCGGACGGCGGCGTGCACAGCCACATCCATCACCTTTTCGCGCTTCTTGAAATGGCCCAGCGCGAGGGCGTTCCCGCCCTGGTTCACGCCTTTCTTGACGGAAGAGACACGCCGCCCTGCTCCGGCATCGACTATGTGTCCATGCTTGAGCCTGTCTTGAAAAAAACAGGGGCCCGCCTTGCCGACATGGTCGGCAGATTCTACGTCATGGATCGCGACAAGCACTGGGAACGTGTGGAAGAAGCCTGGAATATGCTTGTGCACGGCAAGGGACAGCTTGCCGACAACGCTTCCGATGCCCTTCGCGCCGCCTACGCCGAAGGTGAAACCGATGAATTTCTGAAGCCCCGCATTCTGCTCGACCCTTCCGAATCCGTCATTCGCGACGGGGACGGCGTGTTCTGCTTCAACTTCCGAGCCGATCGCGGCAGAGAGCTGGTACGAGCTCTGACGGATCCCGAGTTCACCGGCTTCGACCGCGGCGTCATGCCGGACATGGCCGCCGTGGCCTCCATGACCTCCTACGAAGCCACGCTCACCGCTCCCGTTGCCTTCACAAAGGACAATCTTGACAAAACCATGGGAGAAATCGTCTCTTCCATGGGACTTCATCAGCTGCGCATCGCAGAAACCGAAAAATACGCCCATGTCACCTACTTTTTCAGCGGCGGCCGTGAAGCCCCCTTTGAAAATGAGGATCGCATTCTTGTCGAATCTCCGCGAGACGTGGCCACCTACGATCTCAAGCCTCAAATGAGCGCCGAAGAGGTAACCGACAAGCTCATCGCAGCCTGGAACAGCGGCAAGTACGAGTTTATCGTATGCAATCTTGCCAACCCCGACATGGTGGGACATACCGGCATTCTTGAAGCCGCCATCAAAGCCTGTGAAACGGTGGACGCCTGCTTGGCCCGCATTGAAAAGGCCGTCATGGAACGCGACGGAATTTTGTGCATCACGGCCGACCACGGCAACGTGGAAAAGATGATCGATGAAGAAGGTCGTCCGCAGACAGCCCACACGCTGAATCAGACGCCGCTTCTCATCCTGGAAGACGGCAGAACTCATCCTGTCAGAAACGGCAAGCTCGGCGACATCATGCCGACCCTGCTCACGCTCTGGGGCGTTGACGTTCCGGCCGAAATGACCGGAGACAATCTGCTCATCTGAGTGGCGGGGAGGTGAAGGCCTCTTCCCTTTCTGGAACATCCATGGAGAATGGAATGACCTACGATGAACCGGTAAAGCCCGAAAGCATGGCTCTGCTTTTTGTCTATATCTGTCCGTACTGCCAGAATGAAGTCGTTCTGGTTTCTCCCGTGCAGCCCATGACCGTGACCTGCGGAGCATGCCGCAACAGCTTTCCCATAGTGCCGGTAGACGAACGCACCGTGCAGTATGTGCACACCATGCTCGGAGACGGAAAAGCTGCCGTCAACCCGAACTTCTGATCACCAGTCCGCAAAACAGGAAGCCTGCCCTCCGCCACGCCTCCTTCATTTTGCAGGCAGAGACTTGCATTTTCTTACAATATTGAATAGAATAAATAATATCGATTC
>NZ_CAJJIC010000208.1 GCF_905187505.1 uncultured Mailhella sp.
GCCGTCGCCCTCTGCGGGAGCGCCTCCGCCTCGACGGTCAAGAAACTGCACGCGATCGGCACGAATTTCCGTGGTGTAACGGTCCTGTCCGTTCTGATCCTGCCATTTGCGCGTGGAGAGCTTGCCTTCCACGTACACCAGACTGCCCTTGCGCAGATACTGATTGCAGTTTTCCGCGGCACGCTGGAACACCACGACCCGATGCCATTCCGTGCGCTCCACGCGATTGCCGTCCCGGTCGGTATACGATTCATCCGTGGCGATGCGCAGCGTGGTCACGGGAGAACCGCTCTGGGTATAGCGCAGTTCAGGGTCGGCGCCGAGATGGCCTATGATCATGACTTTATTCAGCATGGAAACGAATCCTCTTTACAGTGTGAATACTCGCGGCAAAGGGAAGAAGAACCGCGCTCATAACAGCATCAACATAGACCGAATACCCATGGAACACAAGAAAAATCCTGCCCGACTCCCCGATCTGCGGGGCCTTTGGAAAGGCGTCTTCTGCCTGAGGAGCGGCAATTTTTCTTCTTTTCCCCGACGATTTCGGACTGCCGGGCGGGAAGGCGGCAGGCAGGACGATCAGATTTTTCCCCGGCCGTGCAGAAATGCGGATGATGTTCCGCTGCGGTCGGTGCCGCGTTCTTGCCCGTCACATTTTTACATGATTGTCATATGACGAAAAAACAAAATTGTTCTGAAAAAACGCTAAAAAATGCACGGTTCCCCCCTCCCCGGGACTTGACGAGCTCGCCGTACAATGCCAGAGTTTGCCGAAAGTGTATGCGTTCCTGCTGAAAATACATTCCGGCAGGCATGAGGGCTCCCGACCGCAGCGCCGGCCCCATATACACGAAATTCAAATCGTGTACGCTGTCAGGAGATGTGTACCATGGAAAAGAAGAATCTGGACTGGGCTAATCTGAGCTTTAGCTACATCAAGACCGACAAACGCTTCGTGGCCAATTACAAAGACGGAGCATGGGATAACGGTCAGCTTACCGATGACGACAAGGTCGTCATTACCGAATGCGCCGGTGTGCTCCAGTATTCTCAGTCCTGCTTTGAAGGCCTGAAGGCCTATACCACGGAAGACGGACATGTGGTCTGCTTCCGTCCCGACCTCAACGCTCAGCGCATGGAAGATTCCTGCCGTCGTCTGGAAATGCCGGTCTTCCCCGCCGCCCGCTTCGTCGACGCCGTTGTGGAAACCGTGCGCGCCAACCTCGCCTGGGTTCCTCCCTACGGCTCCGGCGCCACGCTGTATATCCGTCCCTACATGTTCGCCAGCTCCGCCGTCATCGGCGTAAAGCCTGCCGACGAATATCAGTTCCGCATTCTGGTCACTCCTGTCGGTCCCTACTTCAAGGGCGGCGCCAAGCCCATCACCATCCGTGTGAGCGACTTCGACCGCGCCGCGCCCCGCGGTACCGGCAACATCAAGGCCGGCCTCAACTACGCCATGAGCCTCCATCCCATCATGGACGCCCATCGTCAGGGCTACGCCGAAAACATGTACCTCGATCCTGCCACCCGTACCAAGGTTGAAGAAACCGGCGGCGCAAACTTCATCTTCATCACGAAGGACGGCAAGCTCGTCACTCCCAAGAGCGACAGCATTCTGCCTTCCATCACCCGCCGCTCTCTGCTCTATGTCGCTCAGCACTATCTGAACATGGAAGTGGAAGAACGCGAAGTGCCCCTGACCGAAGTGCCCTCCTTTGCCGAAGTCGGCCTCTGCGGTACCGCCGCCGTCATTTCTCCCGTGGGCAAGATCGTCAACCACGACGAAGAAATCTGCGTGCCTTCCGGCATGGACGCCATGGGCCCCGTGCTCACCAAGCTGTACGACACTCTCACCGGCATTCAGATGGGCCGCATCGAAGCCCCCGAAGGC
>NZ_CAJJIC010000209.1 GCF_905187505.1 uncultured Mailhella sp.
AAGATTGCCTTGCGCCTTGATGAATTCGGCATCGACTATATCGAAGGCGGCTGGCCCGGTTCCAATCCGGTGGACGTGGCGTTTTTCAAGGAGATCGCCAACTATCACCTGAAATACGCCCGTATCGCCGCGTTTGGGAGCACGCACCATCCCGACAACAAGGTGGAAGAAGACCCGAATCTGAACGCGCTCATCGCTTCCGGCGCGACGGCGGGGACGATTTTCGGCAAATCGTGCGAACGCCATGCGAAGGAAGCCCTGCGTCTGGACCCCAAACGGAATCTGGACATTATCCGTAATTCGGTAGCCTACTTGAAGCGCTCCATGCCGGAAGTCTATTTTGACGCGGAGCACTTTTTCGACGGCTACAAGCGGAATGCGGAATACTCGCTGGCGGTCCTGCGGGCCGCGCACGAGGCGGGCGCGCTGATCATCAATCTGTGCGACACCAATGGCGGCACCCTGCCGAACGAGCTGCAGCAGATCGTTTCGGATCTGCGTGTGGCCTTGCCGGAAGTGCGGCTCGGCATCCATACGCACAACGACTGCGAGATGGCGGTGGCGAATACCATCGTTGCCGTGCAGGCTGGCGCGGAAATGGTGCAGGGCACGATCAATGGGGTGGGCGAGCGCTGCGGCAATGCCAACCTGTGTTCGATCCTCCCGGTATTGCAGGTGAAATGCGGTTTGACCTGCTTGCCTGAGCCCGCTGATGTGCGGCTCCGCCAGCTGACCAAACTGTCGTCCTACTTCGCTGAAGTGGCGAATATGAAGCCGTTCAACCGCCAGCCTTTCGTGGGCAATTCCGCGTTTGCGCACAAGGGTGGGGTGCACGTCAGCGCCGTCAACCGCTGTTCCTCCCTGTACGAGCATATGGAGCCGGAGTTGGTCGGCAACGGCCAGCGCATTCTGATCACGGAGCTCGGCGGACGGAGCAACATCGTTTCGCTGGCGCGCCGGTTCGGGTTCCATCTGGACAAGGACGAGCCCGTGGTCAAGGGGCTGTTCAACGAGCTGAAAAAGAAGGCCAGCCTCGGGTACGACTACGCGTCCGCCGAAGCCAGCGTCGAGCTGCTCATCCTGCGCAAACTGGCGCGGCGCGGCGTCCGGGACTTCTTCAAGCTGGTGCAGTACCATGTGAGCGCCGTGCGTGATGCCAGCCATGAGTTGCCGATGGAAGAAGCCACGGTCATGGTGGAAGTGGAGGGTGCCGTCGAGCATACCGCAGCCACCGGCAACGGCCCGGTCAACGCGCTTGATACCGCACTCCGCAAGGCGCTTCTGCCGTTCTATCCGCGTTTGAAGGAAATGAAGCTGCTGGACTTCAAGGTCCGTGTCCTTTCCGCTTCCGACGGTACGGGCGGGACGGCCTCCGTTGTCCGTGTGCTTATCGAATCGGGCGACGCCGACAGCACATGGGTGACCGTGGGCGTGTCGCATGACATCATCGAAGCCAGCTGGCAGGGGCTTGTGGATTCTGTCGTGTATAAGTTGTATCGTGACGAGGAGGGGCAGCGGAAGCTCCGCGACTTGCGATAGAGGCAGAATGCGAGAGTTGAATTGGTGAGGGAAAGGGGAACCTTTCTGGAGAAGGGGAGAGCACCCCC
>NZ_CAJJIC010000210.1 GCF_905187505.1 uncultured Mailhella sp.
CGGTGGTCATGAATAGGCGGAATTCACTTCCGCCGTTAAATGAAATGACCACCGTACAAGTTCCGCAGTCCGTACAGTGTGTCCAGAGCAGACGGGAGTCGGCGTCACTCGGAAAAAAGGAAAATGTCGACCGCAAGTAGCCGGAATTCACTTCCGGCGTAAAGCGCAGCGGGCGTCGTGCAAGTCCCGCGTCCGTACAGCGTGTCCGGGACTGACGGGCGATGGCGTCACTCGGGGGCGGGATGTAAGCGCCCGCCTGCCGTGGCCGACCGGTGCTTCGCTTCGCGAAAGCACCGGTGTGGTTTGTAGGGATTTCCAGATTTTTAGGGGAGAGCGCTGGTTTAACGCTCTGGGAAACCGTCGTTGGCATGACCTGCCGTTTTTCAACGATATGGAAAGCCGTCGTTGACAAGGGATGGTCGTTTTTCAACGATTGGGCGGGCCGTTGTTTTCCGCTCAGCGTTTTTTCAACGCCCTGGGGAACGCGGGCCTCTGATTGCAGTCTTTCGGCGGCTGTGTTACCCGGGCAGAAAAAGGAGTGGGCATGGAACTTTCGGCAGTGCTTTTTGACCGTGACGGGACGCTTATTGTGGACAAGCACTATCTGGGCGACCCTGAGGGGGTGGAGCTCATACCCGGCACGGGGGAGGCGCTCGGCGCTCTTCATTCATGGGGCGTGAAGACCTTTGTGGTAAGCAATCAGTCGGGCATCGCGAGGGGATATTTTCCCGAGTCGGGCTGGCACGCCTGCGAAAAGAGACTCGGCGAGCTGCTCGCGGCGTTCGGCGCAGTGGTGGACGACGAGCGTTTCTGTCCTCATGGGCCCGAGGAGGGCTGCCGCTGCCGCAAGCCGGACACCGGCATGTGGGAGAGCCTGAAGGAGGCTCATCACCTCGACGCCTCGCGCTGTGCCATGGTGGGGGACAAGGTGGAGGATCTTCTTTTCGGGGCGAACGCCGGACTTGCCGTCGCCGTGCTGGTGCTTTCGGGCAAGGGCGAAAAAAGCGCGGAAAAGCTCGGTCTCGACGCGGAAGAGGTGCGCAGGCAGGGCTTCCTTGCCGTGTCGTGCTCCCTGCCCGGACAAACGCAACGTTCCACCCGTCTTTTTGCGGCAACAAACGTCCGCACCGCCGTGGAAGGCCTGCTTGCTCTCGCCCTTTTTCCTTCCAAGGCCTGAATGACATTTTCCATCTCCCCAATGACGCTCTCTCCCGTCCGCTCTGGATACACTGTACGGAGGGTGGGACTGGCACGACGCCCGCTGCGCTTTACGCCGGAAGTGAATTCCGCCTGCTTGCGGACGTCGGCGCGACCGCCTGAAGGCAGGTCGCGGGCCCCAGAGCGTTGAAAGGCGGTTGTTCTCTGCAAGCAAAGGCATGTCCGAGCGCTGAGCAAAGGCAGAAAGAAAAACGACGGCCCGCCATGTCGTTGAAAAACGGCAGTTCATGCCAACGACGGTTTCCCAGAGCGTTAAACCAGCGCTCTCCCCTTAAAAATCTGGAAATCCCTACAAACAACACCGATGTTGCCGCGAAGCGGAACATCGGTCGGCCACGGCAGGCGGGCGCAGCCGCGCACGCCTGCACTGAGATTGCAGCCCGA
>NZ_CAJJIC010000211.1 GCF_905187505.1 uncultured Mailhella sp.
GGCGGGCAAACACGCAGCATGCCGGAGGCGGAGCCTTGCGCTCCGCCTCCGGCATGACAATGGGGCAGCACGGGAGAAGAATGGTTGCGGCTATGACCGGAGCTTCTTTTCAGAAAAGAGCCCGGACCGGCCTTCGGCTGAAGAGACGGGCATGAGTCTTTCGTCTCCGGGGCCCGACATCAGGGGCGTTCGGATCATGCCCGGCACTGTTTTCGGGAGCATGGCGGATACGGTTCAGGGAAGCTTGTCGTACTCGGCGTCGCTTACAGGTTCCTGCCATTCGTTGCGGGCGTTTTCTCCCGGCACTTCCACGGCGATATGCACAAACCAGCTGTCCCTGGCCGCACCGTGCCAGTGCTTGACGCCGGCGGGAATGTTGACCACGTCGCCGGGGCGCAGCTCGCGGGGCTCCTTGCCCCATTCCTGATACCATCCGCGTCCAGCGGTGCAGAGCAGAATCTGTCCGCCGCCTTTTTCAGTGTGATGGGTGTGCCAGTTGTTGCGGCATCCGGGCTCGAAGGTGACGTTGCCGATGGTCACGCCTTCGGTGGAGAGCATGTTCAGGTAGCTGTTGCCCACAAAGTATTTGGCATAGGCCGTGTTGGCGCCGCCGCGGGCAAAGATGCCCGAAGTTTCGGTTTCGGCGTCGGTTCTGGTGTCGTTGAAGGCTTTTTTGACTTCGCGGGTCACGGCTTCGGCCAGGACGGCGTGGTTGGCCGGAGTAAGATGAATCTCGTCTGCGCCCTGTGCAAAGGGAACCACGGAGGCAGCATCGAAGAAGAGGGCTCCCGCTTTTTCCACCATGGGACGGAGCAGGCCGGGCAGGGCCTCGCTCTTGGCGAGGGAGCCTTCAAAGAAGGATGCGTAGGGGCTCTTGACGAGATTCAGTCTGGGCGGGCAGACGACCAGCACCTCGGGCGCGGCGAACTTCGTGCGCTGCTGCCATTCGCCCTTACGGACTATGGATACCAGTTCCGTCACGCTCTTTGCGATGTCCTCGGCGCTCTGGCTGCGGTCTTTTCTCAGGTCGTTGGTGCCCAGCATGATGATGACCATGTCGAGAGGCATATGGGAGGAAAGGGCGGCGGGCAGGTAGTCGGCGCCGTTCATGCCTGCGCCGGGAATGATGCCGGTACCGGATTTTTCCGGACTGTCGATGCGCGTGGTGCGCCCGGAAAGGCCTTCCACGATCACGTCGTAGTCGTTTCCGAGCAGGGTCGCCATTCTGCCGGGCCAGGCCGTGTCTGTGGGCAGGCGGCTCACCACCCCCTGCGCGTCTTCTACATACCCGAAGGTGTTGGAGTCCCCGAAGACCATGATGCGTTTTTTGCCCTCGGCCGCTCCGGCAAGGGCGGCAAGGCCGAACACGAGAAGGCAGCACACGGCGGTGACGAAGGATGTTCTTTTCATGGCAGCTCCTGTTTTCTGGACAATGTTTTTCCTATCATCAGGAGTAGAAGGTCCGCGCGCATTTTTGAAGAGCCTTTTCTGCCGAAAACTTGCCTGATCTTCTTGGCGCAGGGTGATGCGGCATGGGACGAAAAGGCGTGCTTTCGGCATGCAGGGGGAAGGTCGCATGATGCGAAGGACGAACCC
>NZ_CAJJIC010000212.1 GCF_905187505.1 uncultured Mailhella sp.
TCAGACGGCATCCCGTGCAGTTGTGCTGTGCGGAAATGCGGTCCCAGTAATTCGGGAGGATATCGCAGATGGATTCGCTCTGGTTTTCCTTCAGCGGCGTGGTCCGGCAGCAGTTGGCCGGAGTGAACACCGCACCCGGAAGAACGTTTTCCGTAATATCGACCCAGCACTCAATGCCGCCCATGGTGGTTTCCAGCATCACGCGGTCGCGCTGCTTGAGTCCCAGTTCCGCCGCCGTCTTGGGGTTGACCTGCACAAAACGGCCGTTGGAGAACTGAGCCATGGATCTGGCGAAGTTGGTCAGGGTCTGCTGCCAGTGCCAGAGCTGCTTGCCCTGCGTAAGTATGAGCGGAAAGTCTTTCTTGCCGTCCTTGCCGTAAGGATGTCCCTTCGGATAATCCCAGCGGTTGATGCCGCCGAACACTCTGTCCACAACGGTCATCTTGCCCGTAAGCGTCAGCAGCTTGCCTTCCGTGAACACCGTGCCCTTGCGCTCTTCTTCGCCTTCGGCGAAAAGCGGCCACGTCACCGTGGACGAGCTGCGCATGCGTTCCATGGTCAGGCCCTTCCAGGAAGGAACCTCGGCCTGCAACATGCGGCAGATCTCTTCCGGATCCTTGAAATCGGGATAGCGTTCCGGATCGAGCTTGCGGCCGATGTCGCGATAGAACTGCCAGGCGGGCACACAGGAACCGGGAGCCTGCACGATTTTTTCGCGCCAGGCCACCTGATTTTCGTTGCCGTAGCCGCAGCCCTGGCTTTCCGGACCGAACGTGGCGGGAATGAACAGCGTGGACACTTCCGACTCTTCATCGAGGAAGAAGCCCATGTGTACCACAAAGGGCACCTTCTGGATGGCCTTGCGCACGCCGAGGGCGTCGGGATTGCGGCGGTAGCTGGAGTTCAGGAAAAGGATGTCGAGATTCTTCTTTTCCATGGCCAGGCGCAGACGGCGGAAGTTCATCTTCGGCGTATTGTTTTCGCCGAAGAAGTGATCCACGAGTTCTTCGCCGCCGCCGGGCTTGCCGCTCTGGAAGGTGAGCATGCCCTTGCCTTCACCGATGAGGTTGTCGCGCAGCGCCTGAAGAAGAATGATCGAGCGGTCCGTGACAATGCCGTTGGTCTGACGCGAAAGCGAACCGCCCAGCCATACGATGGTCTTGCTGCTTGCGGCGAGCACGTCGTAGAAGGCCGCAATGTCCTTCTGCGGGAGACCGGTGATGGATTCCACGTAGTCGAGCGTGAACTTTTCCGTCTGGGGAGCGAGGTTTTCAAAGTCCTCGATCTGGAAGCGGGCGCGTTCCTCGTCGTAGGCACCCTTTTCCAGAATGTAGCGGATGGCTCCGAGCGCGAGGATGCCGTCGGTGCCGGGCTGCGGACGCAGCTGGGTATGGCACCAGATGCTCGTGCGGGTTCTGCGCGGATCAATGTAGATGATCTTGGTTCCGGCATCGCGCGCCGCCTTGAGCCAGCGCGTATAGGGCGGATACAGATCATTGACGTTGGCGCCCCACAGCACC